>CAZGEW010000010.1:0-25757 GCA_964524225.1 uncultured Methanosarcinales archaeon | reverse complement strand
TCCAGCAAGCTCTTTTGTTTCGTAATTAGAGCCAACTTTGAACATTACTTCAACTGCTACTGATTTAGAAGAATTCTTTTCAAATAAAACAGTTATTCCATTTTCTAGTTTGTATTTTTGCATTAGAGATTTGGAAGAAAGAGTCGATATTTATAGTTTTATGTTTGTCAAGTTTATTTGTACTTAATGACTTATGAATTTGCAGTTATATAAACCAATGCTTCTCTTTGTACTTGTGGATAGCTAATAGTAAGTGTTGAAGGTTCATTTAGCACAGTATTATAAGTTATAAAGCTTCCATAACTGGTGTATCCATAAGCAACATTAGACATACCATTTGGCGTCCTTAATAAAACATTTCCAGTATATTCAATATTTACGATATCGTTATCTACGTATATGAATCCTGTAATATCTGTTGCTTGTAATGTATTAACAGAGTCTTTAGCATTTCCATCTCTATCATTATCTGGCGTTTTGATTGTGAAGTTTATTTTATTAGCTGTATCATTTCTGAGATGGATTTCTCCTCCATAAGATGAAGTAACTGCTACAAACTCTCCTGTTGATTCTAAAATTTTATCACCATCTAAATCTACTTGTATATCAAAATCATTAGTCTGAACATCGGCTTGAGGTGCTTTATATACATTATAATCAGCACCTCCAATTTTGAGTGTTGCTAAAGGTGATGTATTAGTATATGTTTGCTCTATTGTGTTTTCACTTCCTAAATCCTTAAATTTAAGAACTGGATTATCACTTGTTATCTTATCCGCACCTTTATATTGTAAAGTAAATGTTCTTCTTTCACCCCTTTTCATGCTGCTATCAGTCACAACAAGATAATCATCTTTTGTTATTATTCGATTTTCAACATTTATGAAATCTTTACCAATATCACCAAATAATAAACTATTACCTCCTAAAGTTTTAGCTATTGGCACAATTACAGTATATTGATTGCCATCAACAAATTCTAAGTTGTATTGACTCATGTCAAATGTTGAACTTGTTCTTATCTTAATATCTTGTGCTGGCACAATCGATAAGCTGGAATATTCGATGTCCCAATTTTGAGTGAATAATACTTCTGGTTCTCCATGTTCTCCTATTATTGCCGTACTTAACTTACCATTAGCTGGAACAAAGTAATTATCATCAGCAAACATATCAACTGATATTTTTTTGATTGATGATAAAACATTTTGGTTACTACCCTCTATTATGACATTTGCGTCATCTATTGTATTATCATTTACCTTTAAGTCATATGATGAGCTTTTATCAGCAATATTGTTGTCCCTTAATTCCATTTTCTCTTGCCCTAAGTAAAATGTTGCTACGTACACGCCCTTTACAGATTTTATACTAATTAATCCAATAGTTGAGCCATCTGCTTGCTTATCCATGTCTCCTTCTTTTAACTTTATTGTATGCTCTCCATTAACAATAAATTGGGCTTCATCATTATCTACATAATTTAATGTTACTTCATAATCTACTCCTCCAGAATTATATACCCTACTCTGACCTTTCGTTAGCGTACCTATAACTACATCGCTCATTAATGTTAACACAATTCCTGATTGTATGAATCTTCGCGCTTCTACAATTGTATATATTTTATCAAACATCGTAATATTTGAAAATTCTATGCCAACTAAGCTATTATTTTTGACAGTGCTTGTCAATGGTTTTGGGAACTCAAGCATATACTTTCCAATTTCTTTGCCTGATCTAAAAAATAGGAAATCAGCAGTAATGTCATTATCATCTTCTGTGTATACTACATAACCTGTATTTTTAGCAGTCTCTGATCCTAATCCTAATAAATACAATGATTGCGTATATGGATTCTGCCTTCCTCTTTTATCCAAAACTATGCCATTAGCCAATGCGCCCAACTCAAATTGTCCTATTACTTGTTTTATGTCCCTTAATGTTTCTCTATTTATTCCGCTTGACAAATCTTCACTTATTTCTAACATATTAGTAGAAGTAGATACTTTCCATGAGTCACCGCCTATGCAAATGCCGTTCTTGCATTTGCTACAACCATCTTCTGGTCCATAAGTTGCATCATAAACTTTGCCATTCTCACAAAAAAATTCGTCTAATCTGCCTTGTTTTGGACCTTGGGTTACACAAAAATCTGTTTTTCTAACTGGTCTACCAGTTATCGCATCTGGGCCTGTAGTTGTACCTTTTACTTGAATATTTTTTCCACCATCAGTATCTTTGCAAGTTGTAAATGCTTCTCCAACCAAGTCAATTTCAGAAGAAGTCTCTAAAGATGCACTATCATAAGTAGCTGTTTTTGTAGTTGTAACAATATTATTCTTCATACTAAGAACTCCAAGAAAAATCGCAACAATAGCTACAATTCCAACAATCGCTATAACAGCTATAGAAAATAAATAATCCTTTTTCTCTTTTTTATCTTCTAACATTTTATTTAAAAACAATCTTCAAAACTCGGATATATATATATATATATCTGTGATTTAAAATATATGTTGGAAAATATAGTTTAAGTTATAGTTTAAGCGAACCAAAAGATATATATATGTAACACATTTTTAATTAATGTATGACAATAATAGCGGACGCTACTGCATTAATACTTTTGTCAAAAGTTAGCATATTGGAAACACTTGTAAATCGCAATAATGTAATCACATCAAAAATTGTATATCAAGAAGTAGTTAGAGGTAAAGAAAAAGGGAGAGCTGACAGCCTATTAGTAGAAAGGTTAGTGAAAGAAAATAAAATAAAGCTGAAAATACCTGATGAATCAATAAAAAATAATATTGAAAAATTACTTAACCTAAAGGCTGGCGAGCTTGAAGTTGTTTCATTGGCTTACAAAACAAAGCACATAATTATAAGTGACGATAAAAAATGTTTGAATGCGGCTAAAGCATTAGGAATTGG
The DNA here is from genome assembly GCA_964524225.1 of uncultured Methanosarcinales archaeon. Taxonomy (GTDB): domain Archaea; phylum Nanobdellota; class Nanobdellia; order Woesearchaeales; family GW2011-AR4. Next base: position 22,820 of record CAZGEW010000010.1, on the reverse strand, counting down.
TTTAATGACTTCATTGGACGTGATTGCAGTACTATTAAAAAATAAGGTTATAACTAAAAAGAAAGCATTAGAATATTTAGACGATTTAAGTGAATATGGATGGTATTCAAAGAATTTAATTAAATACTATAAGGAGGCAATAAAATGATGAAAAGTGTTTCAGTAAGATTAAAGGAAGATTTGATGAAAGAAGCACAAAAATTAGCCCAACTCGAGATGGTTGATAAATCCATAATAATAAGGGAGGCATTAGAAAGGGGTTTTGCAGAAGTCAAACTAGAAATTGCTTTAGAAAATTTCAGTAAAGGCAAAGTTTCTACAAGTGAAGCTGCAGAAATAGCCGATTTAAGCGTAGGAGAAATGATGGATGAAATAGTCAAAAGAGGATTAAAACAACAAATAACAAAAGATGATATAAAAGGTAACTTGGAAAGATCACTCAAGGTTATAAAATAAAAATTAATATTAAAATAACTGGTTTTATGTTATTTATGGATTAACTATGTTGCAACAATGAGCGAAAATACTAATTGGTTTTTTTTGGTATTTTGGTCGAAACATTTTTATATATATATATGTTATGTATATATAAAGTATAGGTGGCGTATATGGTTCAAGCTATGATAGATATTTCAGAAGAAGTAAATCAGATACTAAATATTGTAAAAGCGAAGCACAATCTTAAAGATAAATCCAGAGCCATAGAAAAGGTAGTTCTTGAATATGGAGCAGAAATTCTTGAGCCTGAACTGAAACCTGAATTTATTGAAAAGATGAAGAAAAGGCAGTTAGAACCTCTGTAAGAGTCACCGATTTCAAAAAACATTTATGAAATCCAATAATTTTAAATCAATTTTAGAAAACAAAAACTGTGATTTTGCTTTGTTTTATAATTTAGATTCCTCACAATTCAATCCAAATATGTTTTATTTTTCTGGCTACAAAGGTTTAGGGGCATTAATTATACAAAAAAAAGAATCACCATTTCTTACTGCGCCTGAGATGGAATTTGAAAGAGCAAAAAAATCTATAATTAGAAAAGTTTATTTGATGGATAAAAAAAAATTTTTTGAGTCAATATATGGTGTTATAAAAAAAAATAGACTAAAAGTTAAAAATATTGCCATAGATAAAAATAATTTCACATTGAATTCCTATAATCATTTTAAAAAACAATTCAAAAATATAAAAACTAAAGATATATCATTGGATTGTTTAAAGTTAAGGCAAATCAAAACAGAAAAGGAAATTAAAATTATTAAAAAATCATGCAATTATGCTGATAAGATAATTCAAAATACAATAAAAAATTTTAAGGATTTCAAAACAGAAGCGGGGGCAGCTGCTTTTCTCGAGTATGAGACGAAAAAGCTAGGCTTAGAGCTTTCTTTTAACCCAATTGTAGCATCTGGAAGTAATAGTAGCATGCCGCATCACGAGCCTTCAAACATAAACATAAAAAATGGATTTTGTATTATTGATTTTGGTGTAAGATATAAAGGCTACTGCTCTGATATAACAAGAACAATCTATGTTGGAAAGCCAAGCAAAAAAGAAAAAGAAGTCTATGATTTTTTATTAAAAATTCAAAAAAATGCAATTAATCAAATAAAAAATAACAAAAAATGTTCTGAACTTTATGATTTTGTAAATAAAAATCTTGGAGAGTATAAAAATAAATTTATTCATGGACTTGGTCATGGTGTTGGTGTTGAAATACATGAACTACCCAATTTAACTTTAAATTCTAAAGACAGAATAAAAAACAACATGGTCTTTACAATTGAACCAGGGGTATATTTTCCTAATAAATTTGGAATAAGGATTGAAGATACTCTACTATTCAAAAATAAAATAATTATATTAACAAAGACAACAAAGGATTTATTAAGAATATAACTTCTACCATTGTGTTGTTTTCCCATTTCTGCTTGTAGTAATCCAATAGCATCACATCGAAACAATTAAATATTCTCTAAGTCTAAAAATATATGGTATGAAAAACATAGAAGTGGCAGAACTACTAAATGAGATTGCAGACTATCTTGAATTTGCTAATGAACCGTTTAAAGTTAGAGCTTATAGAAAAGCTGCCTTAGTAATAGAAGGTCTTTCAGAGGATATTGAGCAAGTATGGAAAGAAAACAGATTGATGGAATTGCCAGGAGTTGGCGAAGGAATAGCAAAGAAAATTAGCGATTTCTTACAGTACAACAAATCAAAATATCTTGAAGAACTAAAGAGAAAAACCCCTGTTGATATGGAAGGCCTTGGCTCTATTGAAGGTGTTGGCCCAAAAACAATATTAAAGCTTTACAAGCAGTTAGGTGTCAAGACTGTTGCTGACTTGAAAGAGGTAGCAATACAAGGTAAGATACAGCAAATAAAGGGTTTAGGCCCAACTGTTGAGCAGAACATCTTGAAAAGTATAGAGTTTGCGAGAAAATCAGCTCAAAGAGTACCACTTGGATTCGCATTAAGCAGTGCTGAAGAAGTTGTAAGAATGCTAAAAACACAAAAAGAAGTTCAAAGGGTTAGCATTGCAGGCTCTACACGAAGAATGAAAGAAACAATAGGAGACATAGATATATTTGTAACATCAAAAAATCCCAGCAAAGTCATAGATTTCTTTACCAAGATGCCTAATGTGGCTGATGTGCTTGCAAAAGGCGATACCAAATCTTCTGTAAGGTTAAAAGAAGGCATACAAGTTGATTTAAGAGTGTTAAATGATGAAATATTTGGTGCTGCATTGCTTTATTTCACAGGCAATAAAGAGCATAACATAATGCTAAGAAAGATTGCAATTGAAAAAGGGCTTAAGCTAAGCGAATATGGCTTATTTGACAAGAAAACCAATAAGCTATTAGTAGGCAAAACAGAAGAAGAAATCTATAAAAGATTAGGTATGGAGTATATCGAACCTGAGATGAGGGAAGATGAAGGAGAAATAGAGCTTGCACAGCGTTATACACTACCTAAATTAATTGGCTACAATGAAATTAAAGGAGACTTGCAGATGCACACTAAATGGAGCGATGGCAGCAACACAATTGAGGAGATGGCTTTGGCAGCAAAAAAGCTTGATTATGAGTATATTTGCATTACGGATCATACTGGAAAGTTAGCAATTGCACATGCATTAGATGATAAAAGAGTTCTTGCTCAGAGCAATGAAATTAAAGAATTAAATAAAAAATTAGAAGGTATCACTATCTTGCATGGAGTTGAAGTTAATATAACAGCAGAGGGAAGTCTTGACATGAGTAATAAAGTACTTAAAAATCTTGATGTGGTAGTAGCATCAATTCATTCTGGGTTCAAAAACAGCAAAGAAAAGATTACTTATAGAATGATTAAGGCTATGGAAAATGAAAATGTTGATATAATTGCACACCCAACTGGAAGACTTATAACAAAGCGTGAATCTTACGAAATTGACATTGACGAGGTTTTTGAAGTTGCTAAGAAAACAAATACAGTACTTGAAATAAACTCTTATCCTGAAAGAATGGATTTAAGGGATGTTCACATAAGGTCTGCTATAAAATCTGGTGTCAAATTAGTTATAAACACTGACGCCCATAATACAGACCAACTGCACTTTATCAAACTAGGAATTGGAACAGCAAGAAGAGGTTGGGCAAAAAAAGGCGACATAATTAATACACGAAATTTAAAAGATATGTTGAGGATGTTAAAAAAATAATGGCAAAAATAAAATTATCAAAAAATGCATTATTTATACTTAAGCAGAGGTATCTTAAGAAGAACAAAAACGGTAAAATATTAGAAAAGTCAGAAGAATTATTTAGGAGAGTTGCTAAAAATATTGCTTTGGCAGATGCTAAATACGAGCACAAAAAAGATATTAAAAAAGCAATAAAAAAAACAGAAGAGGAATTCTATAATTTAATGGTTTCTTTTGATTTTTTGCCAAATTCCCCAACTTTATATAATGCAGGAAGAAAACTGCAGCAATTAGCTGCATGCTTTGTACTGCCAATTGAGGATGACATAAGTTCAATTTTCAAAGCCTTGCATGATACAGCATTAATACACAAAACTGGAGCTGGTACTGGTTTTAATTTCTCAAAGCTAAGGCCAAGAGGAGATGTAATTGAAAGTACTGGCTTTACATCTGGGGCTGTCTCTTTTATGAAGATATTTGATGCTGCAACAGAGCAGATCAAGCTTGGAGGTGCTTTGAGAGGAGCCAATATGGGAATTCTAAATGTCAACCATCCAGATATTGAGGAATTTGTAACCATAAAAAGCAAGGAAAATGTATTGACAAACTTTAATGTATCTGTGGCCATAACCGATGATTTTATTGAAGCTGTTAAAAAAAACAAAAAATACAACATAATAAATCCAAGGACAAAGAAAATTGTCAAAAAAGAAAGCGCAATAAGAATTTTTAGACTTATTTGCAAGCAAGCATGGCTAAATGGCGACCCTGGTGTCATTTTTATTGATAGGATAAATGAGTTTAATCCGACGCCAAAGCTTGGCAGAATTGAAAGCACTGATAGTTGCGGAGAGCAACCACTTTTGCCTTATGAATCATGTAATCTTGGAAGTATTAATTTGTCAAATATGGTTGACAATAAGAAAATAAAATTTGAAAAATTAAGAAGAACTGTGCATATAGCTATTCATTTTCTTGACAATGTCATTGATATGTGTAATTATCCATTAAAAGAAAACAGAAAAATTGTATATAAGAACAGAAAGATTGGTCTTGGTATTATGGGTTTTGCCGACATGCTTATTAAGCTAGGTATTGCTTATAATTCTGAGCAAGGCATTGAAGTTGCAGAACAAATAATAAAATTCATATCAAAAGAGGCAGACATTGCTTCTTCAGAACTTGTTAGAAAGAGAGGCGTATTTCCAAGCTGGAAAGATAGCATTTGGAATAGAAAAAGCAAATATTTCAAAGGCCGCCATATGCTATTAAGGAATGCTACAAGAACAACAATTGCACCTACTGGAACAATTAGTATAATTGCAGATGTTTCAAGCGGAATTGAGCCATTATTTGCATTAAGCTATGTAAGAAAAACTGTAGAAGGCAATACTCTAACTTATTTTAATAAAGAACTAAAAAAAGTATTAATGGAGCATAATTTGTATAATGATGGAATTGTTGAAAAAATAAACAAAGAAGGCTCAATCAAGGACATTGAGGAAATACCTGAAAAAATAAAAAAAGTTTTTGTTGTGGGCTCTGATATAGCTCCAGAATGGCATGTAAGAATGCAAGCTGTTTTTCAGGGATATGTTGATAATGGCATCTCGAAGACAGTCACTTTGCCAAAAGATGCAACTGTTGAAGATGTTGAAAGAATTTTCTTACTGGCGCACGAGCTTGGATGCAAAGGAATTTCTGTTTATAGGTATGGCTCAAGAGAAGGGCAAGTTATTTATTTAAGTTCTAAAAAAGACGAGCAGATAACGCTAAGTGGGTGGATTAAGAGATAATTTACGGCTTCATTTTGTATTGAATGATACAAAAAACAAAATTCATTTGGATGGATGGAAAATTTGTAAACTGGGAAGATGCAAAAGTACATATTTTAACGCATGCATTGCATTATGGAAGTGCTGTTTTCGAGGGCATACATTCTTATAAAACGAGTAAAGCAGTTGTAATTTTTAGATTAAATGAGCATATTGACAGGCTATTTCACTCTGCAAATGCATTAAGTTTGAAAATTGTTTATACAAAAAATCAAATTAAAAACACAATAAAAAAATTAATTAAATTAAATAAGTTTGGTGATGCCTATATAAGACCATTGGTTTATTATGGTTATGGGGGCATAGGGGTATTTCCAAAAGATGCTCCAACTAATATCGCTATATTAGCTGTGCCTTGGGACAATTATTATTCAAAAAACTTAAGGGTTAAAATATCTAGATTTGTAAGACCAATTGAAGATTCAACTGTTTTTGGAGCCAAAATTAGTGGCAATTACGCAAACTCCATATTAGCAATGTATGATGCAAGATCAAAAGGTTATGATGAAGCGTTGATGGTTGACAGCGAAGGTTTTGTATCAGAAGGGCCTGCAGAAAATCTTTTTATTGTAAAGAATAATAAGTTGATTACACCAAACAGCAAAAGCGCATTGCATGGGATAACAAGAGACTCGATATTGAAGTTAAGTGCAGATATAGGTGTCAAAGCTTACGAAAAACAAGTAACGCTTACTGATTTAAAAAATGCAGATGAGCTCTTTTTCTGCGGTACTGCAACCGAGATTGCACCAATAGTATCTGTTAACAACAAACTAATCGGAAATGGTAACGTAGGAAAATTAACATTGAAGATTAAAGACAAATTCTATGAGATTGTAAAAGGAAAGGTTAAAAAGTATAAGAATTGGTTGACTTATGTCTAAATTTATGATATGAAAATAAAATATATTGGTGAAGTAGGCTTGATTGAAAGGATAAAAAAAAAGATAAAGCTAAATTCAAAGGAGGTTATTGTTGGGATTGGTGATGATAGCGCAGTCTTGAACTATGACAATGACAATTATCTACTTTTTACAACTGATTCTTTAGTTGAGAATGTGCATTTTTCTTTAGATCACTGGACTCCAGAACAGATTGGAATGAAAGCAGTTGTGCAAAATGTCAGCGACATAGCTGCAATGGGAGGATTGCCAAGATTCTGTATTATTTCATTAGCTTTGCCGAATGATATTGAGGCGTCATTTGTTGATAGTTTATATAATGGAATATGTAAAAAATCAAAAAAGTATAAGATAGATATAGTTGGAGGCAATGTAACAAGTTCAAAAGAGATTTCTATCGGCATCGCCTTAATAGGTTTTGTAGAAAAAAAATATTTAACATTAAGGAGCGGAGCTAAAACAAATGATCTGATTTTCTGCAGTGGAAATTTAGGCGAATCTACTACTGGTTTGGAATTGTTGAGAAATAAACGGGATGGAAAATCAATAAAAAGACATCTTGAGCCAGAAACACAGCTCGATTTAGCAAGGAAACTAGTTAAAGTGGGTGTTAATTCTATGATTGACGTGAGCGATGGAATTGCCTCAGAAATACAGTATATATGTAAAGAATCAAATGTAGGTGCAATTATCTATGCTGACAAAATTCCAATTTCAAAAAATGCAATAATAGATTCAAAAAAAATAGGCAAAGAGCCTATTGAATTTGCACTTTATGGTGGCGAGGATTTTGAGCTTGTCTTTACTGCACCAACGAATAAACTAAACAAACTTAGGAAATATGATATAAAGGTTATTGGTCAAATTGTCGATAAGAGATATGGAATTAAATTAATAAAAAATAATAAAGAGATGAAATTGGGAAGGGGGTTTGACCATTTTATGGAAAAACCTTAACAAAATTCGCACACTTTTGGCTTATGCTTTTTCTTATATTTCTCTGTACATATATCACAACAAAAAATCTTGCCTTGATACTTAACAGTTTTTTTGCATTCTTTCTTACAATGCTCGCATTTCACACAATCACCTTTATATTTTACTTTATATTTACTTTTACTCAAAATTTTTAAATTTTGTGTATTCTAGTGTCATTGCTTTAAAGTAGTGTATTTTGAGCAAATGAGACGAAAAGCTTATATATTGCCTGTAGTTTTTTATGTAAAACATTTTTAGTTAATAAAACTATATAGGAGGTGCTAAATATGAATAAGAACATTGCTGTAACCTTGTTAGTTATAGTAATAGCTGCACTTGCAGTTTATGCTGCTACTACAACAAGCTCACCAACATCTTGTAGTGGCCAATGGACTAGTTGCTCTAATGCATTTGCTGATAACACAAACAGAGCAACAGCATCTGTAACTGGTTCAGCAAACAAATCTGGAATATGGAGAAACTATGGATTCTCAATAGGTAGTGGCTCTATAGTTAATAATGTAACTGTAAGAGCAGACTTCTTTGCAACCAGAACAAATGGATTTATTAATGTTAGAGTTAGCGGAGATAACGGAGCAACATATGCTCAATCTCATATTGTTGGCGGCAACACAGCAGAACAAACATACTTGATTGATGTTACAAATGATGTTGCTTGGACTCCTACAAAGCTAGGCAATACAAACTTTAGAGTAAATGTAACCTGCTTTAAGCAAGGTGGTGGCCAAAATCCTACATGTAATCTAGACTGGGTGCCAGTAACAGTAACCTATACCCCATTTGATTTTTCAATGACTGCAAATCCAAGCAGTGATACAGTAGTCCAAGGTGGAACAGCTACTACAACTATAGTAGTGACTTTGATAAGCGGAAACTCACAGACAGTATCCCTATTTCAGTACGATTGTCCAACAAATGCAACATGTACATTAAATCCGACGTCAGGGACTCCAAACTTTAACTCAACTTTGACAGTAATGACTAGCTTTAATGGGACAACACCTACAGGCACATATCCAATAACTCTGCAGGGAATAGGTGGGGGTATTTTAAGGAGTACTGTACACAACCTAACAGTAATTTAGTTTTTTTCAATTTTTCTTTTTTTATTATTAATAAATAATGATTAAATCTAATAAAGTATGTTTATTTCATCATTAATTATACTATGATAACCAACAGTTTTATTTTTTTAGAGAGGATTGGAGATAAGCTTGAGAAAAAAATCTGGAAAAGTGGTATTAAAGACTGGGACACATTTTTGAGGGCTAACAAAATAAATGGTATATCGAGATGAAAAACCAGTTTATTATGTGATTGTTTGGAAAGATTCTACGGATAGATTTATAAATCTTGTAAAACCTCTGAAAGCTCGGACTGAGAAGGGCTGGTAGTTAAATCTGGCAACTGGTTGCTCGGTTGACACGCAACGCGACATAAAGTCGCGAGAGCTCACTAATCGTTCGCAACGGTTGGAGAATATAATGCGCCCTTGGCTAGGGTGAATTTTAATCTCTAAAGGCTCGGGGTTCAAATAGACACAAGCGAGCAAAGCTTGTGCTTTGGAAGTCCCCGCCAGTCCATTTTTATTAAAAATGTTCAAAATAAGAAGGTATAGGAATTCTGACATTGATATAATATTAAAATTGAATAGATTGGCTTTGGGGATAACTGACCAAGCACAAAGGAAAAAATTTATTCAGGAATTAAGAAATGTAGATAGTATATACACAAAAAATAATGTGGAGTTTATAGTAGGAGTGTTAAACAATAAAATAATTGGCATGGGCGCATTGAAAAAACTTTCTAAAAAAACAGCTGAACTTAAAAGGATGCGTGTTCATCCTAATCATCAAGGAAAAGGATTTGGACAAAAAATATTAGACTATCTTGAAAAAAAAGCGCTGGAACTCGGTTACACTCGAATAAGATTTTATACTTTGTATAGCCAAAAAGTAGCCCAAAAATTCTATGAAAATAATAATTATAAAAAATATAAAATAGGCATTAAGCATGGGTTAAAAGCAATTTTTTACGAAAAGAAATTACAATAAAATGCCATTCAAACTTCTCTACTCAGCAGACCTGCACGGCAACGAAGAATTCTATAAAAGACTACTTAGAAAAGCAGAAGAAGAGAATTGCAATGTTGTAGTCATTGGAGGAGATTTATGCCCAATGATTGGAGATACAATAAAAGAAAGGATAAATAACCAAAAAATTTTCATAGAAAATTTTTTGATTCCATTATTTAAAAATTTTAAAAGTAGCAATAAAAATAAGGAGATATTTTTAATAATGGGTAATGACGATTTCAGAGTAAATATAAAAATATTAGAAAATTCCGAGTGGCATGCGAGTGAGCGAGTTCGCAACGAACTCACTCGCTCACAAGTCACTGGAGGAATTTTAAAGTTAATACATAAAAAATCAACAAAATTAAACAAAAATATTAACATTGCTGGCTACAGTTTTGTTAATCCGACTCCATTCCGTTTAAAAGATTGGGAAAAACCAGATTTGGTTAGTGATAAAATGCAACAACAATTATTTTTAGAAGAAATTAGAAGCATAGAAAAAGAGGATGAAACAATAGAAGATGACTTGAATGAATTGAAAAAATTAAGCCGTCCAAAAAATACAATTTATGTTATTCATGCACCTCCTTTCAACACAAAATTGGACATAATAATGACTAGAGTTCATGTCGGAAGCAGGGCAATTAGAAAATTCATAGAACAAAATCAACCATTATTAACCTTGCATGGTCATATCCATGAAAGCCCAAAAATGAGTGGCTCTTGGATAGATAAAATTGACAATACAATTTGCATAAATGTTGGAAGTAGTTATCCAGACGACAAGCTAAATTGTGTTGTAATTGATATCGATGGTTTGAATCGTATCAAATACTCACATCACCACATCCCTCTTAGCCACAGCCTTTCCAGTGACACTTCTCAACATATGTCCAGTTATTACAACATCATAAAATTTCTTCAACTCTAATCTTCCTTTAACTCCACAAATTAACGGATATGTGCCAAATTGTCTACAAAATGTAGTTTTACCATCATAAATTTGGGCATAATAATTTGTTAGAACTGTGCCTACTGATACAATTCTCTGCAACATTGGCAAATCAATTTTTTGTCTTATCTCATTTCTCCATTTCCAGTAAAATTTTTTATTTTTTCTCAAAAATTTGTCTTTGCCCTCATTAAACAATGACGTGCCTTCGAATATAGCTACTTGACGAATATTTATCCTCCTTAACATTAATCCTTCCTCATAAATCCTTTTGAGCCATTTCATGTTCTCTTCATTTGTTTTTTTAGTTTCATTTCTTAAACCAAAAATTATGTTAATCCCGGGCAAAAATTTTGGCATTCCATCTGGACCTTTTTCAGAGCCGTATTTATTCAATATTTTAATTGCTTCATAAGCAGTATTTGGTGATGTGTTAAGTGTATTTGCTTTTACAACTTCCATGTCAAAACTCTCTACTCCAAAAGCAGCGATATTGCCAGACGTGCAGTACTTAACAATAGCCTTTGTTATTTCATGTGTCTTATCAAGAACTACCTTTACAGGGTTTACATTGTCGATATGTAAAACCTTAATATAAGGACAATTATCATGGATTTCTTTAAGCAATTCAATAGCAAAAGGCAATGTGTAAAAACAGGTTTGTTTGCCTAATCTAAAAAATCTACAGCCAAGTTTATAGAATTCAATAATTTCTTTTAAAATATCATCCTTCTCTCTAAATTCAACCCTATTCTTTATTGGTTCTGTACAAAAAGAGCATTTTCCGATATCACAGCCGTGCCCTGTTTCAATCTCAATAATTCTGTAATCTGGAATCTGTTTAATTATTTTTGCTCCTGAAATTGCATATTCCTTCACATCCTTATATGGAAAATTGAATAATGAATAATCAACCTTATCAAAAATGCTTAAGTCAGCCTTTTCATAAAATCTACCACCAAAAAGCTGTGTGCCAAATACCGCTGGACCTGTTAGTATCTTTTTGCATCTTATGTCTTTAATCATTGGGATAATTTCATTTAAGGTAGCAGGCACAGCAGAAAGATATTTTCCAGGCACATGAACACCTAAAACAACAATTAAAGTATCTGTATTCTCTAATATTTTTTGAACATTCTTATAATTAATTGTCAAATTGTATGTTCTAATATCTGTCTTTTGTAGTCTAAGCAATCTTTCATTAGTGTCTTTGTAAAAAAATTTCGAATCTTTAAAATTCGAAATTTTTTTAGTATATAACCTTAAATCATCAATTGTTAAATAGTAAACATCCTCATTTAAATAGCCTGCTATGTACCTTGGATATGTTCCAAGATAAGGTGGTACTCCTAAACCTGCAGGTTCATCTGTATAGCAATCTAAAATAGCGTAAGTCATTTTCTTGACAATAAGTCTTAAATTACTTAGAATTAAAAATTTATCTAATTATAAAATCAAAAAATTTATAAATATTACTTTTAATATTAATAAAAAAATTAAAATTTCTAAAGAAAATTTTAATTTTTTTAAAAATAATATGGGAGTGAAGTTTATAGGTAAGGCAAAGTTGACAAGCCAAGGTCAACTGACATTGCCACAGGAAGCAAGGCGCGATTTAAAGCTAGATGAAAAATCTGAGGTTTATTGGTACGAATTTAATGACATACTAATATTAGTTAAGGAATTAGTTAATCCAAAGGAGTTAATTAATCATATATTTAACAAGAGAAAGAAGTAAAAATTTAAGACGTCATAAAAATGGTAAGTCTACCTTTTCAAAGAGCTTTAGGATTATGGGCTTTAGTAGGAGCATTGATTTTTATAATTTTATATCTAAGAAGACCAAAACCACAAGAAAAGACGATTCCTTCTTTGATGTTTATTATGCAAGATACTAAAAGATCTAAGCAATATTCATTCTTTCAAAAATTGATGACCAATCTTCTTTTTTTGATACAACTCCTCATAATTCTAGGTATAGCGATTGTTGTTGCTGGACCATTTGTTAAAATGAAATATGATGTTACATTGGAAAATACTGTCGTTATTTTGGATGTAAGTGCATCGATGCAAGCAAAGGAAAATGGTGTTTCGAGATTTGATAAAGCCATAGAAGAAGCAAGAAAGGTATTAAGCGGGAAAAATACAATTATAATGACTGAGAATATTCCACTAATTGCATTGGAGAATGAAGAAAATGAGATAGCACTTGAAGTCTTGTCTAAACTAAAGCCAAGAGCTACAAGCACAAATTTAGGAGATGCATTACTTCTTGCTAAAGACATTTTGGGTGACAAACCAGGAAGAATAATAGTTTTTAGTGACTTCATTGCAACTGAAGGTCCTGACATTGAAGTTGTCAGAGCAGCATTATCCTCGGAAGAAAAATTAGTAGATTTTGTTGATGTTTCAAACAATGTAAAGAATGTTGGCATAATTAAACTTGAGGTTAGTAAGTACCAAACAAAGGTATATGTCAAGAATTTTAATAATGAGGCTAAGCAAGTTACAATAAAAATAGTCAAAGATGATAAAGCCATAACACAGACAAAAGTTAATATTGCTCCTAACTCAGTTGAGAATTTTATATTTGATACCCCATATGGAATTTCAAGAGTAGAGCTAGAGCCAAAAGATGCTTTAGAAGATGATGATATTGCTTATATCGCAACACCGCAAAAAATAAAGAATTCTGTATTGTTGATAACAAATGAGAAATCAAGCAATCTTGAAAGTGCATTAGAAGCGGCTAAAGACATAGAGCTTAATGTTGTAAACCCACCAATATTAACAATTAATACAAAAAAAGAGAAGATAGATCCTTATAGCCATGATGTAATAATAGTCTATAAAATTAATAATGTTAACAAGAAAGATGGTATTGTACCAGGCACATTTGAGGACATTGAAAATTATGTTAAGAGTGGCGGCAATCTTATAATTGCAGTTCAGGACGACATCAAAGAAATCAACACTAGGGATTTGCTGCTAGTAGACTTGAAAAGTAAGATAAATAAGCCTGCAAAGGTTTGCGTAGAAACAGTAAACCAAATAACAAAACAATTTGAAAAAGAGCTGTGCTTCACAACCGTAGCTTCTTACTTTGGAGCTGAGGCTAAAAAAAATACAATAACATTTGCCTCAGCGGATGACAAAACACCATTAATTGGATATGGTGAGAAAAATAAAGGAAAGATTGTTTACTATGGTATTTTAGACGATGCAAGTGATTTCAAAACCTTACCATCTTACCCAATATTCTGGAATTTGCTTATAAATTTTATGGTAGGCACAGAAGACATAAAAGACTTCAATTACAAAACTGGAAAAATCTTAACAATTAGCGAGCAAAAGGTGAAAACACCTTCCTCAAGCTTAACTACATCTAAGCTATTAATGGATGAAGTAGGCATATACGAATTTGACAATAAGAAATTTGCAGCAAACCTTCTTAACGAAAAGGAATCAGATATAGGTTTGCCTGCAAAAGTTGAGGAGAAAGAAGAGAGAGAAAGAATGTTTGAGAGAGAAAGCAAGAAACAGGATTTCAATATTGAATTGCCAATTTTGCTTTTGGTGTTTTTGTTTATAATGGTAGAATTTTTTTATATAAAAATTCGAGGTGACATATGAGCTTTATAATTCCGAACTATAGCAAAATTTATTGCATTTCAAAATATTGTGTCAAATATTTTTATGTGCTATTTGCAATTATTCCAATTCTTTTTATAATTTATTGGTTTACTAGAAAGACTTTCGTAAAATTTACAAATAGGTTTGAGTATGAAGGGTATTTAAAGGTAAAGAAGATAGATAGAAGGGTAGTGTTGATATTAAGAAGCTTAGCAGTTATTTTTTTGCTTATTGCAATTGCTTCTCCTTTTGTGTTGGAAAGCAAAACCGTCCCTGGTGATCCTAGGCTCACTATTCTGGTTGACAACTCGAGCTCGATGGCGTTATACAATCCGGATATAGCATATGAGCTGTACAAAAAATTAGAAGGCACAATACCAGTTAATATAAGGACTATTGCAAATGGTGAAGTTTCTGCAATAGGAAATGGCATCCTTAATAACATTGAAGGTGATGATAATGTTATGGTTATAACTGACGGCGTTAATAATGAAGGAAAATTGCTTGGCGATATAATGCTTTTCGCATCAAACATTAATTCTTCAGTAAGCAGCCTTAAGATTGAATCAATAAAGAATGATGTTGATGTTGTGATTGAAGGCCCTCCTGATTTAATAAAAGATACAGAAGGTGATTTTGTTGTTAGAGTTTCAGTTGTTGGAAAAGACATACCCTACACTTTACAAGTTACAGCTGACGACACTAACCTTATCTTTGAGGAACAAGCCAGCTCATCAAAAACCTTTTCATTCTCTAAGAAATTTCCAGAAGGTGAGTATCATAAGCTTACAGCTAGACTTTTAGATGTTGGCGAAGAAGACTACTTTAAAAATAACAATATTTATTACAAAAGCATAAAGATAGTTCCAAGGCCAAAAGTATTGTATGTTACAGAGAAAAATTCACCCTTAGCGCAAGAGCTTGATAAGATATACGAAGTTGATGTTGTTAACTCAATACCTAACGATATTTCTAATTATATGGCTGTCATACTCAATGACTTAAAAGCAGCCAAGATTTTGCCGCATTTTGATTTATTGAGTGATTATGTATCTGATGGCAATGGTTTAATTTTTGTTGGCGGCGAGAGTTCTTTTGATAGAGGCGGCTATAAAGGAACTTTGATAGAAACTTTATTGCCAATAAAAATAGGAGCAGGCGAAGAGCAAAACAAAAGCGACATAACCATTGTGCTTGTCATTGATATATCACATGGAACAGAGGACTACATCGCAGTTGAGAAGGCATTAGCATTAAGCGTTGTTGACAGCTTAAGCGAAAAAAATAATGTTGGTGCTGTAGCATTCGGCTTTACACCTTGTCAGGCTTTTAGCTTAATTGAGCCAAAGCCTCTAAAGGAAATAAAAAAAGAGCTTAAGGAGAAAATCTCAAGGCTTAAATTTGATGGGCAATCATGCTTTGACATTGGTCTGCAAGGTGGCTTTCAAATGCTTAGCAAAGTTGGAGGAAGCAAAAATATCATATTCGTAAGCGACGGAAAAACTACATATGATAAGCTAAAAGAAGATACTTTAAATATAGTAAGAACTATAAATGCCAAAGGAGTTAAAATCTTTGTAGTCGGAGTTGGCACAGAAACAGACAGCTTAGCCACAGACAATAATTTGTTCCTCGCAAATATAGCTGCTTTGGGAGAAGGGATTTACTACAAAGCTGACGCATCTAACAAGCTAAAGGTCCAATTTGGAGACAAAGATGAAACTAAAGGGGATGAATTTTATAATACACTGGTGCCAATAGATACAACACATTTCATTACCCTTGGGTTAGACGAGCTTGATGCAACGATATCTGGATACAATTATGCAGTGCCTAAGCCAGTTGCAAGGCTTCTTGTTTCAACACATAAAAACATTCCGATAATTGTAGTATGGCGATTTGGTCTTGGCAGGGTTGTAAGCATAACAACAGACGATGGCTTAAGATGGGCAGGTGACTTACTTACAAAGAAAAATTCAAAGCTAATAACAAAAAGTATAAATTGGGCTATAGGTGACTTAGGAAGGAAAAAATCATACGATGTTACTATAAGGGACACTGTATTAGGAAAATCAACTAGCGTAAACGTTATATCAAAAGAACTGCCTCAAGGAGAAGGGCTTAATTTTGCAAAGATAGATACAAATTTATATTCAGCTATTTACGCATCCAAAGAGACTGGTTTCAAAGAGCTTTTAGGTGCCACATTTGCAGTCAACTATAATGATGAGTATGCAAACTTAGGACTTAACAAGGAGTTCGCAACATTAGTTGAAAAAACTGGCGGCAAGATTTTTGAACCTAATGACATAAAAGGTATTATAGAATTTGTTAAAGCTAAATCGAAAAGAATAAAAATCGAGTCAACACTTTACAGATGGCCTTTTGCTATAATAGCCATGGCATTGTTTTTAATTGAAATATGGATAAGGAAGTATAGAGAAAATATACAAAAATAAAATTTTTCACCTTCAGTGAAAATTTTCATAAGTAAAAAAATTCATGTTTTGCGTGAAATTTTTTTAAATTTAAAATGGCAATAATGAGAAGAGACGTCAATCTTGGATTGCTTCTACTGATAGTTGCAGCTCTGATTATGTTTAGTGGCTTTAGCGTCTACTATCAAACTACTTTCAAGAACATATCAACAACATTCGAGCAAAAGCTTCAAGAGCTTGAGGGAGTGAGCCAAGAGCTAGAAGCAAGAAGAGGCGAGCTAAATCAGACAAGTGTACAGCTTCAACTTAGAAAACAAAAGGAAGAAGATATAAGCAAAAAATTTACTGATGTCAGAGGGGAGAGAGATCAGCTTGAAGCTGACAAAAAAAAGCTAGGGGAAGAATTAACCAGCACAAAAACACAGCTGTCTGCTACTTTGGTAGAATTGACAACTACCAAAAATCAGCTAGCAACCCAAGTTCAGCTCACCCAAGACTTAAATCAACAAGTTGTAAATCTAAAATCAGACGTTGATAAGTTAAAAGGAGATGTTGATGACTTAAAGGCTGAAAGAGATTGCTTAAGAAGCAAGGCTGATGCTGAAGAAAGTAGTTGCTGAAATGAAGTTACAAAGAAGAATTGCTCAAAGCAATTCAGCCTCGAACGGATGTGAGAGAGTTGAACGCGAGCTTGCAAGCGTTCTCGCAAGCAACTCGATGGTGTATTTTTGGTCAAGCTTTTTGCTTGCAAAAAGGTTGAAATGAAACAGTTTTCAAATGTAATAAAGGAAATAAATAGGACATTGAATGAGATATTATTATTTGAGAATATAGTTAATACAACACTAATATTCTTGACTTTCTATCTTCTTTTATCCCTTATTGATTTTAGGCCTATTTTTGCTGTAATACCCGCTTTGATTTATCTTACAGTTTTTTCATATCTCAGATTTAAATTGTCAAAACCTCTTATTGTTGAAAGCAAGTATATGCCTTTAAGAGAGAAACTAAGAACAGCGGCTGACAATATTAATCTAGAAAATCCAATTGTTGAAGAGCTTGAATATGAAGTGACAAAGGAGATAAAGAATGTTGGTCTATCACTGTTTATTAACCCTAAGACTTTATCTTATAAGATATTTGCTGCTATAATTCTTTCCTTTTTGATAATCTTTACAACAACCTTAAATTTTAAGCTTATAGAGTTTGCAAAAGAGAAAGTCCCTAATATATTTGACACAAGAGGCTTGAAGGGGGTTGGAAATTTTGTTGCAGTAAAGCTAAATACTAGCGAAGATATCTATGGGAAAGAAGATATTGCAAAACTAGGTGACAAAGAATTAAACATAAGGATAAAGCCTGTTGACTTCAAAGTGAATGTCAAAGAAGAAGGTGATGTACAGCAACAAAGGTTTGAAACTGTTTTTCCGCAAGAATTAGTTGTTAAGGAAACAACAGCTTATGAAGAGAATATTCCTCAAGAACAGCAGGAGTTAGTTAAGAATTATTTTAAGAAATTGGCTGAGGGATAAATTTTTAATCTAAGATTAAAAATTTATCCTAGATTGAAAAACAATTTGAAAATATTGGGGTGACATTATGAAAAATTACAAACAAATTTTCGATGAGCTTAATAAAGAAATAAGTAAGGTTATTGTAGGTCAAGAAAGTGTAATTGAGCAAATAATTGTTGCAATCTTGTGCGATGGTAATGCATTGCTGGAAGGCTATCCAGGATTGGCAAAGACCCTTACTGTAAGAACACTAGCTCAGCTTATGGACTTAAAGTTTAGCAGAATACAAAATACCCCTGATTTAATGCCTTCCGATATAACAGGCACTTACATCATTGAAGAGGTTTCAGGCAAACGTCAATTTAAATTTCAGCCAGGCCCACTTTTTGCAAATGTGGTGCTTGCAGATGAAATCAACAGAGCAACTCCTAAAACTCAATCAGCATTGCTTGAAGCAATGCAGGAAAAGCAGGTAACTGTTGGTACATCTACATTTAAGCTTGATTTACCATTTTTTGTTTTGGCAACAATGAACCCTATCGAGCAAGAGGGTACATATCCTTTGCCAGAAGCCCAAGCAGACAGATTTATTCTTAAAATTAGCGTTAATTATCCCACATATGAGCAAGAGATGCAAATCGTTGATCGCTATGTATCTGAACTAAGGGACCAAAAATTAAAGGTGATGCTTAATAAAAGCCATCTGCTTACTTTACAAGGGTTAACAAGACAAGTGCCAATAGCTAATGACATCAAGCAAAGGGCTGTAAAGATTGTCAATACAACAAGACAAAATAAAGAAGTAATTCAATATGGCGCATCTCCAAGAGCATCTATAGGGTTAATATTAGCATCAAAGGCAAGAGCATTAATACAAGGCAGAAATCATGTTAGCAATGACGACCTTAACCTATTAGCATATCCAATTTTAAGGCATAGAATAATCCTCAATTTCGAGGCAGAGAGAAAAGGAATGACAAAGGATGATGCGATAAAAATGATTTTGGATAAAACAAAATAAAAATTTTTAATCTGCAATTAAAAATTTTTTAGTAACTAAAATGATAGATACCTCATTCCTAGACCAATTGACAAGATTTAATCTTGTGGTAAACAAAAGAGTTACTTCTAATCTATCAGGTCCACGAAAATCAATAGCTACTGGAAGAGGCTTAACATTCAAGGATTACAGGATTTATGCTCCTGGCGACGATATAAGGCTAATAGATTGGAGAGTGTATGCAAGGACAGATAATCTCTATATCAAAGTTCAAGAAGAAGAAAGAAATCTTACAGTGCATATTATAATAGATGGCAGTGCGTCAATGGGTTTTGGTAAGCCAATAAGCAAGTTTGATTATGCGTCTATGATTGGTGTAGGGTTTGCTTATCTTGCTTTGAGAGACAATGAGAAGTTTCAGTTCGCGACATTTGCAGATAATCTTGAGATATTCCAACCCAGAAGAGGCATGAGCCACCTTGCTGCAATGGTGCAACATCTAAATTCAATAAAGCCAAAAGGTTACTCTAAGCTTCTTGACACAATAAGACAGTATAAAAAGGTTATCGGAAGCAAGTCTATGCTTGTTATTGCATCTGATTTTCTAGTTAATATTGATGAGGTAAGGGAAGCCTTTTACTTGTTGGGCAATCACGAGATAAAGATAATACAAGTATTTGATAGAATAGAGAAGGAATTAAAAATGGAAGGTGACATGAAGCTTATCGACAGTGAAACAAAAGGCATGCTTCGTACTTTTGTAACACCAAGGTTGAGAATGCAATATCAACAACAGCTTGACGAGCATTGCACAAAAATTGAAGAGGTTTGCAATAAACTAGGTATTGATTATAACCTTGTAATTACAGATACGCCAATATTCGATACGTTTTATAGAATACTAGAAGGTTGAATTTGATTATAAAACAGAGTAAAAATGTTTATAAAAGAAATTAAAGAAGAAATGAACATTCAAAATTTAAAATCTTGGCATTTTGTAGAAAGATAGTAACGAAGTGAGTAATATTTTTAAATAAATTTTATTTCTATTGATATTTTATGATGGAAGAAATTAGTGATTTGGAAGAAATTGCAATTAATTTAGCCAACCATTATAGCAACGAAGAAATTATGCAACAACTAGGTATAATAAGGCCTTGTGCAAAACCTTTAACTTCTGAAACTATTGATTGTTTTGTGAATTTAATTAGGTCTTTTCAAGGTAAGAATAGCGGCAAAAAATTAGATTGCTACATAATTAGCTATGGTCAAAAAATTAATAAAAATATCTTTAGGCTTTCCGGATATGTACTTCCAAGTCAATCTTATAGTCCCTTATCCGCTATGACTCAGACATCTGAGATTGAACAGAATAATAATGAAGGTAGGTTAATTCTAATTGGAAGTTTTGATAAATTATCTAAGGAAGAAGTCTATATCGATACAAAGGTTTTCATTCCAATTGTCTTAGCAGATAGTTCTGAGGAGGCTATACCATCACTATGCTGCAAATTAAGATATGACGGCGTAATTGTTGGTTTTTATTTAAATACGCGATTTAAGAAATTAGAATCTTGCAAAACAGGTCTTCCAGATTCTGTTGAATATTTGTTTGTTGTTAATTAAAAAGTTGTAGATTCTACTAAAATCGCCTGCTTTAATCGCAATTTCATTAGAAACTAAAACTTTATTAAAATTCATTAATATATTCAATAAAACATCCTCGTCAAATTTTTTCAGCTTTATTTCATCATTTTCTATAGTTACAACTAGCTTGTCACCTTCTGAAATCTTCGCCATTTCTCTTATGTCTCTCTCTTATGTCTCTTGGCACGGTTATCTGATAATTTTTCGTTACTTTTGTTATTGACGTAGTATTACGATAGTAGTAAAAACTAGTATTTAAATATCACAATTTTCATTTGTGTTTGTGGTGCTCTTAACTTAGCTTTTAACAACTACCCACCAACCTTAAAATCGTAACTATACTTTAAAGTACCAGCGATAATAGCCTTTAATTGTTTAACCCTTCTTTTAATCTCTTCCTTATTTTTATGAGCAAGCTCAATTGCCTTTTCATAACAATTTATTGCATTCCCAAAATCTCCTTTTTTGTCAAAGGCTATGCCAAGATTATAAAATCCCGTGGCATTTTTAGGATTTAGTTTATTAGCAATCTCAAGCATTTGTATTGCTGACTCATAATTGCCAGATTTCTCCAATACAGCGCCTAAATTATTATAAATAGTGTATTTGTTTGGGTTTAACAACATGGCTTTTACAAGGTTCCTGTAAGCCTCTCTTAACATGCCTTTTTTTAAATAACATACACCTAAGTTCTGAAAGGCTTCGCTATTGCCTTTTATCCTTAAAGATTCAGAGTAATACTTTATTGCGTCATCATAGTTATTTTGTTTTTCGTGAATAACACCTAACTCGTATAATGCCATGTTATGTTTTGGATTAAGCTCAATTGCTTTTTTTAAGGATTTTATTGCATCATCAAAATTATTGTTCTCTTTGTATAGTATCCCTATTTCATAATATGAGTACGCATCTGGTTTTTGTTGCAATTTCTTCTTACAAAGTTCAAGGTAAAATTGCCTCTTTTTATTTACAATGTTTGGCTCTGCGTTACCGTAATGATGTATTGCAATATTTGTTGCTACAATTTTTCCATTTTTGCTTTCTATTGATGACTCAACCAACTCATGCACTGTTCCGCTGAACTTGTACCCTTTTTTGTTTCTGAAAAGTCTGACGATAAAAGAGCCATACCATCCAGCATAAATCTTGTCATTTTTTTTGTGCTCTTCATTAACAAAGCCTGCAACTGAGGTTTCATTAGTATAATTTTTTTGAAGCAGTAGGAATGCATCATTCTCTTTGTCATTAACAAGCTCTTTGATCTTATCTAAGTCTCCTTGTGCAATTACTTCATCGGCATCAAGCACAAGTATCCAGTCTTTTGTTGCATGTTCCAAGCTTTCATTTCTTGCAGCACTAAAATCATCACTCCATCTGAAATCAAAAAATTTGATATCAAAAAATTTGGCGTTTTTGACGCCAAATTTTTTGCAAATATCTTTTGTTTTATCTGTGCTGCCTGTATCAACAATTATTATTTCATCTACTACATCTTTGACTGAGTTTAGGCATTCTTCTATATTATCCTCTTCATTCTTTGTTATAATGCATAGTGATATACTGTTTTTTGACATTTACCTATAGATAAAAATCAGCAAATATATAAACTATTAGTATTTTATTCATCAGGTAATTAATTATTTTCATACGTAAAAATACAAATAAATACAAATATATATACTGAAATATATATTTTTTAGTATGTAATAATACCAAAAGCTTTAAATATGGATATTAATCAAATACCTTACAAGAACACTTTAGAAAGGTGTTCCTATAGAATAATACTAAAAAACACTTGGAGGTGTTTATAAGATGAGATTTCAAAAGGCAATAAAGAGGATAGTTGCATTAGGTACAGGAGCCATTATGGTGGGCTCATCAGTATTTGGAGCAGTCGATTTAGCTACTTATCCAGCACCATTTATTAAAGATGGGAAATTTAATGGTATTCTAGTTGTAGGCGATAAAGCAGCTGCAGAAGATGTAATAGGTATGTCTGACATAATTTCAAGCTTGCAGGCTGCATCAGTAAAGAAAGTTACTACTACTACTGCTGGAGCTGTTTCAGTCGAAGGTGATGCTTGGGCAGTTTCAACATCAAACCATCTAGAATTAAGCGAAGATGGAT
>CAZGEW010000009.1:0-26918 GCA_964524225.1 uncultured Methanosarcinales archaeon | reverse complement strand
ACAGGAAAAACTGCAATATATTTTAATAATTCAAAAACAGCAATGTCAAGCACTTTTTGCACCCCAGTCGAACCAAATTTGTCAAGCACTTCTGTTTTTATGAAGTTCAGTGCATTTTTTTGTTTGTCATTCAATTTTGTATCGTCTATGACTTTAAAATCGTTATCACCAGCTATATATTTAATAAATCCATGTCTTGCAGCTTCTCTCAATGCAAGATCAGCTTCTGCACTACATGGCACAAGTAAATACTCTGGAAACTCATTTCTTAGTCGGTCAAAATTTTCAGCAGCACCTTTGATATCTATTTTGTTACATGCAATTACCATTGGCTTTGTTGCTTTTCTTAGCTCTGTTGCTATTTTTATCAAAATATCAGCACTCCATTTCATAATATCAGCATCCAAATTTAATTTTTGAGTAATCTCTTCAATTAATTTTTCAGTAACCCTTAAAGCACTTAACTGCTTAGCAACTGCTTTGCTTAGCTCAGGTCTTTCTTGGTTTACACTTCTGGCAAACCTCTCCCACCCTTTTTGTATTAATCTTAGATACCACATATCTAACTCATGTTCTAAAAATTTTATATCTACCGCCGGGTCATGACTTAAAGGTGGGAGAGGTTCGCCCTTTTCATTTGTAGAGCCTGCAACGTCTATAATATGTATTAAAATATCGGCTTGGTTTAAGTCATCAAGAAATTGGTTTCCCATACCTTTACCCTCATGGGCTCCTGGAACTAATCCAGCCACGTCAAGCAATTCAACTGGTACAAACCTTTTTCCATTTGTGCAATACCCAAATCTTGGGTTGCACTTTACATTGAACTCTTTATCAATACAATCAATTCTTACAAATCCCACACCTTCGTTTTTAGCAATTGTAGTAAATGGGTATGGAGCAATAGCAACATCAGCAAGGGTACTTGCTTTAAAAAATGTACTCTTTCCGCAATTAGGTTTCCCTACTAAGCCAATCTTCATTTAATTTTGATAAATACTAACCATATTAAA
This sequence comes from uncultured Methanosarcinales archaeon, assembly GCA_964524225.1. Taxonomy (GTDB): domain Archaea; phylum Nanobdellota; class Nanobdellia; order Woesearchaeales; family GW2011-AR4. The sequence goes on along the minus strand of CAZGEW010000009.1, from coordinate 25,905 downwards.
AAAGTTTTTAAAATAATATTAATTTTGACAAAATATTTAAAATTATCAGCAATTCTTGTTTTATGAGTGATAAGATTTTATCTCAGTACACAGATAATGCAGATGTATTATTATTGGGCATACCTTATGATAAGACCTCTTCTTTTGGCAAAGGTGCTGACAAAGGACCTGAAGCTATTTTAAATTGCCTTGATACCCAAATAGAGCTTTATGAAAGGTTTACCAAATGGAGCCCAGCAAAGAAATTGAAAATAGTAAGCTTGCTATTACCACATATAACCGATAAAGAGCCTGAGACAATGGTAAAAGAAGTAAGTTCTGAAATCAAAAAGCATTTTGGCAAGTACAAATTTATCATAGCCTTAGGTGGAGAACATTCCATATCAATTGGAATTTTTGATGCTTTGTCTAAAAAACTAAGTGATATCACAATACTACAAATTGATGCACATCTGGACTTGAGAGATGATGACTCTGATTACAACTTAAATCCAAGCAAATTTGCACATTCGTGTGTGATGAAAAGAGGACTTGATATGGGTCTCAAGTTAGTTTCAGTAGGTGCAAGGGCATATGCAGATTTTGAGCTCAAAACAGCTTTGCAAAACAATGTTGCAGTTTTTGAATGGCCTCGAGAAGAAAACCAGCAATTAATTAATGACATCACCAACACTATTAAAACAAAAAATGTGTATATAAGCCTTGATATTGATGGAATAGATCCTGCACATATGCCTGCAACCGGAACACCTGCGCAAGGCGGCTTAAGCTGGAAATTCACATTTGATTTGTTAAGAGAAGTTTTTGCAAAAAAGAATATAGTTGGCGCTGACATTGTTGAAGTAGCGCCTTCTTCTAATAACTCATTGACAGAATATGGAGCTGCACAGCTCTGCTATTATATGATTGCTTTAAAGTTTAATGATGTTTCTTGATAAAATAAATTTAAATATAGCATAATTAACTATACATAAAATGGAGATAATGATGATTGAGGGTAGGTATAAAGGAAAGATAGATTTATCAAACTTAAACACAGCTTTATTGCCAAACAAAATTGGGCTAGTAACAACAATTCAATTTCTTGATTTTGTTGATGAGGTAAGTAACTACCTCGAAGCCAACGGTAAAATTGTATTTGTTGATAAAATAAGGCAGAGATATGATGCACAATTGCTGGGCTGTGATGCTGGAGCTGCAGAAAAAATAAAAGATGACGTAGATGCTTTTTTATATCTTGGTACTGGAAAATTTCATCCTCTTGGAATCACATTAAGCATAGACAAAGACATCTTTTGCTATGATCCAATTTCAGCTATATTATCAAAAATAGACAAAAAAGAAGTGGAAGCATATAAGAAGAAAAAAAATGCAGCAATATCAAAATTTTTTGCATCAACAGAAGTTGGAATTTTGGTTTCGATAAAACCTGGGCAAAACAATTTTAAAAAAGCAATTGAATTAAAGAAAAAGCTGAAGGACAAAAACTGCTATATTTTTGTATTTGATACCTTAGATTTTAGTCAAGTTGAAAATTTCCCATTTATAGAATGCTGGATTAATACAGCGTGTAATAGGATTTTAGATGACTATGCTAAATTTCCAAAGCCAATAGCAGATTTAAGCGATATAGAGAAATTGCAATTATTGGGTATAACGATTAAATAATTATCTTCTCTTCTTCTCTTCTGAAAGCAAATAAATCATAGTCCTAATCTCGTGCAGCTCCCTTTTTGCCACATAAACCATAGAGCTTAACAGAATGAAAAGGACAAGCAATGTAAGCCAATTGAATATTGCTATCACCATTAACCAACTTATTTGATTTTCAACTTTATAAACGGAGTTGATAAGCTGGAAGCCTAATATAGCAGCAGCTAAACCTATAAGTAATATTACAAGTTCGAATGTGTCTATCTTACTATTCAGCATATTTCTAGCCTCTTTTTAATTTCAACTATAACAATTTTGGATACACTATTTAAATTTCTTGTTGAAATTTTTATCCAATATAACCCTTCTCTTGAGCCGCAATCTCAACTTTTGGTAATGGTATCGGAGGAGGTAAATTTATTTCTTGGCTTAATATCAATGCCTGTACATTACACTTTGTCAGTATTGCATTTAGCAAAGTTGGCATTAATTCTTTTGGTAATTTCTTGTCTTTTTTCCAAGAACTCGATATTTCCTTTATTTTTTTTGGATCTTCCAAATATAAAAGTTCACCTTCAAGAAGCATATTGCCTATAGAAGGTTCATATTTCGATATGAACTGAAATAAGAACTTTAAGATATTCTGCTTGTTTTTTCCAAATGAAAAATCAGCCTCTTGCACATCCTTGATTGTTACATTATTGTTTATATCAATCTTTCCTTTACTTGCTTCATTCTTCTCAGCACTCAATTTTGTAAAACCAAAGCCGACTATCATTTTGAGGTTAGTATTTTTGATATGTATTTAAGGTTTGTGATGTATAGTTAACTTAATTATTTAAAATACAAAAAAGTTTTGATGCTTATTTTGGCTTAAACAGTGGAAATCTATCACTTAACTTCAACCTTTATTTCTCCCTTAGCAATCTTTTCTTTAATTTCATTACCATACCTATGAGCTAGATGCAATGGCTCTGGCAGTTTATGAGGAATTTTTATACAATTTTTAACAATTTCAACACATGTCTTTAAGCTAATTTTATGACCTTGACTAACATAAAGTGGTTTTGCATGCTCTCTTGTAATTAAAGTTTCAGCTCTAAATTCGTTGTTTACATAAACCTTATTATTTTTCACTTCTCCAATTAGCAATTTTTTAGCAATTCCTATCGAGGCCTGATCCAACAAAACCCCCATATGGGAAGCTAAGCCACATTTTCTTGGATGTAAAATGCCATTACCATCAAATATCATTATATTTGGCTTATTGCTGAGCTTTGCATAAGCTTCTGAAATAGAAGGACCTTCTCTGTAAGCAAGAAATCCTTCTATATACGGAATTTTTGATTTAGAGACAGCAAAAACTTTTTCTTTTACTTCCATTGTCTTATAATCACAAACAACAATAGCAGCTATAACATCATTTTGGTTATAAGCGCAGTCAACTCCTGCTACTAATCCAAGCTCTTCAAAAGAATCCTTTAAAACAACATTTTTAGCCAGCTTCAGCTGCTCCTCTTTTAGCTTGTTAAAGTCTATCATAATATAACGTATAGAAATTTATTATTTAAAATTTTTTATTTTTGACAAATTTTGGCCCCCTTTAGGGTTTATACGTGGGGGTGGTTGAAAAGAAAAAGTTTTAGGGGGCCAATGAAATATTATTATTTTTCTTGTAAAAAATGTCTTCAGGTAGATTAAACCTGTCGAACAAAATAACCATTTTAACAAAAAAGAAGAACTAGTATATAAATATTTCTATTTTATAGACTAGTATAGAAAAAAGTATATTAATGAAGATTACAAAACCTTAATAAATAACGCCTTGATACTATTTTTATGAGCAGAGTAACTCCCTCTATAAAAGTATCGAGAATAGGATTAAGCAAAGTTAAAGGTAATGCTATTTTATTAGGTTTCTTTAAAGAAAAATTGGATTTAAGCCCAGAATTTAAAAAATTAGATAATAAACTTGATAACATTATGAGTTTTTATATCAAGAACAATAACTTTAAAGGAGAAAAAGGTGAAATAAAAAATATTTTTATAAATAAAGATATAAAAAATATTGTTTTAGTAGGATTAGGAGAAGAAGATAAATATAACTTAGATATTTTATCAGCGGCGATTGCAGATGTTTCAAAAATATTAAGAGATAATGGAATAGAGAGCTTTAGCATTTACTTGAATTCTTTTAATAATAAGTTTAAAGATGAAGAAATAATTGAAAAAATAACATTAAGTAGTTTAATGGGTTTGTATAGATTTGTTGAGTACAAAACAAAAGATAAGGCTAAAATAAAAAGCATTAAACAAATATCAATTATAACAAACACAAATAAAAATTATGACAAAGAGATAAACTATGCTTCTGTGTTTGCTGATGCTGTAAATAAAACAAGAGACTTAGTTAATACACCCCCAAATATTGCAACTCCAGAGTATATAGCAGATTACGCAAAAGAGATTGGTAAAAATTTTGACCTAAAGGTTAAAATTCTTGACTATAAACAGATTAAAAAGCTCAAAATGGGATGCTTTCTTGGTGTTGCACAAGGTAGCGTAAATAAACCCTTCCTTGTTGTACTTGAATACTACGGAACAAATAGAAATCAAAAGCCTATAGCAATAGTAGGCAAGGGTGTTACTTTTGATAGTGGTGGATTAAACCTTAAGCCTTATCCTTTTATTCTAAATATGAAAGATGACAAAGGTGGCGCAATTGCTGCTCTACACGTTATTGAGGCTTGCGCTAGATTAAAACTTCCTATTAATGTTATTGTAATTACACCACTTTGCGAGAATATGCCTAGTGGTACTTCATTTAGACCAGATGACATTTTAAAAGCTTACAATGGAATGACAGTTGAGATAAAAAATACAGATGCAGAGGGACGTTTAATTCTGGCTGATGCTCTAAGTTACGCTGTTGAGCTAAAGCCACAAGCTATTATAGATATTGCAACTTTAACTGGAGCAAGCTTAATTGCTCTTGGCTATGTTGGTTCGCCATTCTTAAGCACAGACGAAAAGCTTTCACAAAAAATTAAGGAAGCTTCTCAAAAAAGCCTTGAAAAAGTTTGGGAATTTCCACTCTGGTTGGAGTATGAAGAAAACATAAAGAGTGATGTTGCTGACTTAAAGCATATAAGCGAAGATGGAGATGCAGGGGTTATAATAGGAGCAACATTCTTGAAGAATTTTGTCGATGGCGTTCCATGGGTTCATATTGACATAGGTACAACAATATGGAGCAAAGTTGATAAAGGGGCGTTAACAAAAGGTGCAACTGGTGTGACTGTAAGATTAATGATGGAGATGCTAAGAGTGTGGAGATAAAATTCGAATTCTTTATATACTACTAATAAGATAGAAGAATAATGAGCAAAATACTATCATTCATTGCAGTTCCATTAAGCATTCTAATTGCACTTAAGTATTTTAGGATTTATGATGCAACCTCAATCATTGGCTTTAATATAACTTTGATTGGAGCATTATTCTTGGTTGTAATGCAAATCCTTTCTTACATTACAATTCATAGCTACAACCAAGGCACTACTTTAATGGGCAAGTTAATCAAAACTATTTTAGCAATTCCAGGAATTTTATACGTTACGAATATGTTTTATCCAATAAATATAGGCTTCGATTTGGGAATAATAATTGCAATTTTCTTGTTTACAGAAGGAATTTATGGATTGCATTGAGTGATTTTAAATTAAACATAATCTTTTTAAAACAAAATCAATTTCTTCAACTTATGTATGATGTGATTATTGTCGGAGCAGGTGCTGCTGGATTGACAGCTGCCATTTATACATGTAGGAAAAAGCTAAAGACTGCAATAATTAGCATAGATGTAGGTGGACAAACAAACCTTACAAGCCATATCGAAAATTATCCTGGCACAGGACCGATGCATGGAATTGAGCTAATGCGAAGATTTCAGGACGAAGCTATTGGATTTGGTGCAGAGCTAATAATGGGTAAAGTAAATAAGGTTGACAAAATAGAAAATAGTTTTAGAGTAGTCCTAGCAAACAGCGAAACTTATGAATGCAAATCATTAATTCTTGCATATGGAAAAGTACCAAAAAGCCTTGGTATAGAGAGTGAAGATAAATTTATGGGAAGGGGCGTGAGCACTTGCGTGACTTGCGATGCGCCGCTATACAAAAACAGGGATGTAGCAGTTATTGGCGGAGGCAACTCAGCAGTTGAAGGCGCTTTAGAACTTGCGACCATAGCAAGAAAAGTATACTTAATCCATAGAAGAGACGTCTTTAGAGCTGATGAAATTACAGTTGAAAAATTAAAGAGTAATCAGAATATTGAGCTTGTGCTTAACAGCCTGTCATTAAAAATAATAGGTGACAAAAATGTTGATGGCATTGAAGTTGAGAATATTGTAACAAAAGAGAGAAAGCAATTAAAAGTAGAGGGTATTTTTATCGAGATTGGCTACATTGTTGACACATCCTTTGTACAGCATCTTGTGAAAGTTAATGAAAAGAAAGAAATTATAGTTGATGACAGAGGTAATACATCATATCCAGGTATTTTTGCAGCAGGCGACATTACACAAGTTCCATTTAAGCAGACAGTAACTGCTGCTGGTGACGGAGCAAAAGCTGCGCTGGAATGCTATAGGTGGCTTACTGGCGGGAAAGGCGCTGCACTAGATTGGACACATTAAATTTATTATAGTGTTTATATGGAATCCAAGCTACTTTTCCTAACTTTATGTAAAAACCTCGCCCATGCCTCCAGTCTATGACTGGAAGTAGGCGAGGTTTTTATTTTGACTTTAAATGTTTCTAAAATTTTCTCTAATTAATTAATATTTTAATAATCACTTTTTCTTAATTTTCAATACAGTAAATAATTAAAATTAGGCTTATTTTATTTATTTTTGATATAGAAAATAATCATATGATTTATTACATTTAAATCTGCATTTGTAAAACAAAAATGTCGAGGTCTGGTAGTTCCAGAAAATCCTGTATCTCCTTCTGCAAGGTATAAAGCGTACCCCTCAACAAAAAATTCATCAATTTCTAAGGTTGTAGGAATTTTTAATAGTTTTTATCGTGAGAACCCCAGTGGTTAGCGCTTCCTTTTTCTGGGTAATTTACCTTCTATGTTATTTACTGTTAAGGTAGTTTTTATAACGGCATCTGGATTTAGAGACATAGAATCAATTCCACATCTTACGAGAAATTCAGCGAATTCTGGAAACGTACTTGGCGCATCGCCACAGATTCCGATTTTCCTTTTGTTTTTCTTAGCCTTATGTATAACCTCCCAAATCAGCCTTTTCACAGCTGGGTTTCTCTCATCATAAAGTCTGCTTACAAGCTCTGAGTCTCTATCTAAGCCAAGAGTTAACTGCGTTAAGTCATTACTGCCAATGCTAAAACCATCAAATATCTTTGCAAAATCATCAGCCAGCACAACATTTGAAGGAATTTCACACATTACATAAATCTCTAAGCCATTTTTGCCTTGTACAAGCCCATATTTTTTCATTTCATCAATAACTAGCTTGCCTTCCTTAACAGTCCTGCAAAAAGGAACCATTAACTTAATATTGGTTAAACCTATCTCGTCTCTTACCTTTTTCATTGCTAAGCACTCTAAACCAAAAGCTTCTCTATAAGTGCCTACATAATATCTTGAAGCGCCTCTCCATCCAATCATTGGATTTTCTTCTTTTGGTTCAAACTCATTGCCACCAATTAAGTTAGCATATTCATTGCTTTTAAAATCTGACATCCTAACGATGGCATCTTTTGGGTAGAAAGCAGCAGCAATCATTGCAACTCCTTGCGCAAGTTTTTCAACAAAGAAATCAACCCTGTTTTTGTAAGGAAAAGTCAACTCATCAATAATTCCCTTCACTTTCTTGTCTTTTAGTTTATTGTAATGAAGCAATGCAAGAGGATGAACTTTAATGTAAGAACTTATAATGAATTCTTCTCTTGCAAGGCCAACACCATCATTTGGTATGAAAGAAAACTCAAAAGCTTGATCTGGGTTGCCAACATTCATCATTACTTGTGTCTTTGGTCTCTTTAATTTTTTTAGGTTTATTTTTTTTACCTCAAACTTTAATTTTCCTTTGTAAACTTTGCCAACTTCGCCTTCAGCACAGCTTATTGTTACATCTGTTTCTGTTTTAATAACTTCTGTACCATGCTCTGTACCAACAATTGCGGGAATTCCAAGCTCTCTAGCAACAATTGCAGCATGTGCAGTTCTACCACCTTTATTTGTAACTATTGCTGATGCAATCTTCATTATTGGTTCCCAATCTGGGTCTGTTTTTTCGGTTATCAGAACTTCGCCTTGCTTAAAGCTTGCAATGTCCCTGACATTGTAAATTACATGGGCTTTACCAATGCCAATTTTTGTGCCAACGCTTAAGCCAGTTACAATAATATTTCCTTTTTCCTTTAACACATACTCTTCAAGAATATTTGCATTTTTTTGGCTTTGTACTGTCTCAGGCCTTGCTTGAACAATGTAAAGCTCATTTGATATACCATCTTTTGCCCATTCCATATCCATTGGCTTAAATTTGCCAGCTTTTTTTGAATAATGATCTTCTATGATACAAGCCCATTTTGCAAGCTTTAGAACTTCATCGTTACTTAACACAAACCTAAAACGTTCTTCATAAGACACTTCCACATTTTGGGTCGTTGTTTTTGCTCCATGCTCACTATAAATCATCCTTATTTTTTTGTTGCCTAATTTTTTGCTTATAATTGGCTTGTAGCCCTTCTTTAACGTTGGCTTGAAAACGTAAAATTGATCTGGGTTTACTGAACCTTGTACTACATTTTCTCCTAAGCCGTATGCACCATTAATCAAAACAGCATCTTTAAACCCAGTTTCTGTGTCGATAGAGAACATAACCCCGGAGCAAGCCTTATCGCTTCTTACCATTTTTTGAACTCCAACTGATAAAGAAACTTTGAAATGCTCAAATCCTTTGTTAACTCTATAAGAGATTGCTCTGTTTGTGAATAAAGAAGCAAAACATTTTTTGCATGCGTCCAGCAAAGCGTGTTCGCCCCTTATGTTAAGGTATGTTTCTTGCTGACCTGCAAAACTAGCATCCGGCAAATCTTCTGCTGTTGCAGAACTTCTTACAGCAACGTCAGTGCTGGTTCCATATTGCTTGCACAATTTTTTGTAAGCCTTAATTATCTCATCTTTTAGCTCTTTCGGTAATTCTGCCTTCAGAATTGTTTCTCGTGCTTTTCTTCCCTTATCTATTAGGTTTTTGATGCTTAATATATCTAAACCTTCTAAAATTTTTTTAAGTTCATCTTTTATCTTTGCTTTTTCAAGAAAATAATTGTAAGCATAAGCAGTAATGGCAAATCCATTCGGAATTTTAACACCATTTTTTGTCAAATGCCTATACATCTCGCCCAAAGAAGCATTTTTTCCACCTACAAGTGGAACATCCTCAATACACAATTCATTAAACCAAAGAATAAATTTATCTTTTTTACTCAAAATAATACACCTCTTGTTTTTAAGAATTATTTTGATTCATAAATATAAAGGTTTTGATTTGAATTTAAAAAATAACGAAAAATTTATATAATATTATATGATAACATACAATAAATTTTTTATTCGAGTAGATAAAAATGTCAAATCTTATTAGAGTTGCAAGTACATCAGATTTAAAACCGGGAGAAAATAAGGTCGTTAATGTTAATGGTGTAGATATTGCATTATTTAATGTAGACGGGCAATTTTTTGCATTAAACAATACTTGTCCACATCGAGGAGGTCCTCTTGGAGAAGGATTTCTTGAAGCAGATGTAGTAACATGCCCATGGCATGGATGGCGCTTTAATGTAAAAACCGGTGTTTCGCCAGTTGTTCCAACTGCAAAAGTAAAAACTTATGATATTAAAGTTGAAGGCAGTGATGTGATGGTAGCTATAGATTAGATTTTTCTATGTCGACTATGGGTTGAGCAAGACGGGCGAGATTGAAACGGAGCGGAATGCCCCAATTAAACCCCTTGCTTTTTTTAAAGAAAAAAATCTCCGTGGCGGTCGGCGAGACAAAAATTTCAAGGATAAGCACTTAGACATTCAAATCCGCAGAAATTTTTGGCGAGTAGGACAAGTTTTTTGATTATTTAGTTTATTTATAGTGAAACATAAAAACGGTTTCAAAATGTTTGTATAATAACTTTTGTGTGATTGATTAAATTACCCTCTTCTTATGTACTTTAATCTTCAATTTTTTCATTGCCTTCATCGCTTCTTTAAAAGTCAATAAAATATTTTTAGCTCCATAATGTGTTATGACTGACAAAGCATTAGCAACCCCTAATTTAATCGCAAATTCTATGTCATTTTTTCTTAGAATGCCACAAAGAAATGATGCTGCAAAGGCATCTCCTGCTCCTGTAGTGTCAACCACTTTTACAGAAGGCGGCTTTGTCGAATAAATAAATTTGTCATCAATCGCATACAAATTATTTTTACCATCAGTTACAACAGCAATTTTTGGACCTAATTTTTTAAGTTTTAATAACAGGTTTTCGATACTATCATTGCCAACAAGCAAACATGCTTCCTCTTTATTTAAGACGAGCAATTCCGTTCTGCTTAATATATGGCTGAGGTGAAAGCTTCCTTTCTCTGCTAGGTAGGTGCTCGGGTTAAAGGCTATTTTTATATAGTTTTTCTGTGCAAATTCGGCCAGCCTTTCCAAGGTATGAAAAGACTCGCCCATCATTGCACTGAAGTAAAACCATTTAGTCTTAATTTTTTTATAAGGAATGTCATAATTCCTTAATTGGTCATTAATACCTTTATAAACTAGGATTGTTCTGTCATGCTCTAAAGTGTCAAGAATAACAGAGTAGCCTGCATGCCCTTTTCCATGGCTACATAGCAAATCAATTTTTTCTTTTTTCAGATTTTTGTAGATAAAATCTGAATTAGTACCTTCACCTATTTTGCCTATAAAAGCAACCTTATGACCTAGCCTTAACAGAGCGAAAGCTGTATTTGTGCCACCTCCTCCTGTTGTAAATTCAAGCTCGTCAATCAAAATTTTAGAGCCGCTAGGAAAAGCCAATAAGTCTGTTTCCCCTTTTGGATCTATTATTTTTATAAGCTCGGAAAATCTCGTTCTGGCAAAAACATCGAGTGTAGCGCTACCAACAGTTATTACGTCGTACATATTTTTCAAAAAAATTCAACTTCTTTGAAGTTGAATTTTTTATATTAAAAATCATAACATTTAAATACTTATTCCTTTAGGAATTCATCAATTAAAAAATGATGGAAGTAAAAGTAACTTAACTAAAACTTTGCTCATTTTAATGTTAGATATAATGTATTGATAACGTTCTAAAAAATTCAATTACAGAGAAATTGAATTTTTTTAGATTTATTCAGAAACTTATCTTGTCCAAAATTTCATGTGCATTTACTGAACTCAGATATTTTTCTATGTTTTTATTTTTTAATTTAACTAAAAATATTGTTTTGAGTGCCGATTTCTCTTGATTGCTTATTCTTGCAAGCTTGTCTGCTTCTACTAAACCATAAGGATATCCAATAAAAATGGGGTCTTTACAATTACTTGCTAACTCTCCTATGATATTTTCAGCTTCTGACTTTTGTTTGTTAAAGACTTCAAATCTAAACACATGTCTTGACTTGTTATGAAATTTAACAAAAAACATTTCCGCTTTATGACTTACATTATTTATATCAACAATCGGATAGTAAAACCATACAGGCATAGTAGCTATATTATCCAAAACAACACTTAATAAATTTCCATCATTTGTGAATAAAGAATTTGTCTTGTTTAAAGCTGACAAAGTAATGTTATTTTTAATGCAGGACTTGTAAAGCTCATCTAAATATTTATCTTCATTTGTAATTGCGCTTTGTAAACTTCCATCTAAAACAATAATATCGCAAAAATTATCTCTTTCAGAGATAATTTTTGCCATCTTCAACTCAGCAAATCTCCTTATAGCATTTGAAACGCTACTTATTTCGGCTCTGTTTATGCCTAACATTAAAGTGCGGTCAAACGAATTAAATGATATTTCATCAAATATTAAATTATTATTTAAATTAAAAAAAGTAGTTTTATAATAAATCTCATTTCTTTCATTGATTGCTTTTATAAAAGCAAGAACTTCAAACTTTTTTGCTAAAATCCTTTTATTAGTTTGATAAACAACATAGCCTAATCTTATTAAATTCAATGAAAAATTCGCAGAACCTATAATTTCTGCATTGCCACCATCAACAAAAGCTATCTTTTTATTGTGAATTGATTTTTTTATTGAATGAAAATTTTTGATATCAATCTTATATGCTTTATAACCATCCCCTGAAAACTTTGGATATATTTCTAATGAAGATGGGTTTTGGTATATTAAGCTAAGTATCTTTTCAACAACTTCATCAAACATAATTCCTTAATATATTAATTGCTTTTTTAAGTTTACGGTTCTTTAATTTATTCTATATAGAAAATATCCACTGGTCACTGGACATCTGTAGACATAGACTTATTAAAGGAATCATCTCTTTGTCATTTTAATGCTTCTCATAGACTGCCATGAGCCGAGAGAAATAATAGAAAATCTTATATTAACCATGCCTCTTAATGTATTAAGGCTAAAATACGGTGACTATTCATTTTCTAATGTAATTATAGAAAGAAAAACTTTATCTGATTTCTTCTCTTCACTAAAAAGTAACAGACTAAAAGAACAAATGGAAAATATGAGTAGATACTACACAGAAAAATATCTTTTGATAGAGGTTTTTTTTGATTTTGAGTATGTAAATAATGTAGATTATCTATATACCAAATTAAGTGAGGTGATATTAAATTTTGATATTAAAGTAATATTTTCTAAAGACTATGATTGTACTGCTATTTTGATTAAAAAAATTTATTTTAAGAAAAACTTTGGTTATGCTATGAATACTGTAAAGAGAAGTAAAATTTATCATGCTACAAGATTTTTTGATATAAGCTATAAAAAGTTGGAAGTACTATATTCTAAGTTTGGAAGTATAAGTGAGATTGCAACGGCTGATAAAAAAGAACTTAAAGGAATAAAATCAATAGGTAAGAAGACAATCGAGAAGTTAAGAAATACAATAAACTTAAATATTTTTGAAGATTAGGATTGGATATTTATCATATGCGATTTAACGACCCGAAGGGCTCGAGGTGAGCGAAGCGATACATAAAAACAAAGATGAAAGGGGCAAAAGGTTATTTCGTTCCAGCTAGTTCTTTTCTTAAATCTTCAACCATAACTCTCCATTCATCTGGAGTAATGTGTCCAACTTTTTTTAAGTCGTATCTTGATGTGTTTAAGAATGCTATATAAGTTCCTGTGTTTCCAGCTTGTGCTGATGGTGCAGATTCTTGCATAATTTTTGGAAGTCCTCCGTCAAAAGAATAATCGCCAAAAGGATAAGATTGTTTAGTTCTTAAATACCATATTGTCTCTGGAACAGTTGGTTTAGGAGTCCCAAAAATAGGTTCTGGAAATCCCGGCATTCCTGGGCCGCCATTTCTATTGATACCCCTGTACATATATCTTTTACCTTTATATTCGACCGTGATGCAGATTCTTTTTAGCGGTAAATGAGGCTAACCTATAAAAGGAGTAGCCCCATTGCATAAAAACCTTTAAGGTGATTCCTATGCAAGAAGCAATGAATATACAAACTATTTCTATTTTTCTGTTGAGGGTGGGGAGGAAAAACAAATGCAACACCCACGTAAGAAAAAAATAAACAAACTAACGCCAAAACTGTTAAATGAGCCGATACAAAAGCATCTTGCAGATTTTAAAGATGACTCCTATGACAAGCCAAGGGCTTGTCCACATTGTAAGTCTAATAATAGGAAAAAACATAGTATAGAAAAAAAGCTATTCTGTAAACTCATAACCGATAACAGATTTAAGGACATATATGTATATACCCGAAGATTTCAATGTAGTGATTGTAAGAAAACATACTTAGCAAAATCTCCTTTCTATGATAAGATAGTTGATTCTATAACTGCACGCTCTATTCTGATATGTTTGTATGACTCTATATACACATTTAGGCATGGTATGCCTAACGAGAGTTTTGCACATAAGCGCACAAATTTTAGTTTTAATAAAATAATGAGATGTTAAAGAATGAAGGGTTGATTCAGTTTATGATTACTTTAATCTCAGCTAAGACCATTCTGCATTACGAAATTTAGTTACCCATACATTTATATACTACTTCTCTAAATCTGCTTGTAAATTAGATTGCTTTTGGGATTTTAAATTCTAAAGAGCATTCTAAGAAAATAAAATATATAGAGGTAATTTGAGATGAGGTACGAAAAAGGTAAGGGAAATTTTAGAGCTAGGGGTTTTGCCCCTGTCAAAGTAGGGGACGAGTTAGATGTGAAAATAGATGCGGTTGGTGAAAAAGGCGACGGCATTGCCAAGAAAGATGGCTTTGTGCTATTTGTACCTGGTACAAAGAAGGATGACGAAGTAAGAATAAGAGTTACTAGGGTACTTCAAAAAGTAGGATTTGCAGAAGTTGTAGGCCAAAAAAGCCCAGAGGCTGAGTCTGAAGCACAAGAAAGTTATGAGTCTTCAGAAGAACCAACAGAGGATTTAAGTACAGAATCTGGAGAAGATTATTCTGTAGAGGACACAGAAAATTTTGGTGAAGATACAAAATAAGCACTTTGTTCTTTTTTATTTATTTTTAAGATGAGATTGTTTATTGCTATAGATTTCAATGAATTAAAAGATTGTTTTATTGAGATGCAAGAGCAATTACCTAAAAATGTAAAGCTTAGCTTGACAAGCTCTTTTCACATTACATTAAAATTTTTAGGTGAAGTTCAACCTAATAAAGTTGATGATATAATTAACATTTTGAAAAATATAAAGTTCAAGCCTTTCAGTGTTTTTCTTGACAAAGTCGGCATTTTTCCAACTGAAAATTACATTAGAGTTATCTGGGCAGGCCTCAATCCAGAAGATAGAATCTTAGAACTGCAAAAAAATATCGATAATTCATTAAAAGATTTTTTTAAAAAAGAAAAAGATTTTAAAGCACATATCACTCTAGCAAGAGTTAAATACATAAAAGATAAAAAGCAATTTTTGGAGCAATTAAGAAAAATTAAGGTTGATAATAAAAAGCTTGAAGTTAGAGGTTTCAGTCTTATTAAAAGTACATTAACCCCAAAAGGACCTATATATGAGGATCTTCCTTTACTATGAAATTAACAATTTATGATTAAACCTTTCTCAACATCTTAACTGCGCTATCAACTGCCCTTATAGCATATTCCTCAACTCTTTTTTCGCTTTGCTGCCATGTTATATTTGGTCCAGAAATGCCAAGTGAAACTGGCTTGCCATATTGAATTGATAGATCAAGAAGCTTTTTTGTAACAGCATGTGCAATTACCACATCATGATCTGTGCCGCCTTTTATAATCGTACCTATTGTAACAACCCCTTCAATATCTTTTTCTTCTAATAGCTCTTTCACAGCCAGAGGAATTTCATAAGAGCCAGGCACTTCAACAATCTTGACGATTCTGGCTCCCACCTCCTTTGCCCTCTCTTGCGCTTTTTTGCACATCTCTCTAGTGATTTCGTAATTAAATGTGCTAACAACCATTCCTAGTTTTTCTGACATTTTGATTTTTTGAATATTTTTACTCTTGGTTGAAATATTTTAGGTTGCCCTTCGCCCAATCAAAGAAATCATAAAGATTCAATTTCTTCGATTTTTATAATTGTGTTTTTGCCCATATAGGATATCACCTCTTCCAAATGATGTGACTGTTAATATTATGTTTCTGGTATATTTCCAAAATTTCTGCACAAAATTTTTTGAGTTCTTTGTTTTGTTCAGCTTTTGCTAATTCATACAATCTAATAAACATCTTTTTACCTGTTTCTGTTTGTTTTAGTGATTTTTTAATAAAGTTGTGTTGAGCACATAGAGTTTGTCCATTTTCAACTGTTGCCTTTCCACCTAAATATCTCGGCTTTATATGATCAACATGTATTCAGCTGTAAAATTTTCCAATTTTATTTGTTTTACAGCTTCTGGGTCATAACGGTAAATCCCCTTTTTAACTTTTATTAAGAACCCAGTTTCATGAAGGTTTCTTATTGAACGCCATGTATCCCTCGGTTTTTTGTTGTAAAGTTTCTTATACTTCTCCTCAACCCAATCAACTACAGGACCATGAGGCAAAGCTTGTTTAGGGTGTTCTTTAAAGTATTCAAGCAATAAATCCTTAATTGTGGCCTTATCCATATTGCATCTCATTTATTAATCTTGATTGATTTATTTTTGCCTCTAGCTTTAAACGTTTTATTGCTAAGTCACAATATTCTTTGTCAATATCAACTCCTATGCCTTTGCGATTATTTAAGAAAGAAGCAATGAGTGTTGTCCCACTTCCCAAAAAAGGGTCGAGAATTGTATCTCCAACAAAACTAAATAATTTAATACATCGTTTAGGTAATTCTACAGGAAATGGTGCAGGATGTTCTACTCGTTTTTTACTTTCTCCACTGAATGACCATATTCCATTTGTCCATTGCATAAATTCAGTTTTAGTAATATCTGATTTTTTGCTTCCGCTTGTCTTTTTCCAATTCTTTTTATATAAAATTAAGATTACTTCAACTGGGGCAATTACATAAGGAGCAGACGCAGACATAAAAGATCCCCATGCAGTTCGTCTTGAGATATTCCCTTCATTCCAAATAATTGTTGAGTGATATTTCCAGCCAATATATTTTGCAATTTTAGTAATATCTGCACAAATAGACTGTTGACCTCCTTTGTTTTTATCTAAAGGAATGTTAAGGCAAAAGCGCCCATCTTCTTTTACTACTTCAAAACACTTCGTAATCCATTTTTTTGTGAACTCTAAGTAATCCTCATAAATCAAATTGTCGGCATGAGAATTATAATGAATATCAACATTGTAAGGCGGTGAGGTTACAATTAAATCAATAGAATTTTTTGGAATCGCTATAATTTTCAGAAAATCTTCATTGTATATCATTATATTTTTTGCTTTGAAGTATGGCTCACTTACCGATTTTACTTCTTTAGTTGTTTTTGATATTTTTGTAAGCATATTGCCCTCTTATTCTTGAAAATTTATATCACACCTTTATATGTCCCTCATCCTCTTTACCTTGTCTTTTTCCCGTCCCAGCGTATCTTGTAAGCTCTGTTTTTCCTTTAAGTAATGCTCGAGCATTCAAAGCATGCTTTTCTGCCCTATTTTTAGCAATCTTATATATTTCTTTTTCTGTTTTTGCCTCATCCATATGAACAAAAACTTCAAGTATATGTTTATTTGTCATTAATTGTGTCATTTGCAATCCAAGAGATGCTTCATGAGCGCATTGCTTATCAATTGGCTTTTTGCCTGCCATACCTAAAGCCATAACAATATCACATTTATCTTCTTCAAAAAGCTTTTTACAAGCAACAGGCAAATCCTTAAAGCCTGGCACAGTATATCTTACTATTTCAGCATCAGAGTTCTGCTTAATTATATCTATTGCAAATTTTGCCATATCAACCCTTGCAAATGTTGTGTCTGCAATTCCTATTTTCATTTTGAATTTAAAAAATTTTTATTTCAACTTTATCCCCATTTTTTAACTTTAATTCTGATTTTAAATGGAGTGGCGCTATAAATTCGATAATATCTTTTTTATGCTTTGTTAAATCTGGTATTATGATTGCACCAGATATGTTTTTGAACTTTGCTTTGTAGCAAATAGCACCACCATATACTTTATTGCTGGATTTAAAACCGTCAATTTTAATAGGTATTATGTTTTCTAAAGCCTTTCTTTCATTTTTATCTATCTTTAAATTTAAAGTTCCTGGATAAGCCTCAAATCCCAGCTTTTTCTTAATTTCTTTTTTATAATGCGGCATTGACATAAAGAAAGTACCCTCTCCTAAACCGCGTGATATAATGGCGCTCAAAAAAAGACTTTTAGATGGCATGACAATAAAAGCAACTCAATTAGCTTATAAAGCTTATGGCGTTGTCAGTATGTATGCGAATAGTCCATTTCACATTAAACTTACGTAGATACTGGTTGTAAAATTAACAGCTTTACTTAACACTTCTAAAAAATATTTAAATATATTTGTTTACTATAAATTTTCAAAAGGCTAAACCTTTTTTGAAAAGGTATAAGCAATAAAACCGAATAACAGTTGATTCCAGTAATTCACAATATTATTAAGCAAAGCGACAGCTACAGAAATATCCTTATTAATACCTACAAAAATTAGAACACCAATAACCCCTGCTTCAACTACACCCAATCCAGAAGGGGTAATGGGCAAAATAAGGAGCAAATTTGCCATTAAAACTGAAAATATAATTAAGCTTATGCTGAGCTTTAATCCTATTGATTTCGTTACTAAAAAGAAGATTAAGAATTCAAAGAACCAAATTAATAATGTATATATTAGTATAATGGGAAGGGTTCTAAAATTAATTGATTTTAGATAAGATTTTTCAAAGTTTTCTGCTATAATCTGAATATTTTTAGGAATTTGTGAAAATAATATCATTCGTAATTTTTTCATAAATATTAGCAATGAAAAAATAACAATAATCAAAATCAGACCAAGAATTAATATTTGAATAATGCCCTTTGGGATATTGATTCCAAATAATACTACTACAGAAATCAAAAGCAAGCTGATAATAAACGTAAGGTCGATGATCTTCTCGTTAAAAATAGTTGCGATTATTTTGCTTCTTGCTATCCCATAATTTGCCTTCATTAATTGGGCTCTATAAAAATCTCCAATTCGTCCTGGGAGTATGGTATTTACGAATTGCCCCAAAAAGTAGATTTCATAAATAGAAGTCAATCGAGTTTTAAATCCTATATTTTTTATGATAACTTTCCATCTAAAGCTTTTGAATAGAAAACTAATATAATATAATAAAAATGCAAAAACCAAAAGGTAGGTATTGGCATTTGAAATTGCTTTTGCAACATTCCTTATGTCAATTTTTGAAAGAAAAAAATAAAAAATGATAAATGCCAGTAAAAATGAAAAAAGAGTTTTTTTGGTAAAAAACTTTTTATGAATAGACAATATGTTCATAATTTTATCAAACTACTATTTACTATTTAAGGTTTTTGAAAAGAGATTTCTATAAAAATAAATACTTATTTATAATATAGAATAAATAAGTATTTATCTATACAAAAATCAGAATGCAATCATTAACTGTTTTAATACCGTCTTATAATGAAGAAAAGTTAATTAGAAAAACAACTTTAGATATGTTGAGTTATCTGAAATCTTTAAAAATAGATTTTGAAATAATAATTTGTGTTAACAACAGTATAGATAAAACTGAAGAAATCAGCAGATTGTTAAGCAAGAAACATAAGGAAATTAGGTATTTGTCTATACAGAAAAAAGGGTTCGGATTGGCCCTTAAGGAGGGGATTAAATCTGCAAAAAAGGGTTTAATTACTTATATACCAGCAGATAACGAGGCAGATAAGCATTTTATCGAGATGGCCTTAAAACAAATAAAAGATTATGATGTAATTTTGGGTTCGAGGTATTTAAATAGCCATCGTTTATCAACAAATCCAATAAGAGAATTCTTAAGCAGAACATATGCAAAAATAATAAAGATTATTTTTTCTTGTAAAATAACTGAATTTGGAACTATAAAAATGTTTAAAACAGAATGGGTAAAAAAAGTTATGAATGAGTCCACTTCAACACACTGGGATTTCCAAGTTGAGATGTTGTATTTTGCATTAAGGGATAAGAAAAAGATTAAAGAGATACCATTAAAAGTTAATTATCAAACTGAAAGAGAGTCAACAGTTAATCTAATCAATGATATAACCTCATTATTCCTCTCTGCTGTGAAATATGGGTTCAAGTTAAGGATTCATCAGTTATTTCACTAATTTTACTATTTTAATTGCCTTCCTTTAAAATACTCAATTGTTTTTCTTAAACCCAAATGAAAATCTGTATTGACTTTAAAATTAATTAATTTTTTAGCTAGTGAAATATCCGCTTTATGCCTTCTGACGTCTCCAGGCCTCACAACTTGATACCTTATTTTCAACTTGCAATTCATCTGCTCCATTATTAAACTCACTAATTTCTTAACTGATATTTCTTTCCCAGTTGCAATATTGATAATTTTACCTCTTGTATTATTTAACACGTAAATATCAATAATTGCCCGAACTGTGTCTTCGACAAAAATAAAATCTCTTGTTTGGTTGCCATCGCCATAGATGACAGGCGACTTATTTTTCAATATCCGCTTGATAGTTAAAGGAATTACTCCGGCATAGCTCTTGTCATTCTGCCGTGGTCCATAATTGTTGAATGGTCTTGGAATTGTAATATCCATGCCAAAGGCTTCATAATAAGAAATTGCTAAAGAGTCAGCTGCTAATTTGCTTGCTGCATAAGGTGTCATGGGTCTTTGAGGATGCGACTCGCTCATCGGAACTTGCAAAGCACTCCCGTAAACTTCTGAAGAGGAACACTGCACTAGCGTCTTAAAATGACCTTGTCTCATTAATTCGCATAAATTCTGCGTCATTTTTACATTCTTTCCATATGTCCATTCTGGTTTTTCCAAAGAGGTTGGTAGCGGAATAATAGCTAAATTAAAAATAACATCAGGTGAATTGGAAATAATTATTTTTTTTAGTTCCTTCAAATTGGTTATATCGAGGTTGATGATGTCTAATTGAGGATAATTTTTTGCAGCTTCAGCAAGATTATCCATCATGCCGAGGAAAAAATTATCCAATATGATCAATTTTTCTGGATTATGTTTTATCAGCAAATCTACCAAATGGCTGCCGATAAATCCTGCTCCGCCTGTTACAACAACTGATCTATTTTTTAATCCTCTCATTCTATTTTTAAGTTTTTAATTGTCATTTTTAAACCTTCCTTTAATGTCATTCTTGGTTTGTAGTATTTACTTAATTTTTCAATGCTAGCTACCATATCCTTAAAAACTTCATTGCTTGGTTGGAATAGTGGTTCTTTACCTAATATAGAAGCAATCATTTGCGTTATTTCCTTTATAGATGCACTTTCAGGACCTGCGACATTAATAATATTAATGTCTTTAAACTTTTTCAGGCATAATAAATTGGTAGCTTTGACTGCATCAGTTATGTATATTGGATTGATAATGGGTTTGCTACCTTCATGTAAAATTATCTTTTTTCTATTTGCAACATTATAGATTAGATTATTAATCAATGAATTTTTCTTTGTTCCTGGTCCATAAGGGAAAAAATATCTCAAAATCAAAACATCAAAATAATTTCTATATTTTTTAGCCATTTCTTCAGCTTGATACTTCATGGAAGAGTATGCATTATATGGATATGGTTTTATACTCTCCTTTAATATTTTGTCGCTGAATCCATATACGCTACCTGTCGAGGCTAATACAAATTTGTTAATTTTTTTATTCTTACAGTAATCCAAAATTTTTTTTGTACCCATAATGTTAACCTTGTAAGCCCTGGCATCCTTTTCACAAAGATCCGGATCAGTTATAAAAGCAAGATGAATACATAAATTCACTGGCTCTATGTCCAAGTCCTTGTTAGAACCTAGGTCGAAATTTATAGTTTTAAATTCGCAAAAATTTCTGGTGCTTATACCAATAATTTTATGATGTTGAGAAAGTTTTCTTGCTATTAATGTTCCCAAATTGCTGCTGATTCCTGTTATTAAGATCTTCATTTTGTATGCACTATATGTTTTCCTTTGTCTAATGTAATAAAGAATGAGTTTTTCATTTGATTTAAGGTTACCTTTCTACCGTCCAATTTGACTTCTTTGATATAACTAGGGATAATTAAATTCATTCTTGTTTTTGAGTCCACACTTATTCTACTGTCTGTTGTCTTTATAGAACTTGAAAGTCTTTTATTATAAAAGTCATAATATTCTTTGAGAGTGAAAATAAGAATTTTATATTTCAAAGCTAATTCAATGATTTTTTCTCTTAGGTACTTTGAAGATTTATATTTACTTGGATGAAAATTAAAACACAGAACTCCATGGTATTGGGTATCATTATCCGCAATGATATTTTCAATATACTTTAATGTAGCATCGCCTCGATTTTCCATTATTTCAAAAGGCAGCTCTAATATTGGCATTAAATTTCCATTTGTGTCTATTGGGTGGAAAAAATAAGAAGTGGAAAAAACATAGCCCTTGCCGAAATTAATACCGTAAGTTGAATCTACCTTAATTCTATTTTTGACGAGAATTCTAAATGTATTAGTGTAATGATTGCTCCACTTAAGGTAATGGATTCTTGAAGAAATAATTTGGGTTTTTGATAGTTTGATATGATTTGATAAATCCATATGGGGTTTTTTCTTGAAAAAAAAATCATTAGGAAATCTGTCCCAGTGTATGCCTATCTCTATGTTATTTTTGGACATAAATTCAAGTTTTTTAGCCAAAACTGTTTTAAGTGGAGTAGCAAAAAAAGTTGACTTGATTCCAACTTTAATCTCTTCTTCAATCATCTTTATATATTGCTCATTGCAGTAGTCTTCGTCATGAGTAATGATTAATGCAGAATTGCATTCAGGGGGTAATTTGCCCCATCTCGGGATACTAAGAAGCTCAGCGACAAAACTCTCAAGGACATCTGCGTAAGGAATCTTACTATCCAACAACTTCTTATCAAATGCCATATCTGCTGGTTCTATCAAACCCATCAACCCATGTTTATGGTTTAAAGAAAAATCGTCATTTGGAACTCCTTGCTGCAAAGAAACCAGTTGTTTAGAGTAGTCAAACAATATAAAAATAATTTTACCTTTTCCAAGATTTTTAGATATTATAGCTGGCTTCCGATCAATGTTCATGAATACTTTAAAGTTATTGCATGATACTATATCAAAATTGCAGTTAAGTGGCATTTCTTCTAAAAATTTAGAAGTTATCTTTTTAGCTGCAACATTTTTTTTTAGTATTTTGACTCCAAAATAAGAAGCGATTTTTTCATTTGGTCTTTCAATGATAATAATTTTTCCTTTTTGGACATTTGTTTTAATGAAAACTGGATTAATATTGTACATGCTACTTGCTACAATAATAGCTTGCTTATCTTTGATGTCATTTATTTTGTTAGATAGAGAAAAATAACCTATTTCTTGCTCCAAAGTATTTATCCATGCTGCATTCCAGTTTTGTTGGGAAAAATTGTTGCTAAGAGAAGACTTTTTGATTTCTGCGGGGGAAATCAATAATAATACATTTGAATCATTTCTTCTCAAAATGTTAGTTTCAATTGGTTCAATTATTTCGTCTTTAAATGTAGATAATAAATAAAGTGTAATATTAATAGAAAAAAATATCAAAAATAAAATCAATAAGTATAATTGATGCAAAAATAAATATGAAACTATTAAGATAATTTCCAGTACAGGGAGAATAAATTTAATAATGAAAGTTACAGCCAAACTACTTATACTCAAAAGTTTCCACATATAG
The DNA here is from genome assembly GCA_964524225.1 of uncultured Methanosarcinales archaeon. Taxonomy (GTDB): domain Archaea; phylum Nanobdellota; class Nanobdellia; order Woesearchaeales; family GW2011-AR4. The sequence continues at coordinate 2,602 of CAZGEW010000009.1, read as the reverse complement.
CCATATAAGTTAGAGATAGTTTAAATATATTATTCTTTTATTTGTCGATCATTTTTAATTATTTCAATCTATTTCATTTTTATCTTTGAACTTCATCAGATAGACATTGGCCATCAAAAAAACACTAGATTTTTTTATTATTCTCATATTTTCTTTTAGTATGTCTAGCTCTTCTTTTGGAGAAAGTTTTGTGCCAGCATGTGCATCTGGTTCATTGACAATATATTTAAGAATATTGTTTAGCACAGGATTTTCCTTCTTTGTAACAAAAATCATTTCTACTTTTGGGTTATGTTTATAAAGTTCTTTTAGAAATTTCCTTAATTCTTCCGAAGAGAAAAGATAAAATACTGCATTTGCCACTACAACATCAAATTTTATCTTTTTCCAGTTATAAATTTCGCTCAAATCAGGCAAAATATCATAACCAACTACTTTGTCTGGAATTAATAATTTTAATTTTCCAGTTCCGCAGCCAAAATCCAGTATTTTGACATCCCTATTCTTTAAATTGCCAATTTTTATTATTGTATTTAAAATCTTATAAAAGTATATTCCTTTCAAACCTTTATAGTAATCTTTACGAAAATCTTTGGTGAATTTAACTCCTTTTGATTTATTCTTGTTCATAACAAATTTGGTATATGCTTTGATATGTTATCCAACATTTTTCAAAAATATGAGCGTTTATTGAAGATAATTATTTTTTGTATAATAAAATATTTTTATTCCTGTAAATTCTATCTTTTTATTTAATTTATAGCTAGCATCAAGGTAACTTTTAATAGTTCCATTAAAGTCCCCATATTTCTCAGACGAGTACAACAACCAAACTGTATTTCCATCTTTGATTTCTCTTTTTAAGTCTTCTAAATCTGCTATGCCAACAACATTATCCATGTCTGCATAATAATAGCTAAGTGGTAAAACATTAGCTGGGACGTTTGTGACAATAATTTCATTTGAATTCCTGTTTGTTTTGAAATATTCTGCAGATTCTCTCCACTGCTGTTTATCAAAATTGGAGTAGTAAGAATATAGCGGGGGTATGCTAATGATGAGCAATATGCCTAAAATTATGGAATATTTTCTTGATTGCAAAATACCTTTTGAAACAATCAAGTAATATGCAGGGGAAGCAAATATAGCATACTGAACAAATCCAAATATTGGCGACGAAGGAAATATAATTGTTATAAGAATTGGAATTGATATTGGTGTAAATAGCCACATCAACAGAAACACGTATTTTTTATCTTGAAAATTGTACTTATTGGTTTTTTTATTTTTAGAAGTTAATAAAATAAAAAAAGATGATCCAAAGAGGATTGTAATTGAAATAACACAAATTATGGTTAGCCAAGCCAACCACGAAACCAGAATAAGATCATATATGTGCAGATTATTGAAAGAGCTGTATAATGGTCTTAAAGCGTCTCTTGTCTTAAAATCTGGCGTTATCCAGCTGTTGAACTGCACGCTTATCTTTACAAGATCCCACAAAACATTTTTTCCTAAATATAATCTCAAATACTCGCTACCTGAAATTAGTCTTACAAGTACCGGCAGCCACGGGATATAAAGGACAAATATACTTAATGCCGATATAAAAATACTCTTTACAGAATTCCTATATTCCTTTAAATAAAATAATAAAAAAAGTGATTCAAAAAGAAGAATAAGAAATCCGAAATAATGTGTATAGATTAGTAATACACTGCTTACTACATGGGCAATCCAATAAAATATCTTTTTTTTATTTAAAGCATTGAAAAGGAAATACACTGACAATAAAGTTAGGAGTATGCCTAAACTGTAAGGTCTTGCTTCTTGTGAATAGTATATTTGCAGATAATTAATTGAAAGCAAGAAAGCGGAAACTAACCCAACTCCCTCATCAAACATGTCTTTTCCAACTAAAAATATAACGTAAACAGAAATTATCCCAAATATTGCTGACAACAATCTTAGTTTAGCTTCGCTTAAACCGACTAGTTTAGTCCAGTAATTTGCCAAAACTAGATAAAGGGGCGGTATTCCGCCGCCTTTAAAATACTGAGAGGCATGCTCAAGCGTTATGTAAATGTCTTTTACTGTATTAACAGCGTCTTGTTTGGTAGTGTATACTGTTGCTGCTTCATCAATCCAGAAACTCTCGCTACTAAGTTTATAGACTCTTAAGAAAGATCCTAAAATAATTATTAAAATAAGTAATAACAAGATATTTGCTTTTTTCATAATGCTTACAGTATTAGATTAAGCAAGCAAATTTGTAGCTCTTTATAACTTTTGGCTTTTGTTGTTTTTTGTTATTTGAAGTGTCATTTACTAAGCCCGTTATGTTTATAACACAACCAACTGCACAGCTAACTGTAAAGTTTTGTGAGAATTGAGCTACCCTCAACAGAAAAATAGAAATAGTTTGTATATTCATCGCTTCTTGCATAGGAATCACCTCATAAGGTTTTTATGCAATGGGGCTACTCCTTTTATAGGTTAGCCTCATTTTTAGCTAAAAAGAATCTGCATTACACAGCACTTCAATCGGGTAGTATTTAATCTTCAGCAGTTTTATATATGAGTTCTATTATAGTTCTCTGTA
>CAZGEW010000008.1:15960-27081 GCA_964524225.1 uncultured Methanosarcinales archaeon | reverse complement strand
TGGCAAGAAAGCCTATGTTATTGTTAGGAAAAGCAGATAATCATGCCACACAGCAAGTAAACCAAAAAGTATATAAATAGGAAATTAACAATAGTTAAGATAACTAAATATTTACGAGATTTGGTAAAGAGGAATATAAATGAGAGTAGCCTTTGTTTATAAGAATGCAGAATGGCTCGGAGTAGAGTATCTTGTGGCTGTTTTACGAGAAGCTGGTCATGAGGTTGAGCTACTATTTGATTCCGGTGTTGGTGATATAGAATTCAAGTTGAATTTTCTAAAAAAATATATGAAGTCAGAAGAGATAATGTTAGAGAAAGCAAGGAAATTTAAACCACAGCTTATTGCAGTATCTTGCCTTAATAACCTAACAGTATGGGCTAAACATATGTGTAAGTTGTTTAAGAAAGAATTCAATATTCCTATTATGATAGGCGGCTTACAACCTACAATGGTTCCAGATATGTTTTTTCAAGATGATTGGGATATTGATATTATTTGCAGAGGGGAGGGTGAAGAGGCAATACTTGAGCTTTGTAATTCGATGGAAAAAGGAGAGATTAATTATTCTATCAAGAATTTATGGTTTAAGAAGCCAAATGGAGAAATAATTAGAAATGAAGTAAGGTCACTAGATAGAGATTTAGACACGCTACCATTTCCAGACAAGTCTATTTTTTATGAATACGGCGCATTCAAAAATAGGTTATACATAATGGCCTCAAGAGGTTGTCCTTATAAATGTACCTATTGTTTTAATCATAACTATCAGAGGCTTTATAAAGGCTTAGGAAATTATGTTAGATTTAGAAAACCTGAAAAGGTTATAGACGAAGTTCTTCACTTTAAGAAAAAGTTTCCATCTATAAATGAGGTTTTCTTCTATGATGATAATTTTACATTAAAAAAAATTTGGACGCTGGAGCTATGTAAGCGATATAAGGAAAGGGTTTACGATGTTTATAGGATACCATTCAAGTGCCTTGTAAGAGCCGACCAAATTGATATCGATATTGCAAGAGCATTGAAGGAATCAGGCTGTATATACGTTGATATTGGTGTTGAATCTGGAGACGAATATGTGAGAAACGAGATACTTAAGCGTAACATGAATGACGAGGAAATAATAAAAGCTGCAAACTGTTTTCATGAAGTCGGACTTGCTTTCACTACACTAAACATGGTCGGCTTTCCTGGCGAAACTCCAGAACAGATGATTAAGACAATTGAATTAAACCAGCGTATAAAGCCGACTGCAGCCTTAATCACAACATTCTTCCCATTTCCTAAGACAGATCTTGCAGAAAGATCTTTAAGAGAGGGTTATATTAATGAAAGCAATTACAGAAAGATGATTGAAGGCCATGTTAGCTATAAAGAGGGAACAATACTAGATCATCCGTATAAAAGAGAGATTATGTGGGTCTGGGCATTCTTTCCAATTGTAGTAAAGTATCCAAAATTAATGCCTTTGCTTAAAAGGCTACCTCCGCATAGATTTTTTAGACTAATTTCAACATTTTTTTCAACTCCAAGAAGAAATTATGTAATTAGGTTAATGGAAACTGTTTCGATGATATCAAATAACATTAAAAGAAGTTTTATTTTCTCATTAAACAAATGGCTAGTTCCAAAAGTTTCTTCTAAAGAATAAATCATCAAATTTTCTCTCTAAATTAAAAGAAACAATAATTTTTTATATGCTCAAAAATTTTTAGGTTCATGCAAAATCTTTCAATTATAATCCCCGTATATAACGAGAAGAAAACAATATCTAAGGTTCTTTATAAAGTAAGAAAACTGACAATAAGGGGTGTTACAATAGAGACAGTTATAGTTGATGATTGTTCAAGTGATTCAACTCGAGAAATTCTTCAAAAAATAAAGGACGAGTCAATAAAAATATATTATCATAAAAAAAACAAGGGCAAAGGTGCAGCTGTTAGGACAGCTTTAGAGCACGTTAAAGGTGACATAATAGCAATACAAGATGCTGATTTGGAGTATGATCCAAATAATATTAAAAAACTTATCAAACCAATTCTTGATGGAAATTCTGATATAGTTTATGGTTCAAGATTTGATGGCACAAAGCTAGTTTTGTTTGGAAAAAATAAAACCCCTTTACCTTTACATTTAATAGGGAATCGTTTTTTGACATTCCTTACAAATATGCTTTTTTCTGCTTCCATAACTGACATGGAGACAGGATGTAAGATTTTAAAAAAAAATGTACTTAATGACATAAGGCTGAGAGCAAACGGGTTTGATTTTGAACCAGAGATTACAAGTAAGATGTTAAAGAAGGGTTATAAGATAAATGAGATACCCATAGAGTTTAACCCAAGAACTGTTAATGATGGGAAGAAAATAACTTGGAAGGATGGCATTAAGGCAGCATACTACCTTTTTAAATACAGATTTTTTGATTAATTTTACCAAATTAAACGATGAATTTTGGTTTTAATAGATTTCTTTCACTAAAAACCTCAAAAATATAGTTGTCATTCACTATTCTCAATTTTTGAATTTTTTGTCTTTTGTCTAGAATTGAGTTAAATTTAATCAAAACAAATATAATTGCTTTTATTCTAGAACTTGCATTTCCAATTTCGAATGATACAAAATCTTTAAAAATCGCAACAAACCTTACTAATAAGACATAAGGAATGTATAAGATTATATTTCTAAAGGATAAAATCTTGAAGAATGTAATAAGCAAATTCCTTTCCATTAAAAAGGTAGCATAAGCGCTATGCGATTTTTTCATTGTTGCAGCATGCATATGATATAAAATTGCATTGCCCACAAATACAACTTTCTTATCAAGCAATTTTATTCTCAAGCCAAGATCAACGTCCTCACCGTAAATAAAATAATCAGGGTCAAAGATATAACCATAAATATCAACTATGCTCTTTCTTATCAAACCAACACCTAAATATGGTATTATTTTGTCCCCTTGCTCGACATTTCCCTTTATATGTCCACTATAAAATGCTCTTGAAAGCCATGTACCGCCAGATACCAATTTTTTGTTGTAATAGTTAATTAACCTTGGAGCTGTCATACCAATTGCGCCATTAGCTTCGATAGATTTGACAAGTCTAGCTATACATTCTTTGTCAATTTTTATGTCATTGTTTAAGAATAGGATGTATTTTCCTTTGCAAAATTTGATTGCATTATTTATTCCAGAATAGCCAAGATTTGTATTATTGTTTACAACCTTAATATCTGGATGTTTTTTCTTAAGAAACTCTTGGCTACTGTCGGTTGATGCATTGTCAACTACAATTATTTCAAAATCTTTAAATGTTGATTTTTTAATCGATTGTATAGCAGTCTTTAGCAGTTCTTTGCCATTATAGTTAACTATAACAACAGATACTAAAATTGGCACTAAAGATTTGCTCATTTTATTTTTATAGTCTAATTTAAATAAAAATTTTTTGTTTGTATTTGATAGAAATATATAGAAATATATTTAAAGCTGACTTTTTTAGTCTATTCTATGCAGATTTTAGTTACAATACCAGCATATAATGAAGAAAGGACAATAGGAACCTTAATTGAGAAGATACACAAGACTATGAGGAATAATAGGTACAATTATAACATTCTTATTGTCGATGATGGAAGCAGTGACAAAACAGCTAGTATAGCAAAAAAAGCAAATGCAATTGTTTATTCGCACCCAAAAAATTATGGGTTAGCAGAGACTTTCAGAACGGAAATAAACAAGTCTTTAGAGTTAGGTGCTGATGTAATCGTGCATATTGATGCCGATATGCAATATCAACCTGAGGAAATTCCAAAACTTATTAAGGAGATTAAAAATGGCTATGACTTAGTTTTAGGAAGTAGGTTTATTGGCAAGATTGAATATATGCCTTTAATTCATAGAGTTGGTAACATTGCATTTTCACGAGTAGTTTCTCAAATTGCAGAAACTAAGATTTCAGATGCGCAAACTGGATTTAGAGCATTTACAAGAGAGTTTGCAAAAAAGGTAAATATAAAATCTCAACACACCTACACACAAGAGCAAATTATAAGGGCAGTGAAAAATAAGTATAGGATAAAGGAAGTGCCTATATATTTTGCAAAGAGAAAAGATAAAAGCAGGCTAGTAAGCAATCCATTCTCTTATGCGATAAAGGCATGGATTAACATATTAAGAATTTACAGAGACTACAAGCCATTAAAGTTTTTTGGGGTTATTGGAACTTTGGTATTTTCAATTGGTGTATTGATAGGGTTTTATATGATTTATTTGCATTTTACAACTGGCATTTCAGGACATTTTGCATTGCTTATGCTTAATGTAGTGATATTAAGCGTCGGATTTCAATTGTTAACATTTGCATTTTTGGCAGATATGTTTGGAGAAGGTTAGCATGCTAAAAGAATATTTTTCTTATTTGTATAATGATACAAAAATTTAGCAAAGCAATAGGAACAAAATGTATTTATGGTATTGTTATATTTAAGGCTAGAAAATGATAGGAGAATTCTTTTTAATATCTAAGAGAATTGGTAAATTAATTAAGGAAGAACTAGGAAGAAATAAGGACATTACACTCGACTTAGGTTGTGGCACAAAACCATATTACCACAAAAACATAAGTGGCAAGGTAATCTGTTTTGATAAAGTAAAGAATTCTACAACAAATGTTATTGGTAATGCAAATAATCTGCCGTTTAAGACAAATACCTTCAACAATGTTATAAGTATCAACTCTTTTTATTATTTTGATAATCCATTTGATGTTGTTAGAGATTTGCACAAAATACTAAAGAAGGATGGAAAATTGATTTTAGTAATGCCTTTCTTTTACCCCATACATGATGTCCCTGTTGACAAATACAGATTCACAAAATATGGCATAGTAGCTTTACTTGGGCAATATTTCAAGATAGACAAAATAAAGGCAGTTGGTGGCATTTTTAATATCCCGGCAATTATTTTGCATTCATTAATAAAGGGCTTACCTTTGTTATTTCCAAAGCAATTAAAAAATTTAATTCAAATTATGGTGTATGTTTTATATCCACTATACATACTAGCTCAATTTATCAGTGTTTTTGATTTCTTGGATAAAACAGAAAGATTCCCAACTTATTATTTTGTAGTAGCTGTCAAGACACACGCAAAGTTTTTTAAATGAAATTCTAATAGCATAGCTTATGCAAGTCATAGTTTTGTGTGGTGGAAAAGGCACAAGGTTAAGAGAATTCACAGAGAAGATTCCAAAGCCATTGATTGAAATTTGCAATAAACCAATTTTGTGGCATGTTCTTCAGGTTTATAAGGCACATGGGTGCAAAGAATTCATTTTTTGCTTAGGCTACAAAGGAGATAAAATCAAGCAATATTTTAAGAACATAAAAGGCATTAAGATATATTTTGAAGATACTGGTTTAGATACTAATAAAGCAGAGAGGATTAAGCTAGTGAGGCATTTAATTAATGATGATAATTTTTTTGTTACATATGGCGATGACCTAAGCGATGTCAATATCAATAAACTGTATGATTTTCATAAAAAAAACAAAAAGATTGTTACTTTAACAGCTGTAAATCTCGAGTCACCATTTGGCATTTTAGAGTTCAATAAAAAAGGCAATGTTATTGGCTTTAAAGAAAAACCAAGGCTAAACCATTTCATGAATGGCGGCTTTTATGTATTCAATAAAAAAATATTTTCGTATATGAAAAAGAACTATGATTTAGAGAAAGAAACTTTTGATGAGCTTGCAAAAGTAGGACAAATAGCTGCATTTAAGCACAATGGCTTTTGGAAATCAATGAACACATTAAAGGATGTGATTGAATTAAATGAGATGTGCGATAAAGGAGTTACACCATGGTTAAAATGAATTGGAGTGGAATAAATGTTTTAGTGACTGGTGCAGATGGCTTTGTTGGTAGCCATCTAGCAAAAAGGCTTTCTGATAAAGGAGCTAATGTAGCGACTATAGTAAGAGACATTAAAAAGACAAGCAACATAGATATTTTAGGTTTACAAAGAAAAATAAATATAGTTCATGGCAATATTATCAATTTTGCAGATTGCGAGAGAACTCTTAATGAATACGAAATTGAATTTTGCTTTCATCTTGCAGCACAAGCAATTGTTGCACCAGCCAACAGAAGTCCCTTATCCACCTTTGAGTCAAATATAAAGGGCACATGGAATATTTTAGAAGCGAGCAGATTATCAAAAAAAATTAATGGAATGATAGTTGCTTCATCCGATAAGGCTTATGGACAGCAAAAAAATCTTCCCTATACTGAAGAATCACCTTTACAAGGCTATTTTCCTTATGATGCATCAAAGGCATGTGCTGAGATAATAGCGAGATGCTACTTTATGACATACAAGCTTCCATTGGCTATAACTAGAAATGCGAATACTTACGGGCCTGCTGATATGAACTTAAGCAGGATAGTGCCTGATGTTATTACGAAGCTAATTAATAATGAGCAACCTGTAATAAGAAGTGATGGCACACCCTTAAGAGACTATATATATATTACAGACGCAATTGACGCATATCTAGCCCTAGCGGAAAATCTGCATAGAGAAAACGTTATAGGACAAGCATTTAACTTTGGAACTGACAAGCCTATAAGCGTCTTGGAGTTGTATAATAAAATCATTAAATTGATGGGTAAGAAAGTAAAGCCAAAGATTTTAGGAGAAGCAAAAAATGAGATTGATGAGCAATACTTGTCAATAAAAAAAGCAAAAGAAATTCTTAAATGGGAACCAAAATATAGTATTGATGAGGGGTTGAAAGAAACAATTGATTGGTATATGGATTATTTCAAAAAATGATAAAAAAAATCAATATTCAACATATAAATTATAATTTGCCTGCTAAAACACATACTTCTATGTATCTTATGCATAAATATTGGGCTAGAAAACCTGCCAATGTCGTTTCTGAATACATCAGACATTATTCAAAGGAAGGTGAAGTTGTGCTTGACCCTTTCGCTGGCTCTGGAGTTACTGCAATAGAAGCCATAAAATTAGGGAGAAAAGGAATTGCTATTGATTTAGACCCGATAGCTAGTTTTATTACTAAAAATACAGCATTATCAATTGATATTAAGAAATTTGAAGATACTTTTAATGACATAAAAAATGAGGTTAAAGAAAAAATAGATTTGTTGTATATAACAAATTGTTTAAAATGCAAAAAGGAAGTGATAATTGAAGCAACTATATGGAATAAACATGCCCCTACAGATATAAGATATAGTTGCGATTGTTCTAAAGAAGTGCAATGGAAAGCCCCAACACAAAAAGATAAGGAATTATTAAGCGAGATAGAAAGAAAAAGAATCCCATTTTGGATACCTCAAAATGAATTAATTTGGAATTCTAGAGTCAATGTCCACAAAGGAGAAAAAGTCTCTGATTTATTTACAAGAAGAAACTTAATCACATTATCAATTATTCTAAATGAGATAAACAAGATTGAAGATAAAAAAATAAAAGAAATTATGAGATTTATTTTTTCTTCTGCTTTGCCACAAGCAAGCAAGATGGTTTTTGTTATAAGAAGAAGAGGAAGACAATTAGGAAAAACTGAAGAGTCTAAACCAGAAGTAGGAAGCTGGGCTACAAGAGGCTTTTGGGTTCCTGACGAATATTTTGAAATAAATGTTTGGAATTGTTTTGAGGAAAGATTTGATAAAATAAAAAGAGGCAAAGAGGAATCTAATTCCTTAATAAAATATTACAAGGAAGCTGAAAATTTTGAAGAGCTAAAAAATGATGCTAACATAATGATAAAAAGTTTTAATACTTTAGAATTAGATAAAATTATTCCACTCAATTCTGTTGATTATATATTTACAGATCCACCTTATGGCGATGCTGTTCCTTATTTAGAATTAGACTATATGTGGAATTCGTGGCTTGGCTTTGAGCCGAATTTTGAAGATGAGATAATAATTAGTGATAGCCCAATTAGAAATAAAACAGAAGATACTTACGAAACAATGCTAAAGGTTGCTTTTAGGCAAATTTATAATCTTTTAAAGAAAGGAAGATGGCTCACTGTTACTTTTCATAACACTAATATCAGAGTTTGGAATGCCATTATAAGCGCATGTGTTTTAGCGGGATTTGATTTGGAAAAAATAATTTATCAAGAACCAGCAAGACCATCAGCTAAAGGTTTGTTGGCGCCTTATGGCTCAGCAGTTGGTGATTATTATATCAGATTTAAAAAACCGCAAATAGACAAAAGAAAAAAGATTGCTGAAATAAGTGAAGAGAGATATAAAAGAACTGTTCTTCAAGCAGCAAAAAGTATTATAGCAGAAAGAGGAGAGCCGACACCATACACTATTATCTTAAATGGTATAATTGTGGAATTAAAAAAAGAAGGCGCCTTATTGACTGGAAAGCAAAATCCTGATGAAGTCATGAACGAATTTTTAAATAAGGAATTCGCTTTAGTTAACATTAAAGATGAAAAAGGAAAAGTTATAGGCAAAAAGTGGTGGTTTAAAGACCCAAGTAAAATTCCTTATCTCGAATTAGTTCCACTAGGGGACAGAGTTGAAAGTGCAGTTGTAGATGTTTTAAGAAGAAAATATAAAATTTCTTTTGACGATATTCTCCAAGAGATTTTTATTAAATTTCCTAATGCATTAACACCAGAAAAGCAAAGCATAAAAGAAATTCTTGAAGAGTATGCTGAGCCGACAAAAGATGGAAATTGGATGTTAAAACCTTCATTTAAAATTAGAGAAAATGAGCATATAAAAATGATCTATTTCTTAGCTATCATAGGGAAAAAGTTAGGTTATGATATTTGGATAGGACTAAAAGAGCAGAATGAAATTTATAACCGCCAGAAGCTCTCTGATTTTATTACAAATAAAAATCCTGTTTTTAGATTTATCCCAACAACTAATTTAGACAGAGTAAAACAAATCGATGTTTTATGGCATGATGAAGGCAGAGTTAAATATGAATTTGAAGTTGAAAATACAACAGCAATCACAGAAGCAATTGTTAGAGGTTCAAATATACCTCACGATACTTTAAAAAGAATTATTGTAATCCCAGAAGAAAGAGAAAAATTGTTATTTAGAAAAATGAGAGAGCCTATTTTAAATGAGAATATGCAAAAATATAGATGGAAATTTATGTTTTATAAAGATGTTGAGAGTCTATTTAATCAAATAAAAACAAAAAAAGTAGTTGAGAATAAAAATGTAGACAAATATTTCAAGTTGCCTAAAGACGAAAGACAAAGTCAAAATTCATTAAACATCTATTTATAGCTAATTTAAATAAAAAATGTTTTTCAGAAAATGAAAATTCTTGTTGTAATGAAACGTTTTGGTGCTAATAAGGATATGGTTATGCAAAATTTTGGAAGACAGATAAGGCTATTTGAGCAACTAGCAAAAAAACATAGCATTGATTTTTTATGCCCTGATTATGTTAAGAAAGAAGAAAAGATAATTAATAGAAATGGAATGAGGTTTTTTATAAAGCCTTTTGGTTTTTTTTCTTTTTTTGTATTTTTATCTTCATTGAATTCATTAGTAAAAAAAGAAAAATATGAAGTAATTGTTGCTACGACAGAACCATTAATAGGCATAGCTAGTTATTATTATTCTAAAAAATTCAAAATTCCATTAATTTATGAGCTACAAGACAACTTTGGTATATATGATACTTATAAAATACCATTTGTTAAGTATTTTGATGAAAATGTAATTAAAAATGCTGATGTAGTTATTGCAGTAAGCGAAAGTCTAAAGAAAAAAATATCAAAGCTGAGAAAAAAGCCAATTTTTGTAATACAAAATGGCATTGATTTAAGATTGTTTAAAGTTATTGATAAGCTTGAGGCAAGGCAAAAATTAAAGCTGCCATTAAATGCAAAAATAATTGTTTATATAGGTGCTTTAGAGAAGTTGAAGGGGTTTGATATTATGGTTAATGCATTCAATAAGGTAAGGAAAAAATATCCTGATTCTTTTTTGTTATTGAGTGGTAGAATTGATAAAGGCATTAATGTAAATCAAAAAAATATAATCTTCAGGGGGTTCCCAAAAAGAGAGGATGTAGTTCTTGGCATTAATACAGCAGATGTTGCAATATTGCCAAATCCAGTAAACGAATTCTCAAAATACTGTTTTCCATACAAAATTGTTGAGTATATGGCATGCAATGTTCCAATTGTTGCTACTGATGTTGGAGATGTCTCAATTTTACTAAAGAGATATGAAGGAAGTTTATGTAAACCAAATGACGCTGGCGATTTAGCGGAAAAAATATTGGCAAAATTAGAATACAATGATAGGATTGGCTACACTAAAGACTTAAAAAACTTCAGGTGGAAAATTTTGGCCAATAAATTGGATAAGATAATAGAGTTAATCAATAAAAATAATAAAAATTAAAAATCTATTTTATCTCCTATACATGTATTAGTCTTTCTTATTGACCCTTTTGGCAATTCAACAGCGTACATGGCTTTCTTATTTGATTTATACAAAGTGAATGGCTTAAAATTCTCTTTAATATCCACAACATTTTTATTTTTATCTAGAAATAAAACATCTATTGGATAAAAAACAAAGAACATATGTAATGAAATTAATTTCTCTTTATTAAACTTAAAGATTAAGGCTTTATTTTGCTTTACTAAACTGCTAGGTTTTGAAAACATTAAGCCAATAAATTTTCTGAAGCTGTCTTCAATAATAACTATGTTTCTTACAATGATTCTTTTCTTTGTTGAATTTAACAATATCATTTTATATGTAAAAATTGTATACAAAAAATAACGAAAAGTTTAAATATCATATAATTTTTTAAACTTCTACATGAGGTTTGGCGTTTAATTTTTAGATTTTATTTGTAGTTTTTCGAAACATTTAAATATGTGTTGTCAAATCAATATATTTTGATAATTTGTCACAATAAGAGGAGTGATAATGAAAAAAGAGTGTTTAGGTGGTTTATTTAATTCTAAAGATGGTAAAATAAATTTAGCGCTGTTAGTTTCTATAGTTTTGATTTTTATATTTAGTATAATTTATGCAGAAGCAGTGAGTATTAGAGTATTTACGCC
>CAZGEW010000008.1:0-15860 GCA_964524225.1 uncultured Methanosarcinales archaeon | reverse complement strand
TGCCACCAAAAACATAAACTTTACTTTTAACGTTACTTGGGACGCTTCTGGTGTTGCTGGGCAATCTCCAGAAACTGAAAATTTATCTAATTGTACTTTAAATATCAACAGCACAACAAATCAACTTAGCTATTCAAATGTTTCTCGAAATATTAGTAATTCTACAACGGCCCCAGATAAAGGGGATTTCAGGTTATTTAATGGATCACAAGCACAAAGTTATATGAACTTTACATTTACTGGAGACGGTAATTATACATTTGCTATTGGTTGTTATAACAGTACAAATGCTAGTGTTGCATCTTTTCCAACATTCTCTGGTAACTTCACATTTTTCCTTGATACAACACCTCCAAAAGCAAACTTTACAGGTACAAATGTAACAAATCTTCTTAATTTATCAATTGTAAGTGAAAGAATGATAAATTTCACAATTAATGAAAGCGGTCGGGGCTTAAACTTATCTAGAAATGACACTATAAATATTACGATTTCTTTAGGTGGCAAAGTAGTTAAAAACTTCACTTACATAAATGATAGCTCTCTTACAAATATATCATGTGGTTCAACTGCAACAGAATTCCAAACATCTTTGTTTACATGTAATGCTACTTACAACTTTAATAGTAATGGTACATACACCGTTAATGTAACTGCCGAAGACGGCATGAACAATAGAAATTCTACTACGATTACTATTACAGTCGACCAGATACCTCCTGCTAATGTTAACTTTACCATTGCAAATGGTACCGTAAGGACAAGCGGTGAATTAGGAACAAGGCTTGGCTCGTTTGACCCATCAACTACACCAATAGGTCTTGGCTCAACCATCCAAGGTAGTAACATAACGGCAGTTGCAAACTGGACAGATAACCTGACACAACCATTCCAAGGTAAATTACAATTCTATAATGATTCAGGTGGGCATGGATGGCAGACAATAAATGAAACTTTGCCAACTTCAACATATATAGCAGGTCAAAATGATTTCTGGACCAACTTCACTTTCTTTATACCAATAGGGGAAAACAACTTTGAAGGGCAAAATGTAAGCTTTAGAATTGTTGCGAATGATACACTAGGAAATTCAAATACAACTAAGGCTAACATCACAATACAAATAAATGACACATATGCTCCCCGTATAATTATAAACGGAACAGTAGGTGTTAATGGCAGTAATTTAAGCACAACAACAGTTCCTATAATATCATGGAATGTTTCAGAGCACAGCATATTGGCTGAAGTCAATATAAGCATAGACAATAACGTGGTTGATACTAATGATTGCAACTTTTTCAAGACGTTTGAAGGGACTCCAAATGGAGGTGCTGCCTCAGACCCCGAGCGAAACAGAAACGCCTCATTTGCTACAAATCCATCAGCAACGTCTATCTGCAATTTGGCAAACGGCTCACATAGCGTAATTGTTTCTGCACGAGATACATGGGGCAATACTGGAGTTGTATTCCATAACTTCTCAATACATAGAGGCAGCGGACCTAGTCTGAGCTTCTATAACATAAGTTACGATGAAAAATCATCACGTCAGTCGGCAGCTAATAATACAAACATAACATCTCAAGCAGCGCTTAACTTCTCGTCACCAAAAACTTCAGTTGAGATTGCAAACTTCACATATACCTCAAGCTGTAATTCAACTGTTGGAGTATTCAAAGGCAATGTCTCAAAAATAAAGCCATTTGGCTGCGCTACTGGCACTTCAAGTAATAGGACATTAACTTTAACAGTGACAGACACAGCAGGCAATTCGAATACAACTATCTTCGATTTCTTAGTCGACGATATTGGGCCTGAATTGAGTGTTAATTCACCAACTAATGGCTTTAATACTGGTAGTAATGGTGCAACAATAAACAACAGTCTAAAAATAAACTTGTCAGCTAAAGACTCGAACCAAAGACTTGCTGGATTAGGCTATTTCGTTGATACTAATATCAATGAGGGTAATTTCAATGCTCTGAATTTATCGAGTTCAGATACAGGCATAGGTGGCACAGGAGAAAATATAACAAATACATTTAACTTGACCTTTAAAGCTGGAACACACACCATTAAATTCTCTGCCAATGATACTTTAGGCAATGTTGTTAATAGTAGCATTCTCACGTTTACAACAACTGGCAATTCATCGTTTAATTTATTTAATTTAAATGTAACTTTAAGGGGATACAATGTTGATATGAGCTATGTTAATTTAAGTAATGCGTCAAGTGGAAAATCACTTACGAATGAAACTGATGCTACGGACGTAACATTAAGCTTGTCCTTTGGCCTTAATACCTCTCCGACAAGGGAGTTGAACGTCACTCTAATTTTCAACGCATCAGCTGCTAATTGGGATAAGTATAATTTTACACTAGGAGTTAATGGGTCGTCGCAAGCGGAGACATCCATCAACAAGACCCTTAGTTATATACAAGATAACTACACAGCAGCAATAAGAGAGATTGTATGGGTAAATGAAAGCTTCCAAGAATTTATTTCAAATAACAATAGTTACTATGCCATTGTAAAATATCCCATAAACGCCAGTAACGCGAGTTTAGGCATTGTTTTAGGAGGTCAATTTGAAATATGGTATTTCAAAGACATTAAAGATGTGTCTTCAAGGAAGAATTTAACAGAATGCGCAGCTAACTTTGCTCCAAATGAAAGCGATAATGTATTCCCAGTGACTTCGGCATGCTGGAATAATACAAATAATCGGTCCATAAATGTATACTTACCACATTTCAGCGCAGTTGCATTTGTAAACAATTCCGGCATACCAACAGTAAATGTTACAGTGCCTGCTACAAATATAACTGGCGATAGAAATATAGTTGGCGCTATTGTTAGCAATTATTCAATAGGCATGTTTATTCCTAACATCAGTGTTTCATCAGACACTGCGTCATGTGTTTATTCTATTAATAGCAGCAAAGCAAACACAACAATGAGTTTAAGCAATGGAATTTGCTTAGGCTCAACTGAAAGATTTAAGAATAATGCCACTGGCAGTGGAGGATATAACCTTACATTCACAGTTACAGATGAAGAAGGAAATGTCAATACATATTTCTGGGGATTTAATATATCAGATAATACACCACCAAATTCGCCAAATGAAACCACAACATCCGCGGGCAAAACATCAACAACTGCAACAATTACAATTACCGGCATGAATGAATCTGTAAATGCAACTGTGTTTTATGCCACAACGAGAGGTGCTCTTGACTCAGTCGCAAGAGAAACAGACTTTAACCAATCACAAGTAGTGTCTATAACAAGCTTAACAGCAAGCACATTATATCACTATAATGTCTCAGTTTGTGACTATAATGGTAATTGTGCGCAGAATGGCACTTTTAACTTTACAACAGATGCAGCAGCCACAACAACAACCACAACGACCACAAGTGCAGGTGCCGGTGGAGGAGGGGCAGCAGCTCCAAGCAATGTAGAGGCATCAGCAGGAAGGCAGTGGGACAATCTTGATGCTGGCGCAACAGCAGTTTTAACTATTAATAATGACAAGATAGCTATTACAGGAGTAGTAATTGAAGTCAAAAACTCTGTGTCAACTCCATCAATAACTGTTGAAAGCTTAACCTCAAATCCATACACAGCACCAGCAGCATCAAAGGTTTATCAATACTTGCAATTAAAGAAAGGCAATATTGCAGATACAGATACTTCAAAGATTACAATAAACTTCAAGGTTGCAAAGTCATGGCTATTAAGCAATGGAGTTGCAGAAAATGATGTTGTGCTATATAGATATAGTGACAATAAATGGAGTGCATTACCAACTACAAAAACAGGCTCTGACGCAAATAACGTGATATATGAATCAATTACACCAGGAACTAGTACATTTGCTATTGGTGTTAAAGAAGCACCTCCAGCAGCTCCACCAGAGGTAACACCACCACCAGAAGCTCCAGTAGAGCAACCACCGGTACCGACAGCAGAGGTGCCAGCTGAAGTTCCAGAAGCACCACCAGCACCAGTAGCGAAGAAACCAATAAGCAGAACAACAATTGGGTGGATTGTTGTAGCATTAATAGTTGTTGTTGCAGCAGTTGGTTACTATGTGTGGCAGAAGAAAAAGAGCGAATATTAATTCTAACTATTTTTAATTATTTTTCACAAATTTTTTATATAATCTATTAATTTCTTTAAGTAATGTATGAGCTGATAATAACTGAAAAACCAGCAGCTGCCAAGAAGATAGCAGAAGCTTTAGCAGACGGAAAACCAATAAAAGAAAGCATTAATGGCGTGCCTTACTATAAAATAACCCACAATGGTAAGGATATAGTAGTGGCATGTGCAGTAGGTCATTTGTATGGACTTGCAGAAAAAAACAAAAAAGGCTGGGTATTCCCAGTGTTTGATATAGAATGGAAACCAGTTCATGAAACAACAAAGGAGTCTAAATTTACAAAAAAGTACCTTGACGCAATAAAGAAATTATGTAAGAATGCTAATTCTTTTACCATAGCAACTGATTATGATCAAGAAGGTGAAGTCATAGGACTTAATGTCATACGTTTTACCTGCAGACAAAATGATGCCAATAGAATGAAGTTCTCCACTCTTACCCAACCTGACTTAATAAGAGCATACAAAGATAAAATGCCTCACTTAGATTGGGGGCAAGCTGAAGCTGGCGAAACTCGTCACAGGCTAGATTGGGTTAATGGTATAAACTATTCTCGAGCATTAACATCTGCAATAAAAAGCATAGGTGCCTTTAAGGTAATGTCAACAGGCAGGGTCCAAGGACCTGCATTGAAGATTATTGTTGATAGAGAAAGAGAAATCAAGGGCTTTAAGCCAATTCCATACTGGCAGATACAATTAATCGGTGAATATAACAATAATGAAATTAATGAAATAATAGCCTGGCACAAAGAAGACAAATTCTGGGAAAAAGAAAAAGCTGACATCGTAATTAAAAAAACAAAAAACCAAAAAGAGGCTAAGGTTAATAATGTTGAAAGAAAACAATACAACCAAGCACAACCATTCCCATTTGATTTGACAACTTTACAATTGGAAGCTTACAGATGCTTTAATATCTCTCCAAAAGAAACACTTGACATAGCTCAAGAGCTTTATACCTCTGGTTTTATATCTTATCCAAGAACTTCAAGCCAACAATTGCCTGCAGCAATTGGATATGCAAAAGTTTTGAACGACTTGATGAAGCAGGCGAGGTATTCTGACTTAGCTAAAGGATTGTTAGGTCGTTCAAAACTTTTGCCAAATAATGGTAAGAAAACAGATCCTGCACATCCTGCGATATTCCCAACTGGAATTATGCCAAATGGTATGAAGGAAAGAGAAGCAAAAATTTATGATTTAATTGTGAAAAGATTTTTAGCAACATTTGCTGATATTGCTGTGAGAGAAACAATAATCATCGATATTAACTGTAATGGAGAAATTTTTGTTGCAAAAGGAACAAGAACAATTGAGAAAGGCTGGCATAATTTCTATGAACCATATGTCAATTTTGAAGAAGTTGAGTTGCCAGATTTAAAACAAAACGACAAAATAAAAGTAAAATCAATAGAATTGCTAAGCAAAGAAACTCAGCCACCAAAAAGGTATACCCCAGCTTCAATAATAAAAGAGCTTGAAAAGAGAAATCTTGGTACAAAAGCTACAAGATCAGAAATAATAGACACTTTATTCCAACGCGGTTACATTCAAGGACAACCTATAGAAGCAACCGAGCTTGGCATTTCAACAATTGAAACATTAGAAAAATATTGTCCAAAAATAATTGATGAAGAGCTAACAAGGCATTTTGAATTAGAGATGGAAAAGATAAGGGAAAAGCTACAGAAAAAAGAAGACACTTTGGAGGAAGCTAAGAATGCAATAACAAAAATAATAGCTGATTTCAAGAAGTATGAGAAAGAGATTGGAGAAGATCTTTTAAAGGCGAATCGAGCAACCCAAGATGAAATGGCTTTTCTTGGCATATGTCCAATATGTAAGGAAGGAAATTTAACAATTAGAAGAGGCAAATTTGGCAATTTTGCAGCTTGCAATAAATATCCTAATTGCAAAACAATCTTTTCATTGCCCAAGAATGCACTAATTAAGCCAGCTAAGAAAAATTGTGAGATTTGCAGCTTTCCAAAAGTGTTGGCTATAAAAAGAGCAAAACAGCCATTAGAATTCTGCTTGAATCCAAAATGTCCAAGCAAGCATATTGAAGGGGAAGCTGGCAAACAAGCAAAGGCTATTGCAAAAGGTGACATTAAAAGGAAATGTCCTTCGTGCAAAGAAGGTGACATAGTATTGAGGAGCAGTATTTATGGCAAGTTTTATGGCTGTAGTTTGTACCCTAAATGTAAGTATACTGAAAAGTTGAAAAATATTTAATTTATTCAATACCAATGAAAATACTAATAATTGGGAATGGCGCAAGAGAGCATGTAATAGCAGAATCGCTAAAGAGAAATAAGGGCACTAAACTCTACTCGTATCTTAAATTTAAAAATCCTGGCATTTTAGGTTTATCAGAAAATTTTGAAATCGGAAATTACAATGAGCTAGATAAGATTAAGAATTTTGCACTCAAGATAAGACCAGATTTTGCATTTATAGGGCCAGAAGAGCCTCTTGCTTATGGTGTAGTAGATTTATTGAATGAGTTAGAAATAAATGCTGTTGGTCCAACTAAAAGTCTTGTAAGGCTCGAAACAAGTAAATCTTTCACAAGGGAATTGCTGAAAAAATATAATATAGAAGGAAACCCAAAATTTCAGATTTTTAATAAAGAGAATATAGCCGAAGCAAAAGGATTTCTTAAAGAACTAAATCAATGTGTAATTAAGCCAGATGGCTTAACAGGAGGCAAAGGGGTAAAGGTTCAAGGTGATCATTTCTCAACAAAAGATGATGCATTACAATATTGTCATGAAGTGTTAATAACACATCCTTTTGTTATTGTTGAAGAAAAGCTAGATGGTGAAGAATTCTCTTTGCAATGTTTAACGGACGGCAAAACTGTTTTGGCAATGCCTCCTGTCCAAGACCATAAGAGAGCATTTTCTGGGGACAAAGGAGAAAATACAGGAGGTATGGGCTCTTACTCATGCGAAGATCATTTGCTTCCATTCTTAACAAAGAGTGATATTGAAAAAGGATTAAAAATAACACAAAAGGTTGCAAATGCCTTATACAAAGAGGTAGCTCAATTCTATAAAGGAGTTATGTATGGTGGATTTATCTTAACAAAACAAGGTGTGAAGTTGCTTGAGTACAATGCAAGATTTGGTGACCCAGAGGCTATGAATGTGCTTTCAATTTTGGAAACCGACTTTGTTGACATTTGTAATGCAATAATAAATCAACAGCTTCATAAAATAAAAATAAAATTCCAGAATAAAGCAACAGTATGCAAGTATGTTGTACCAAAAGGCTACCCTACTGCTCCGCTCAAAAATAAAAAAATTGAAATTGGAAATATACCACAAAATGCTAAATTGTATTATGCTTCTGTTGAGCAAAGGGAAGATGGCTTGTATCTTACAACCTCAAGAGGGGTTGCATGCTTAGGCATTGCCAACACTTTAGAAGAAGCTGAAAGAATAGCTGAGGAAGCAACAAGGGCAGTTAAAGGCAAAGTATTTCATAGGGAGGATATTGGCACAAAAGAATTGATTAATAAAAGAGTTGAGCATATGAGAAAGTTGTTAAGCTCAAATCAATAGTTTTATATATCTTAAATAAAATTATATTCTGAGGGAAAAAATGAAGAAAAAAAGGGGTAAAAATAAGGTTATTACCAAGAAGGCTATTAAAGAGGCTAAAGCTGTAAAAACTGTAAAAAAAGCTTTAGAAACACAACCATTAAATGGTACTCTGCATGAACTTGAAATTCTTGCAGAAGAGAAGAAAGTTGAAGATAAAATTACTGGAATAGAGAAAAAAGAAGAGACAATTGAAAAAAAAGAAGCAAAAATCATAGAAGAAGAGAAAAAACTTGAGAAAGAAACAGAAAAGGTTGAAGAGCTTGAGAAAGAGATTAAAGAAGAGGTTGTAACAAAACCCTTAGAAAGACTCTCAATTAGAGACTTAAATAAAGGCGTAATAGGAGCATTTATTGGTGTTGTTGCACATTTCGGATTTATTTATGGCAAGGCGATAGCCAAATATATATCTACTACTAGGGCAACTTTGCTTATGTTATTTTCTTATCTGTTAATATTAATGTTAATGTATGAGACTGGATATAGACAAATAAAGGAAAAAAGACTATTTGGGGTTTTACCAAAAAGGGCTACATTAATATACATAACCTCTTTGATTATGATTATTATAATCTTCTTTATGTTTAATATGATTGACTTATCAGATCCAGTTGCATTATACAAAGAAATAGCTGTAACATCTGTTCTTGCGTCTCTTGGAGCTGGAACAGCAGACTTAATTGGAAGAGAATAAAGAGAATATTATCCAAGATAACTAAGTCTTTTTTTATCGCTCATCTCTTGTGCCTCTTGGCTCTTTTGCAAAATTGTTTTGAGTTTTTCTTCAAATTTTTTTGCTTGGTCAAGCAATGGCTTATAATCAAGGTTCATGCATAAGTACTTATCAAGCGCTTCTATTATTTTTGCAGCAGCTTTACTATCAGGCAGATTTGAGTGAGTCTCAGCAAAAATACAGCTTACAGGGGTTTTCTCAATTCTAAGAAGTATTGCCCCAGTTACGCCAATTATGATTCCTTCTTTTAAAGATTCTATTCCTGTTTTCTCAAACAGTTTTACATTTTTTTCATTATTTGAGTAATAAAAGACTCTTGAATCTTGGCTTTCGTCACCGGGACCGACACCTTCAAGAGATACTATTTCTTTTGCTTTTAATTCTTGAGCTAAATTTTCGATTGTATTGGCAAGATCCCATTCATAATGGGTTGCTGCAGTTATAGCATGCAAAATAACAATGTTATATTTCTGGTTATAAAATATACCCAAAGGCTCAACAACCTTGTTTTCATGTATAGCAACCATTGCTGGCATATCATTAAATAAAATCTTGCCAATTTGCTCTGTCTGAAGGTGCTCTATTAAGAATTCTGACGCAATTGTGCCTACTAACCCAAAACCCGGAAAACCCTCTACAATTACACAATTCTTTGGTTTTTTCCATAATTTGATTTCCATTTAACACCTTATTGGATAAAATAAGCGATTTATTATTGAGTTTAACCTACAGAATGCCCACATCCACAAGTAGTCCTCACATTTGGATTATTTATCTTAAATCCAGAATTCTGCAATGATTCAACATAGTCAACTATTGAGCCTCTCATAAAAGCAATACTCTCTTGGTTCATGAAAATATTAACACCTTTTTCTTCTATTACTACATCATTTTCTTTTGGTGCTTTTTCTAAAGCTATATCATACATGTAGCCAGAACAGCCTCCTGTCACAATACCTACTCTTAATCCATAATCTTTTTTGTTCTCTTTCTCTAACAATGATTTCACTTTGTTTGCAGCCTTTTCAGTTAAGCTTAAAATAATCTCTTTTGTTTGTTGCTCCATTTTGTCCTAAAAAATTTTAACGAAGTTAAAATTTTTTTAATAATGTTTTACTTCTGGGAAGTTCTCCAATTTCTAGTGAAGAATTTTTGTTATTTAAATATTTTTTGTGAGTGTAAAGTAAAGTTCTGAACTACCTATCTTAAACCTCAGCTTCTTTTATAATTTCATCGTATCCTTTTGCTTCCAATTCATGTGCTAATTCCTTACCACCACTTTTAATAATCTTACCCTTAACCATTATGTGTACTCTATCAGGTGTTATGTAGTTTAAAATTCTTTGGTAATGTGTAATTATTAAAACGCCTACGTTTGGACCTAGCAAAGTATTAATACCGTGTGCTACAACTTTTAATGAATCTATATCTAATCCAGAATCTGTTTCATCGAGTATTGCCATCTCAGGCTGTAAAACAGCTAACTGCAATATCTCTGTCCTTTTTTTCTCTCCACCAGAGAAGCCTTCATTTAAATATCGTCTGCTAAAGCTCTCATCTATTTTGAGCAACCTCATCTTTTCTTTAAGCAATTTCACAAAATCATGAACACTAATTTGTTGTGGTTTAATAGCATTATAAGCAGTCCTTAAGAAGTTTGAAACACTTACTCCAGCTATTTCTTGTGGATATTGAAATGATAAAAATAATCCAAGCTTTGCTCTTTCATCTGGTTTTAACTCCAATATATTCTGAGCTTTGTACCAAGCTTCACCTTTATTAATAGTATATTTTGGATGTCCCATTAAAGTGTACGCCAAAGTAGATTTGCCTGAGCCATTTGGCCCCATCAAAGCACATACTTCACCTTTTCTTACAACTAAATCTACACCATTTAAGATTTTCTGGCCTTCTACACTTACGTGTAAATCTTTTATGATTAATTCGTCTGTCATTTTATTATTATATCAAAAATTTCAATCTTCGATTGAAATTTTTTGTATCAGGCTTACTTTTGGAAAAAATTCAATGCTCTGCATTGAATTTTTTCTTAATATATTTCTCAAAAATCAATATACTATTTTTCAATGTATCTAATGATAATAAAGCACATTTCAACCTTACAGGGCTTATTGGAATTCCAAGCATTTCCAAAATATCCTCTTTTGTCATTTTTCTTAATTCATCAATGCTTTTGCCCTTTATCTGCTCTGTAAGCATTGATGCACTTGCTTGTGAGATTGCACATCCATGACCATTGAACTTAACGTCAGTAACTTTTTTATTTTTATCTATAATCAAAAATAAATCTACTTCATCTCCACAAAGTGGATTGTACTCATGATGATGCACACTTGCATCATCTATCTTGCCAAAATTGCGTGGATTTTTGTAGTGGTCTAATATGTTTTCCTGATAAATCATTTCTACTGCGTCCATTTTAAATTTAAAAAATTTCATTTTCTTAGAAAATGAAATTTTTTTCCTCAAGTTCTACATCTGGAAAATTTTTCATCGAAGATGAAAAATTTTCACAATAATCAACAACCAAATATATTTTTTACTTTATAGATCCCATTAATAAACATATCAACCTCTTTTTCTGTGTTATACAAGTAAAAGCTAGCTCTTGCAGTTGAATTTATACCTAAAACAGAGTGTAGAGGCATAGCACAATGATGTCCTGCTCTTATCGCAACTCCTTCACTATCCAGCACTTGTGAAACATCGTGAGCATGGACACCATAAACATTAAATGAAACAACAGCGCCTCTTTCTTTTGGGCCATAGATTGTCACTCTATCAATCTCTTTAAGCTTTTCTATTGCATAGTCAACAAGCTCTTTATCTCTTTGTTGTATTTGCCTCATTCCAATTTTATTAAGATAATCAATGGCAACTCCTAAGCATATGCCATCAGCAATATTTGGAGTGCCAGCTTCAAATTTCCAAGGTAAATCATTAAATGACGTATTATCAAACCTAACTTCCCTTATCATCTCACCGCCATATAAAAATGGCTGCATATTTTCAAGCAATTCTTGTTTACCATACAGAACACCAATTCCGGTTGGTCCAAGCATTTTATGAGCTGAAAATGCATAAAAATCAACATCAAGCTTTTTTACATCAATAGGCATATGAGGAACTGCTTGAGCTCCATCGACAACAAAAATCGCACCCTTTTCGTGTGCGATTTTTGCTAATTCTTGAATTCGATTTACTGTGCCTAATACATTAGAGACATGTGTTACAGAAACTATTTTTGTTTTTTTTGTTATGTTTTCTTTGACGCTTTCTTCATCAAGTTTTCCTTCTTCATCAATTTTAATAAATTTTAGCTTTAATTTTCTCTGCTTTGCCAACTGTTGCCAAGGCACAAAATTGCTGTGATGCTCCATTTGCGATATGACAATTTCATCATCTTTTTTTAAGTTTGAAGTTAATGAATATGCCAATAAATTGAGAGATTCTGTAGTATTTTTAGTAAAAATAATATTTTGGTAAGAATCAGCATTAATAAAGTCTGCAACCTTCTGATGTGCTTCTTCAAATTTTGCAGTTGCCTCTTCTCCAAGCTGATGAATGCTTCTATGGATATTGGCATTATAGTTTTTGTAGTAAAAATCAATTGCATCAATTACTTGCTTTGGTTTTTGGGATGTTGCAGCGTTATCTAAGTAAACTAATGGTTTTCCGTGAACTTTTCTCTCTAAAATAGGAAAGTCTTTCCTGATAGCATCAAAAAATTTCGCATTTGATGCGAAATTTTTTGCAAATGTTTTTGTTTTAAGCATTTTTTATTGAGGTTTTCTATAACCTATAAATATTCACTCTTTGGTTTAACGGTTTGAATAATACATCTAATATATTCAACAGCTTCACAAGATATATCAAACGAAAGACCTTTCGATATGTTAACTTGGAAGCTTTCTTGGGAAGGCTCACTTATAATACTTATTCCCTTAAGAGTTAAAATATTGCCAATTATTTGGCCAAATACTACCAAAAGTTGTAGATCTGTTCTGTTTTTAATGTAGTCATAATTAAGTTTTAGATTATAGACACCGTTTCCCATTTTTTTGATGTAATCGTACACTGATTCCCTATCACACACTAATTCGTCAATTGAGTTCATAGTATTTATTATTTAAAAATTTCAATGCAAAGCATTGAAATTTTTCTTCTAAATTTTAAAATAAAAATTATTGCTTAATCAATCCCCTTATTCTCTCTCTTAACTCTTCCAGAGGTATTTTCTGTATAACCGGCTCAAAAAACCCCTCTACAATTAATCTTTCTGCTTCTTGTCTTGACAATCCTCTCGTCATCAAGTAAAATAAATGCTCTTCATTAATCTGGCCAACTGTTGCACCATGGCTTGCTCTGACATCATTTGCATCAATCTTTAAGCTTGGAATGCTGTTGGCTAATGTTTTTTCTCCAAGCTTTAATATGTGATTTGCAAGATACGAATTTGTTTTTTGTGCCTGTTTTTCAATCCTTATTAATCCTCTATAAACTGAAGATGCTTCATCTTTTAAAATACCATCAACCAAAATGTCATTTGTTGTATTTTCAACATTGTGATAAACATTTGTTGTAAAGTCAATATGCTCTTTTCCTTTACCTAAAAATATACCGACATTATTACATTGTGAGCCTTGAGCATTAAAGTTTGTGTCAATTCTAAGTCTGTTCAATTTTCCTCCAAAACAGCCAGAAATCCAGTTTACTGAAGCATCTCTCTCCAAAGTTCCAACAATATTTGTAAAATTGTAAACATTTTTTGTCCAATTATTTAAGTGATAAAAATTGATTTTCGAATCATTATTTGCAAATACTTCTGTAACACAAGCATTAAGTTGTTCTTGGTTTATTTCTTTGTTTGAATATTCTTCAATGAAATCTATTTTACTGTTTTGGTCAACTATTATCGTATTATGTAAAATGCTATTTTGTTCATCAAAATCAAAATTAACCCTGATTGGTTCATCAAATTCAACATTTTTAGGAACATATAAAAAAACTCCATTATTAAAAAATGACAAATTTAATGCATTAAATTTGTCATTTTTTACATTTAAATTTTTAGAAAAATATTCTTGTGTAATTTGATATTTATCAAGTGCTGTATTTATATCAGTCAAAACAACTCCCTTCTCTTTTAAATCTTCACTTAATCTTGTGACAAAAATTTTCGTCTTTCCTTCAAAAGGCAAAAATTTTTGTAAATCTAATTTTTCAATATTAGTATAACGCCAATCCTCATCTTTTTCTTTTGATATTGGAATAGAATTAAACTTATCCAAAGCTTCTTTCTTTTTTTTATTTGTGAAAGTACTTTGAACTTGGCTTAGTTGTTCCATAGCATTTTTGGTAATTAATTTTTGTTCTTTAAACATAATTAGAACCTCTACTAATTTTGTGTAAATTAAGTTAAGTTTATCTTTAATTTATTTTATATTTTTTAATTCTTCAATCTGTTTGCTTCGCTCACAAACTCTTGTACTCGACATTTTTTTATCGGCCACTAAAAAATGCCGAGCCTATTTATTTGTTATGAAATTATTTATCTTCTACTCAAATCTTCGGAAAGTTTTACCTGTACTCGATGCTTCAAAATGTGGAAGATTATGTTGCTCGTACACACTATTTACTACATAAAAACCTTGAGCAATAAGATTTTCTCCTTCTTTTAAAAAAAGAATTATTCTGTCTCTTTTGTCTAGTTCTTTTTGGTGGTAGATGGAATTATTGCGAAAAATTACGTTTCTTAGTTCTTTTCTATCTAAAATATAACCGTACACTACAACTAAATCTTTCAAATCATTACCTCTAAAAATTGTGGTCACTTCATCCTCTCGAAACCTTTCTGATTCTACCATTGCATTTGGTTTAATGGTCCCCCCTTCATCAACCATCTCCTGAATAATTTCTAAGCCTATTTCATCCAATTTTGACCCAACGTGATGTAACCTAGATGATATATAGTGCTGGAAACTTTGTTCAATAAAGAGAGCATCCATAAAAATAGTACCTCCCATTTCTTTAATATATTTAAAAGAAGTTTCATCACTAAAGAGCCATATATCTCCAAATTTTTTCACATAAGCTCCCCAGTTGGTTGTTAATGTATTACCATATTGTCTTTTACGAGATAATTTTTGGATTTCGTCAATGTTCCCTTTTTGGAATGCTAAATACCATTCTTGAAATACCTTTAGAATATTTAAGGTTTTCATTCCACTCCAAAGTAACCACCCATCACTGCTGATTTCACGCTTTTCTGCTACTTGTCGAGGATTATAACTGCTTTTTTGCACAACTTCTTCTAACTTCGATTGAATTTCTTCATCAAATCTTGGGAAACCGTTTGGTAAGATTATTCTTTCCATATTCTCATCTTTATTAACCATTCAACTATTGTATAAATTTCGGCAAAAATTTAGTGGTAGGACAAATTTTTGCCGAGACTATTTTTTGTAATTTGCGAAGCAAATCACAGATTGAATTTTTAGATTACTTCTTTTTCTTCTTACCTTTGTGTAAATGGTGACTCATTTTTAATCTACTTTGTTATTGATTCTCATCCGACAGAGCCTTCCATATTCAAGGCGATAAGCCTATTAAGTTCAATAGCATATTCAAGCGGCAATTCTTTTGTGAATGGTTCCATAAAGCCACTTACTATCATTGTTTTTGCTTGGTCCTCACTTAAGCCGCGGCTCATCAAGTAAAATAATTGCTCCTCTCCGATTTTGCCAACTGTAGCTTCGTGCTCAACAGTTACATTTTTTTCATTAATTTCCATATATGGCACAGTGTCAGATGCTGATTTTTCATCGAGGATTAGTGCATCGCAAGTTACATGCGATTTCACATTTTTGCAATTTTCTGCAACCTTTAATAAGCCTCTATAAGTTGTTCTACCGCCATCCTTGCTTACAGATTTTGAAGTTATTCTTGAGCTTGTATTTGGTGCAAAATGCAATATTTTGCCACCAGCATCTTGGTGTTGACCTTTGCCTGCAAATGCTACACTCAAAATTTCTGCTTTTGCACCTTGGCCAAGTAAATAAACAGAAGGATATTTCATAGTAGTCTTTGAACCTAAGTTTCCATCAACCCAAAAAACAGTTGAATTTTCATAAGCAAAAGCCCTTTTTGTGACAAGATTATAGACGTTATTACTCCAGTTCTGTATTGTAGTGTATTGTATCCTTGAGCCAGCCATTGCTATTAATTCAACTACTGCGCTGTGTAGTGAATCTGAGGAGTAGATTGGGGCGGTGCAGTTATGTACAACTATACCATGACTTATATAAGATTCATCTTCT
>CAZGEW010000007.1:0-27995 GCA_964524225.1 uncultured Methanosarcinales archaeon | reverse complement strand
TTCATCTTGTCAAACTCTGTTTCTGCCTTGACATCTTTTGTAACATATTTTAGAGTTGCAAAGCCAGCTACCAAAAACAGGATTATCAGCAATGGTATGGGTTTCTTTAAATTATTTTTAATCTTATCAATAGGAAATCTAAACGTCCCTTGTTTTATAGAATATAAAATGCAAACTAATCCAGTTCCGATTATAACAAATCCCATAACAAAATGAAGAAAATGAGGAATGTTTAATCCAAACGTTACTAATTCATGCAAATCATGGGGTAGGAATGTAAATATGATTCCTGTTGCTATAAGCAATACTGCTATTCCTAAAGTTAATTTGGCTTTGTTCATTTTGTAGAATTTATCTCGGAATTGGCTTCCCATGTGGGTCAATTTTTGGATTCCCAAGTACTTTTCTTAATTTTTCTATTGACTCGTCACTAAAAGCGTGCTCCAGCTTATGAGCCTCTTCATGTATATTCTTTGGATTAATTCTAAGTATATTATTCAAAAAAAGCTCTATCAAGCGATGCTTCGAAGTAAGTTCTCTTGCTATTTTCCTCCCCTTTACTGTAAATTTCAATTTTGAGTATTTTTTGTATGAAATCAAACCATCTCTCTTAAGTTCTTGGACCATTTCTGAGACACTTGGCTTCGAAACATTAAGGTAATGTGCCAAATCAATAGATTTGATTTCTCCTTTTTCCTCTTCCAATATGTATAATCCCCTTAGATAATCTTCTTTATGTGGAGTAAACATTAAAAGTTAGGATAACCTAACTTATATATAAATGTTTCTTTTTTTATTTTATTTGATATAAATAATTAACAAAAACATTATAAACCTAAAAACGATACAAAGATAATTATCAAAAATGAAAACTAAGGTGAATTGGCTTGAATGGAGCAAAGAAGCTTTCGAAAAGGCGAAAATAGAAGACAAACCTATTTTGTTAGATTTAACAGCTGTTTGGTGCCACTGGTGCCATGTTATGGATGCAACCTCTTATTCAGATGAAAAATGTACCAAAATTATAAATGAATATTTTGTACCTGTAAAAGTTTATATAGATAAAAGACCGGACATAAGAGAAAGGTACAATATGGGTGGTTTCCCTTCTACAGTTTTTCTAGACACAGATGGTAATATAATAACTGGTGACACTTATGTGCCACCTGAAAGGTTTAAGCTTATGCTTGAGTCTATTAAGACTGCTTATAATAATAAAAAATATGGAACTAAAACAAAGTTAATAGAAACTAATACAGCTCTAACAGAAAGAAAACAAGTAGCAAAGACAGAAATAAACGAACATATTATTAAAGAGATTTTGTTAAGCATAGAAGATAATTTTGATAGTATTTATGGGGGCTTTGGCTTACAACCAAAATTTCCATCTCCAGAAGTATTAGATTTATTATTCATCCAGTATAAAAAAACAAAGTTGAAAAGATATCTTGATATTGCATTAAAAACGCTTGATGGCATGTATAACGGAATTTATGATAAAATAGAATTTGGTTTTTTTAGGTATTCTGTAACACAGGACTGGAAAATGCCCCACTATGAGAAAATGCTTGATATTAATGCTGGTTTATTGAGAAATTATACTGTAGCATTTGAAATAATTAAAGATGAGAAGTATAAAAAAATATCTCAAGAGATAATGGAGTATGTTAATAAATTTTTATCAAATCAAAAAAATGGTGGATTTTATGGCTCGCAGGATGCTGATGAAGAATTTTATAATTTAGACTTAGAAGCAAGGAGAACTAGGAATTATCCAAAAGTTGATAAAACAATTTATGTCGATTGGAATGCAATAATGGTTTCTTCTTATATAAATGCTGGAGGAATATTAAATGATAATCAAGCAGTAGATTTTGCGATAAAAACAGTTAATTTCATTTTGGAGAAGTGTTATGATGATAAAAAAGGTTTATGTCATTTTTTTGATGGAAAGGCAAATAATTTTGGATTACTTAGCGATAATTTGTATTTTTTGAATTGTTTAATTGATGTGTATTTTTTAACACATAATCGCATATACTTAGAAAAGATAAAAGAGCTTGCAGAATTTATTTTAAAAAATTTCTACGATAATGAGGATTATGTTTTTTTTGATAAAATTAATAAAGAAGACGATTTTGGGATATTAAAATATAGAGACAAGCAATTTTTGGAAAATTCTTTTTCTTCAATCGTTTTTTTGAGGTTGTATCTTTGTATCAAAGAAGAAAGGTATAAGGAAGTTGCTGAAAAGGAATTATTATACTTTGCTGATAGTTATTTAAATTTTGGTTATTTTGCAGCAATGTACGCTATTGCTGTTGATATGTTTTTGAATAAGAGCTAAAAGTTGGTAGAACGGTGTTAAGTTTAGTTCTATTATGAAGTTCAACTTAGTTTGAACTCTCTTAAAATCTCCCTATAATCTACACTCACTTCCATCTCCCAATCTTCTGGAAAGCATTGATAATAATTGCGCCAAGCATATCTTTCATCAAGAAATATGATTGCTCCTTTATCTGTTTCTGACCTTATGCATCTGCCAGCATTTTGCATGCATTTTGTCATTGCTGGCAATACATATCCATACTCAAAGCCTTTGCCAAACTTATCATCATAATATTCTATCAGCAGTCTTGCCTCTATATCTGGCTTGTTCAAAGGCAAGCCTACTATAACTACAGCCTTCAAAACACCAGGCATGTCAATGCCTTCTCCAAAAGAACCTGTTGAGATACCAAGCAAAACTGCATTTGGTTTATGATTTTTGAAAGCAGCCAAAAACTCTTCTTTCTCTTTTTTGGTAAGATTTTGTTTTTCAATAAATATGGCTTTGGTGCAGTAACGCTTGAGATGCTCATTAATATTAAGCATTAATTCATAGCTGGGGAAAAAGATTGCAGAATTGCCTTTTATTGAATTAACAATATCACTACAAATTTTGCCTATCTCATTAAATTGTCTACTGTTCCTTTCTGCAAATTTGGTTGTTGTCTTTGGTATAATTAAATTGAGTCTATTTCTCTTTGGAAATGGGCTTTTGTATTCTTTCTCAATAACCTCATCAAAGCCGAGGATATCTTTGTACATTGAAGTAGGTATTAAAGTGCCTGACATCAAAATAGTTGAATAGCTTTCTCCAATTACCTCTTTTGTAGCAATTGAAGGATCTAAGCATCTATAAGCCAAGCTTATCTTCAATTTTTTGTCTATTGTTTTTGTGAGTATTCTGCCATATCCTCTATCGCTTCCAAGCCATGCTTCAAGGAATTTTCCGACGCTTAAGACATAGCTTATTTTTTGCTTAAACCTAATATCTTCGCCAATAAATATTAGTTCTGCTAAAAGCTCGCCATAATCTTTTTTCTTGCTTACCTCTTCTACTAAGTCATTCTTGCTTACAATACCCTCCTTTTTAATCTCCTTTGCAATCACAAACAAAGCATCTTCAAAGATTTCTAGATTTTGTGCTGTTTCTTCATAACCATATTTTCTTGCTTCTTTCATTGCATTCTCAATTATTTGGCTAGATGTTTTTTGTGTTAAAAGCTCTCTAACTCTATTAGGCAAATTGTGGGCTTCATCAACTATTAGAATAATATTATCAAGCTCTTTTTTAATCTTGAGCAAGAAGCTTTGTCTTATGCCTTTGTTAAAAATGTAGTAATAATCCGCAATAACAACCTTAGCGTTAGCTGCTGATAAAGTTGCTAGTTCGTAAGGACACATCTTTTTGATTTTTCCTTTTTCAATAAATTCTTGGACATGACAAGGGCCAATTATCTTTAGCTCTTCAAGTGTTAACTTTGCATCAACTGTTGGTTGCAAGTTTTCTTTGCGAGTATTTGAATAAAATTCACACTTATTTTCGTCTCTTAAAGATTTGCAGTACTCATGGAATGAGTTAGAGTACATAGCTTCAACACCATTCTGCAAACACATCCACTTTTTTCCAATAATGTCAGCACAATCAAAATTAATGCTGAATTTTTGCTTTATTTGCCTTAATGTATCAATAACAATTCTGTGTTGAGTTTGCCTAGAGGTAAGGAAAAATATTGTTAAGTTATTCTTTATTGCAAATGATAAAGCAGGAGCAAGTACTGCAATTGTCTTGCCAATACCAGTAGGGGCATGCATTATGATATGCTTTTTGTTTTTAATGACACTATAAATATCGGAAATCATATCACTTTGTACATCTCTCACTTTAGAATATGGGAAATAGATTTCCTTGAGAATTTCTTCGCTTAGCATAGTTTATAGTATTAGTTTGGTATTTATAATGGTTTTTTTTCAATTCAATCTGCCTTCGGCAAATTCTACCCTCGCGAGGTATTAAACTTGCTCACTATTTATTTCACTACTCTTAAAAACTCAACAAAAAGGAAAGATTTAAATAAATAAAGAAAAATTTTAACCAAAGGTTAAAATTTTTCATATTAAAAAGGTGAGGTGTGAATGGGATATTGGACTGAGTATTTTTCTACGCTGCTTAAAGGACTTAGAATAACATCGTTAAAAGAAAGGATAGAAGTAAGAAAACTAATCAACAATTTAAAAAAAGCAGATTATATACTTTATAAAAAATTGATTAAAGAAGTAGAAGGTGATCATCGAGTAACGCAGGCTATACAAGATGAAAAAAAATTATTAGAGGAATTACAATTTTCTTCGGATAAAGCTTATGATTTGATATTCAATTTATCTACAGAAGAAATGACACTTTTGGAAACTACAAAAAAAATTCTAGAAGAACTTGAAACATTTTCTAAAGCAATTCCTGCAAATGCTCAATTAAAAAAAGTAGAAAGAGATTTAGCACTTGCAATTGCTACAGCGCTCAAAAAAGCTCAAACTGAAGATAGAAATGAATATGGGCAAGTAATGCTTATCATTAACGAATCTGAAGAAAAAGACCCAAAGAAATTCATGGCAGCAGTTAGATTAGCATTTCAAAATGAAACTAGCCAAACAATTCTTGCAAAATTTGCAGCCCGTAAAGAAATAAGAACAATTAAAGTTGATATTTTAGAGCTACAGAAAATTCCAACAATAATTCAAGGTATAAGGAAAGAACTGGAAAAAAGGACAAAGGAAAAAGAATTTGATGCACAAAAATTCATTGGTGAACTGTATGGTACTATACAGAAAATCAAGAAATACTGCAATGAAGCTTTCTACGAATTATTTTTGATAAAGAAGAGGGACATGCTTTGGGTACTTAAGGTTTTATTAGACTTACACAATCTAAGAGAAAATAACATAAGATGGGCTCGAGATCATTTAATGCCTCGAAACGAAGCTTTAGAAAAAAATAAAGAAATTGTTAAAGTACAGACTGAAATTTCTAAGCACTTTCATATTATCGCTCAAGCATTCAGGATACTAATAACAAGGATACAAAGGTTAGAAAAAGAAGCAGAAGTAGATTGGTCTAAATGGTAATCCTTCTAAAAAAGAGACTTTAAAATGATGCAATTGCGTGACTGGATCTCTGGATTAGTCGGTTTAATTATATTTCTTCTTGGATTGTTGCCAATGCTCGGATATTTTACTTTTTTAAATGATTTAGCGCCATCTTTATTAACGTGGATTGTTGCAGGAGCTGGCTTTTGGTTAGCGTACAGCTCTATAGTTGAAATAACGAACAGCAATGTTGTTGGATGGTGGTCATTTGGAGTTGCTATAACTGTTCTAATAATTGGGTTATTTCCACTGCTTCATAGCTTCGGTATTGGACCATCGTGGTTTGAGTTCAACTGGCTCAATAGAAATGCCTATAATGTTATTTTCATAATAGAAGGAGTTTTCTTAATGATTGCAACATTTGCTATGGAGTTATGAGTTTACAGAATGGATTTGGCACTCCTGTGTAATTAACCCACAAATAAGCTAAAATTAAGCCCAAAATAAGTCCAATAAAAAATATCCATACTGGACGATGCACCATCCCAAATTTATTCTTGCTAAGTTTCATTTCTTTTTAACAAAACGGAAATGATATTGCTATCAACTGCTTTGCCCACAAAATGGTTATTACAATTCCTATTACAACCCCAATTAAAAAAAGCATTACAGGATGTGTTACAAATCCTCTTTTACTATCTAAAATTTCCATATTATCACCTTTTTTACTTGATATCATAAACTTTAAAAAGCATATATTTAAAAGTTTCGGTTTTTTGTGCCATTTTTATTTTTATTTAAATAAAAAATAACTGAAATAATTATTAATAAAGCAAAAACAATCCCAAAAATATTGCCCGTTGTTGACAGAAATATTTTTGATGCAAGTGCCCTTTCATTTAAATAGCCCCAAAATGACATCGACCATGGCAAATACTTTGGCAGCTCGGTTTGAAAAAAGAAAGTCCCTTTAAAAGCTACCATCAATACACCAATAATGATTAACAGTACACCTCCAATAAGGTTGTATGTATGCGTCACTATTTTTTTATTAAATAAATTAAAAGAAAAAATTTTTCCTCGTAAAAATTTTCCTGATAGGTCATATCTGTCAGAGAAATAAGCCAAAATAATTAATGGAGCAACTATGCCTATTCCATAGAAAATAAGCATCAAAGTGCCATTAAGTACAGTTGAAGCATTTGCGGCTAACAATAATATTCCAGCTAAAATTGGACCTACACAAGGCGTCCATCCTATGCCAAAGAAAAAGCCAAGCATTGCAACGCTAAAAAAACTTTTTCCTTTTTTATAGTCTAATTTGAAATTGAAGATTGTAAATCCAATATTAAAAAATAATAAAATTCCGAAGAAAATAAGGATAAACCCAGAAACAACAGCAAAAGTAAGTTTATAATGGTTAAAAAAATTCCCTAAAAAGCCTGCAATTAAGCCAAAAATTGTGAATGCAATTAGCAACCCAATTGAAAATGCAGTTGTCATAAGCATTGCTTTTTTTCTATCTTTGAATGCAACTGAAAAGAATGTTGGCAACAAAGCAATTCCGCAAGGAGATGTCATTGAAATTAAGCCAGCAAAAAATGCAAGCAAGAACGTTATACTAGAAGCTAATTGCTGCTCAGCTTGCTTTGATTTTTGTAATCCTATTGGGAGTTCTAGAGCATAAACATTTGTAAGTATAAAAGTGAATAAAAGAACCACAAATACAACAAACAACAAAAAAAATTTCAATTGTCTTCTCATACGCCTTATCACATAGTAAGTGAAAGTAAATTTCTATATATAATTATCTTTTACTAAATTGAAATTAAAATTCAATACATTTATAAAACTCGATTTATTTCCAACATTACAAATTATGAGTTTGTATTTGCTATTAAAATGTCAATTTGTAAAAATGTCAATGTATCAATACATAAGAGAAGCTTGGAGAAATCCACAACAAAACCTAAGTGAGCTTTGGCATCAACGCATTATAAAATGGCGTCAGGAACCAACAACCATTAGGATAGACAAACCTACAAGGATTGACAGAGCTCGCTCCTTAGGCTATAAAGCAAAACAAGGTTTCTTTATTGTAAGGCAAAGAGTGCCTCGAGGAGGTAGACAAAGAGCTAAAATAAGGCATGCAAGAAGACCTAAAGCTATGAGTAGGCGAAAGGACGTTACTCTCAACTATCAAGTTGTTGCCGAGCAGAGGGCAGCAAAGAAATATCCAAATTGTGAAGTTCTAAACAGCTATTATGTAGCCCATGACGGCCTTAATTATTGGTATGAGATTATACTAATTGATAGAGCAAATCCTTCAATTGTAGCCAATCCGCACATAAATTGGGTTATTAACACAAAAGGTAGGGTATTCAGAGGATTAACCAGTGCCGGTAAAAGAAGTAGGGGCATTCACGGAAAAGGCAAGGGTTATGAAAAAGTAAGGCCAAGCCTTAGAGCTCATCATAGAAGAGGTAACTAATTTTATGGTACAAAAATTTCTACACTTAGAATGCAAACAATGTAGTTACAGATTTAAGAAACAAAAAATACCATTTAAATGTCCATATTGCGCTGTTGAAGGATCGGTAAGCTTTGTAAAAACAGCACAAGATTTATTAGATGAAGCTTTAGTTTAATAGCTCAAAATTATTTGTTATCATCTTTTTTTCGTCGAAATAGTCTAATGAGCGGTTTTCCTGCATATCTAACAACAATTAATAATATTATAATAAATACTATCAGCGGAGCTACAATCGGATTTTTTGCAAGCAAACCATCCACTCCAACTACCAAACCTGCTGCATGAGAAAAACCACTAGCTAATTTCTTGTAGAAAGGTCTATTATCTTGGATTAGTACATTAGTAGCTATAGCATCTGTCATTATGTTGCTTAATCCTTGTGTAGAGAAATCTTCAGATTCAAGCTTACCTAAATTTTTTGCAATAGGCAAGATGCCTTCCTTCGCTGCAACAAATACATTATAAACACCAGAAGGCACTTCTTTTGATAAATCGATATAAACTACTTTTCCCGGCTCAACCTTGAGCTTTTTCGTAATAGTGTATTTTTTAAATTCACTTTCTAGAATAAAGTTGAAAGAATCCTCAAAAAGCACATTACCAACATTCTCTATTATAGCAGTCCCATTTTGGTAGTTTAAATTAACTTCTCTTATTGTGGTTATATTTACAAAAGATGTTGTTGAAATGGTTTTATAGGTGCTAATTAGGATATAAGTTCCAGGTTCAGCATATTGGTTGAATTCATATTCAATACCTTCGTTGCTTTGCGCTACTTTTTTGAATATTTTATTACCTGTAGGCGAGACTAACTCAATCTCTAAAGATAAATTTACAACGTCATCAGCTTGATCGTAAAGTGTAGGAATAATCGCAATTTTAGAGCCAGGATTTAATTTATCTGAGCTAAGTTGTGTCTTAATGTAGCTTTGAATTGGCATTATATTAAGCTCTATTTCTGATTGAGCAATGTTATCATAGTCATCAGATGCAGTAATGTAGATAATATGCTTTCCTGACTTTATGTTGTTTGACAAATGTATTGTAAAGTTAAGTTTACCATTACGGGTTTCAAAGATGTAAGACTCATTATCTAAGGTTACTTTAGTTAGTGCTTTTAAAACATTAATGCCATATGCATCGTTCAATAACCCAACAATTTGTATAGTTTCACCTGGCAAAGAAGATAATTTTGCGTTTATAGTGACTATATTCAATTGTTTTGTTACGCTAAAGGAATTAGATGCTTTTTCTTCAACAATTGAATTTTCATAAGTTGTAAGACTGCCTAGCATCGAGCAATTACCTAACATTTGCTTAGTAGCTATGATATCTGGCACAGTAATTGCTGTCCTGAAATTATCCTCTAAGCTTATAGGGCTCAAGAAGTAATCTAATCTATACTCATTACAATTAAGTGTTATTTTAAGCAATCCCTCAAAATTATTTTCATCAAGAGCCGATGTAAAAACCTTTATTCTATCTCCAATATTGTAGATAGGTTGCTCTGTTGCTATTAATATATCTGCAATTGTAAAAGGTGTTAGCGAAATAATAATTAAGAACAGCAGGAAATATTTTCTCATAAGCCAATAACTCAGATTACTTGTTTATATAATTTACTATTCATAATTTTGCAATAGAGCTCTTCACTATATAGCTCTGAGCTTGAGATATACCATGATCATCTATAAGGGCTACCAGATTCCTTGTATAATAAAATCCAAAAATGATAAAAATAAATGTTATAAAATTTGCCCATATGCTCAGATTTAGAGTGAACATTGCAAATGGTGACAACATTGCTGTAAAAAAGAAGAATAATGCAAACAATAAATTATTAAGAATCTTATTGCATTTTTTTAGGTTTCTTGAGTTATCTACATTTGTTAAAATTACAGACAGCGTATAATGTAGTACTTTTAATCTTCTATAAATAAAATTTGATATTATAAGTATTATTAACGAGCTAACGATGTAAAAGGCGTATAGTACAAAATATGGGTAATTAAATCTTATTATCAAGGATATTTTTCTCAAAATTAAAAAAGTTAAAATCATTAATATTGTGAGCACAAACACAATCTTTGATTCTGTTCTTAGTTTTTTTGTGAAAAAGTTCTCTATTTCAATCTGGTCAAAAAACTTCCTCATATAGTTTGAAAGCCTCTCTAATTTTATTTTTGCTCTTAAAGGAACTTTTGGATTTAAGCTAGTATAGATATTTTCTGAGTAATTTATGCCTATTGACATTAATACAGCACTAATAAAGATGATAGTAGCAGTTATTGTAACCAAATCAACCCCAAGTGCGAATTTTTCACTTTCTTTTGCAACAAGCAATGAAAATTCACCAACTGACATCATTGCTATGCTGGAAAAAAATGGTTGCTCCTTTTTGAAATTAGCCAACAAAAATGTTAAGAATCCTATAGCTATAAATCTTGACACCAAAACTACTATTAACAATACTGATATAAAAATAAAATTCGATTCAATTGCTTTAAAGTCAACAAAGGTGCCCATTGATATAAAAAATATAGATGTGAAAATCAAAGCATAAGGATAAATTGCTCTTCCATAGTCTTTTGCGTTAGGTAATGAAGCAATCAGACTTCCTGCCAAAAATGCTCCTGCTGGGGGTGTCAAACCCAGAGATGACGCAAAATAGCTGAATAAAGCACCAATGGCTAATGAAAGGAATGTCAAAGTAGATTCGTCGCTATTATTCTTTAATATGATATTTACACCATGTCTTAATATCTTCATCATTAAGAAATACGCAAATAGCAATATGCCAATTGAAAAAATTACATGCTCAAATGTTGTCATTAAACTGATATTTGAGTCTTTAACACTGGAGAAAAATGTAAGTACAAAAACTGCAAGGATATCTTCTATAATTAGGACAGCAACAAGCAATGGAACCTCATTTCTTCTAAACATCTCCTTTTGCTCTAAGACCTTAACTACAACAACTGTGCTACTAAATGATAATATCACTCCAACAAATAATGCAACTTTTGTACTAAAGCCTAGAAGCAAGGTAGTTTCATACCCTAAAAACAAAACTATAGAAAATTTTAATAGCCCTATTAATATTGATCTTAATCCAAGTTTCATTACTTTAGATATATCAAATTCTAAGCCAATTATAAATAATGTTAGTATCGCACCTAAATCAGCCATACGTCCTATCATTTCAGTGTCTTCAACTAAGTTCAGCAAGTTTGGACCTATGATTGCACCTATAAGTAACAATCCAAAAACAGCTGGCTGCTTGAATTTTGTAGCTATAATTCCTCCTATAATAGCACATAAGAATAGTATTCCTAAGCTGATAAGTTCAATTGCCATTTGTCTTACACTTAACCTAAGGGTAATAGACTACTTTATCTATTATATCCCAACGTTACACTATATTAGTATATAAATATGTATATTAATATCCAAAATATGAAATACTCCTATTTAAAGCTTTCGAATCTGTATATGTAAAGATTAAACCTAAAATTTAATTTTCTATATAGAAAATTATTATGTTACTGTATTTTTCTGTATTTTTAATTGAAGTACGAAAGCTTTTTATCCTTGAAAAAACTATGAAATCAAAATGCCAAAACAAACCCCATTTTGGAAAAGGTACGAATTTCTTATTGTGATAACTTTGACCTTAATTGTTGTTTATCTAATCATCCTACTAAATCAGAAAATAAACTTCATCCTTGGCAATGAACTAATAGTATATGTAAAACCTCCACAAAAGTATTTCAACATGAATTATGGCAATGTGAGTGAGATACTATTCAACATAACTATTGATAATGTTCCGCTTTGCAAAACCCAATGCTCTTTCTCTTTCAATGACAGAAGCAGGAATCTAGTTATTGACAATGGTTATTTTCAAATTGCGAACAATCAACATTTCTCAAAAAGCTACAATCTCAGTGTTAAAAGACTTGGAAGTGGACAAGACCTATACAGTTTTGAAGTTAGGTGCAACAGTATCTATTCTTTCTTATGCCTAACAAAAAGTAAACAAACATTTAGGTCTTCATTAATTAGTGTCAACTACGACCTCACTGAAACCGAAAGAGAGCTTAAGAATATGTTGAAGAAGAACATTACAGTTTTCTTGGATTTATTGAGTGAAGTTGACATATTACTTCAGCAACTCAATCAAAAATACTTTGAGCTGGGTTTTAAGTTAAACTTAAGGGATTTATCAAAGGACAAAATTGAGATTGATCATCAATACGACAAGGTAATAATATCAACAGAGAATATTAAAAGTCTATGGGCGGTAGAGAACTATGTAAAATTAGACAGCTTGTTTAACGAATCATTTTTTAAGATTATGGCGGATATAATGTCATCAATAACAGATATTGACAAAAAAATAGGTGAAATTGCAAAGCTGCACAATGATTTACTGTTACAATTAAACCAATTCCAAGAAAAACTAAATGAGATAACTTATGTAGTAAACATCCTAGATGGTGATATAATACAAGGACTTAATGACACTACGAAAAATTTTAAGCTCGTATCATCTTCATTAGTTGATAATACATTTGACACCTATGAAGAAGTTATCAAGGCAATTAACAACTTAAGTAATTCGTATGACTTAATAGTTGAAAAAACAAAAGTGAATGCTACAATCTTATTTTTTAATTTAGGTTATGTATTGGATTACGAAAACAACTTTCTTTGCAATTTAATCAATAGCTGTAAGGAGAATATCTCTATTGTAAAAATATTAAACATGTCTAAAGAATTCGTCAATATTTATCCTAACACAATAGAGGTTGGGAATACCTGTAATTTATTAAAACAACAAGAAAATAAATACGTAGAAATTAAAAATGAAACTTTGTCTTCAAACATTAGTTTTCCATCTGATATAGGATTTGTTAACTTGGTTAATGTACATAGGGAAAATTTGTTGAGAGAGATTAATAATTCTTATTATGATTCATTTGAGGCGATAATTAAAGAGAATGCAACAAACAGCGACATAATCGACATCGCACATTTAATCCTTCCAAAAAACAAAACTACTGTTACGCCGTTAAACTACAATCAAACTATTAATTTCTCATTATATTTACTCTCCAATCTGAGTCCACTTGAATCAACAAAAGGCTTATTAAATAAATGTAACAAGATTGATAAGCTACAAATAGATGAACTAACCTTTGATTTTAAGCCTGTAAACACCAATATAACTTATAAAACAATCGTAAGAATAAACACAACAATATCAGATAATCCCCCCATATGCTGCATTTTTAACAATTGCAAACCCTGTTGCATGGATGATTCCTGCAGTAATGATCCAAAAACATTTCCAATAATATTCATACATGGTCATTCATTGGCTAAAGGTAACTCTCCTGAATTTTCTTTGGACTCTTTCAATAAGCTGCAACTAAAGCTACAAGAAGAGGGCTTCTTAAATGGAGGTATTATTTCTTTGTATTCAAAGAGTGAATCTATAGAAAAAGGTTTGTGGGGTTTATCTGGTAAACCTATCACAGTAAAAGTCAGCTACTACTATGACGCCTTTAGACACGATGATAAATACACACTTGTTCCTACCAAAAGTGAAAACATAGATACTTATGCAATAAGACTAAAGGACTTAATTGATATCGTCAGAGAAAGGACAAATAAAACAAAGGTAAACATAATAGCACACTCAATGGGCGGCTTAGTTGCAAGGAGGTATCTACAAATATTTGGTGATGCGCATATTGACAAGCTAATTATGATTGCTACTCCAAATAAGGGAATCTCTGGTCCTATAAGTTCTTATTGCAAAATAATAGGGGAGAGCAGAGAGTGCATAGATATGCATGAGAACAGCTTATTTCTTAATAAGTTGAATGACCCATTAAAGCAGCCAAAGAATGTAAAGCTTTACAATATAATCGGCAAAGGTTGTGGAATGGATCTAGGCGATGGTGATGGCATTGTGTTATCAAAAAATGCAGAATTAGACAATGCACAAGTCTATTACGTGAATGGCACTTGTGGTGGTTTATTTGGTGGCTTGTTGCATACAGATATATTAGACATTGATAAGTATCCTAAAACTTACAGCATTGTTAAAGAAATTTTGCATGGGTAATTATTTACTATTTTTTAAATATACCGTTCTTGTCGGAAATGGAATGCCTATCCCTTCTTTTCTCAAAGTTTTATAAATCTCTTCTGTCGCAAGTGCTTTTGTATCAAATTTTATGTCAAATGTATTCACCCAGAATATTGTCCTAAACTTAAGCGCGAAATCACCCATTTCCATCATAAGAACTTTTGGAGCAGGTTCTCTAAGCACATCATGAATCTTTGTTATTGCATCCAGAACTA
Organism: uncultured Methanosarcinales archaeon; assembly: GCA_964524225.1. Lineage (GTDB taxonomy): Archaea > Nanobdellota > Nanobdellia > Woesearchaeales > GW2011-AR4. Next base: position 13,678 of record CAZGEW010000007.1, on the reverse strand, counting down.
TTTTTCTTACCTTTGCCGGCTCTGAACCGTATTCAACTCCAAAATCTATTACAATTCTTACGCTAGGATCAGGTTGTATAAAATTGAGTATTCTAGAGTCTGCTAATTTTCCATTAGGTATAGTAATAAGCTCATTATCCCATGTCTTAATCTTTGTGCTTCTTAATCCAACATCTAAAACAGTACCCATAGTTTCATTGTCGAGTTTTATTTTGTCACCTACTTTGATGCTTTTATCCAAAATTATTGACATACCGCCAAATATATTGCCTAAAGTACTTTGAAGAGCAAATGCAATTGCAATTCCTACAATACCTAAACTTGTTAATAATGGCCCTATCTGAACTCCCCAGACAGGTAGTATAAATAGTAAACCAATTAACGAGATAAATATCCTTGAAAATCTATGAATTAATGGTAACAGCTGGTCATCAATTGATGACTTTGTTCTTTCTGCTACCCTTTTTCCCCAGTTATCAATCAATATGTCCAGAACTACAATCACTATGTATGTAATGATGATTATTATGAAAGAAGATAGTGTATTCTCAATTATATCCAATAATGCTTGTTCTACTCCAAGTGGTAAAAGTGCAAGTCGAATACCAATAAGTAGCAATATAATTGAGATTGCTCTGTTTGTCTTTTTAACAATTAGGTCATCGACATCTGTTTTGGTTTTTTTTGTTAATCTTAGAATTATTTTTTGTGATATAAAAACTACAAGTTTTGACAGTATATAAAATGTAATTAAAATTATTAAAGAATACAAATATTTATTCTGTTGGATAAAGTTTAAATAGTAATCAAGTGGCATTTTAAAAGGAAAGGTAGTTTTATTTTCTTTCTATTACTTGTATACTACATGAGCAAGGGAGTTTTTTAGATGCTCTCTCTAATGCTTGTTTCGCTATCCCTATGTTTTCTTTTTCAACTTCAACTTGAAAGATAGTTTGACCTTTCTTTATCTTCGCTGCTATACCTACCGGCTTTCCAAATGAGTGCGCCATTCCAGAGCTAAAACGGTCTGCTCCAGCCCCTGTTGCTAATGCATGCTCTCTTAATACATGGTAAGGATACACCTTAACCTTCATATGAAAGCCATTTAATCCAAGATATGATTCAAGTAATTTGTTGGATGTTTGCCTTGCGCTTTCTAAAGCGTTGTCTCTTATTTGAAGCTCGGATTTTGATAAAAGGTTTAGAGTGTAGCCAAATTTCTTAGTAGTATCACCTGTATTGAACCTGACTATCTTTACATTAGGTATCATTCTAATGTAAGATTTGGCCTTAAATTTAGATGTCCTTGTATACGGCCTTTCAATTCTTCTGTATGCAAGAAATTTTCTAAGTCTTGCCATTTAAGTATAAAAAATTCAAAATCAAAGATTTTGAATTTTTTACCTCACTTTTCATTTGATAAATTTTTGGCTTTGATGAAAATTTTTGTAATGTAATGTCATTTATAAATGTTGCTAATTAGATTTTGAAATAAAATTTTCGAAAGTTTTATAAATTAGCAACATAAATATGTTAACTATTAATTATATAACAAAAATTTAACAAAAATTCAATCTTTGAAGATTGAATTTTTGTATTGCTGGAAAAGAGGTGCGTAAATGTTATTCAACAAAAGAGCTTCTTTAGAAATTTCGATTCAGGCTATTGTAATAGTTGTTCTTGCTATGACTCTGCTTGGGCTTGGATTAGGATTTATTAAAGGAATGTTTAGAGATATTAGCAAAGTAAGTGAAAGCACTTTTGAGAAAATTACTGATCAACTACAGAAAGACTTAATCGACAGCGATGAGGAATTGATTTTTTCGCAATCTAAAATTACTATTGAAAGAGGCAAATCAGAATTGTTAGCTTGGGGGATTAAAAATGAAGGTAACCAAGAACTTAAATATTGGGCTGAATTTACATTTGTAAAATGTCCTAGCGAATGCGAACAGAGTGTTGATGCCATAGGAGATGAAATAACTGAATACCTTAATAACGAATGGTTTACATTCAGATACAATCAAGACGGTGTTAATATTGACCAACTTTATACTGTAGATATTGCTGACAGTGAGGTAGAAAGAGTTGATTTAACTATTCCAAAATCAGGTGTTGAAACAGGTTTGTACCTTATTCAATTCTCTGTTTATGACCAAAATGCTGAACTAGATAATAAATTGTATGCCTCTACGGATATTTTTATTACTGTAACATAAGTTTTTTAATGATATGAAACGCAGACTATCAGAACAGCAGGAATTTGAAATTATGAAACTTGTTCTAGACAAATTCCTATGGTTAGGATTTGGTATAATGGCTTATGGCTTGTATGTAATATTTAATACATCACTTCAGATTGGGCTTGTATGGATTATTATTGGAGCGGTTGTGCTATTTTTATTTAGATGGATAATTGTTAAAGAGTATGAGATTGTAAGATAAACATTTACAAGATGAAAAGAAGTTCTCGTAGGTGGAAGAAGAAAAGACAGATGCGCTGGAAATGGCAACGAAAGAGGATAAAAAAAGAGAGAAGGCTAAGGAAACAGCATAGAGTTGGATAAAAAAGATATAAGATAGTTCTTGTAATTTTTTACGAAAATTATATAAACAAACCCATATACAAAAATTTTCAATTGCTTTGCAATTGAAAATTTTTATTATTAAAATGATGGACGATATTTCAAAAACTGACCCTGAAATTTTTGAATTAATAAAAAAAGAAGGTACGAGGATAAGGAATGGTGTTGAGCTTATACCGAGTGAAAATTTTGTAAGCAAGGCTGTGTTGCAAGCATACGCAACTTTCTTCACAAACAAGTATTCTGAAGGTTATCCTGGAAAGCGTTACTATGGTGGTAATCAATTTGTTGATGAGGTTGAGAGTTTAGCCATAGAAAGGGCAAAAAAATTGTTTGGTGCAGAGCATGTTAATGTGCAACCATATTCTGGCTCACCAGCAAATCAAGCTGTTTTCTTTGCATTGCTAAATTTAGGGGATGTATTCATGGGTTTTGATTTAAGCGCAGGTGGTCATTTGACACATGGCTCACCAGTTAATTTTTCAGGTAAACATTACAATTGTATCCCTTATAATGTTGACAGAGAAACAGAATTGCTTGACTATGACAAAATTATGAAGCAAGCCAAGGAATATAAACCGAAAATGATTCTCTCAGGCTTGACAGCATATCCAAGAAAAATAGATTTTAAGGCTTTCAAGGAAATCTGTGATGAGGTAGGAGCTTACCACTTTGCTGACATTGCACATATTGCTGGTTTATGTGCAACAGGCTTTCATCAAAACCCTGTTCCTTATTGTGATGTTGTAACAACTACAACACATAAAACTTTAAGGGGTCCAAGAGGTGCTATCATTATGTGTAAAGAAAAACATACACAAGCTATTGATAAAGCTGTTTTTCCTGGCTTGCAAGGAGGTCCACATGATCATGTAAATGCAGCTAAAGCAGTTGCTTTTAAGGAAGCACTACAGCCTTCATACAAAAAATACTGTGAACAAATTGTTAGGAATGCAAAAGCCCTTGCAGATACATTAATGAACAATGGGTTAGAGTTAGTAACAGGGGGCACCGACAATCACTTGATGGTTATTAAACTAGTCAATAAAGGATTTACTGGCAAAGGAAAAGAAATACAGAATGCACTTGGTGAAGCTGAAATTTATGTCAACAAGAATACAATTCCTTATGAGCCTAACACCCCATTTAATCCAAGTGGAATAAGGCTTGGAACACCAGCGATAACTACAAGAGGAATGAAAGAAAGCGAGATGAAAGTTATTGGCGAGAGCATAGCAAAAGTTATTGACAATTATACTGATAAAGGTGTTATAGAAAGAGTTAAAAATGATATTTTGGAATTGTGCAAGGAATTTCCATTGTATCTAGGGTTGGAAGTGTTGAGATAAAGTCTTAAAAAAGAAAAAAATTTATATATTACTTAAGTACATAAGTACTTATGGCATTAAAATTTGAGCTAGAGAAGGGGTTAGAGCATAAATTTAGAGAAACAGCAATGAGGAAATATGGGTATCAAAAAGGCTCATTGCAAAAAGCAACAAAGGAAGCTTTAAGTAATTGGCTTATGCAACAATCTACTGAAATTCCGAAAGCGGAGCATCCTTTCAAGTTGATACGTGGAATTCTACGTCATTTAAAAGGTAAAAAAACATCTGTTCAATTACAACATGAGGCAAAAGAATTATGGGTGAAGAGGTATTCATAGATTCTAACATTTTCATTGAAATATTTTTAGATGAAGAAAATGCAGAAGCTTGTGAGAATTTCTTAAAGACCTTATATGATAAAAATAAGATTGCAGTTACAACAGACTTTATAATATATAGCTGTCTTATTGTTGTTCAGCAAAACATTAAATCAACTAAATATATAAAAAATGTATTGATATTTTTTGCTAATTATCACAACCTGCGCTTGTTGCGACCTAATTTAGATGAGCTCCATAGTGCAGCGGGGATAATGGAAAGCGACAAATTAGACTTTGACGATAGTTTGGTTATTGCATGCATGAAAAACTATGGAATAACAGAACTTGCCTCTTTTGATAAACATTTTGATAAGGTTAAATGGATTAAAAGGATTAGACTTTTATGATTAAAAAATGCCAGCAAAAATAATCGATGGGAAAAAAATCGCTGATGTTATATTGAATAACCTAAAATCCAAAATAAAAAATTTAAAGCAAAAACCTGGCTTAGGTTTGGTTTTAGTAGGTGATAATCCAGCATCTGAAATTTACGTCAATTTTAAGGAGAAAACATGCAAAGAAATGGGTTTTTATTGTGAAAGGTTTAATCTCGATAAAAATATAGGTGAATTGGACTTGTTGAAATTAGTTAATGATTTAAACCAAAAAACAAATGTACATGGCATATTGGTTCAACTACCATTACCAAAACAAATAGACGAACACTTAATAATTAATTCTATATTACCTCATAAGGATGTTGACGGCTTTACACCTATCAATTTAGGAAATTTATTATCTGGGAAAACAATTATGGCACCTGCAACTGCAAGAGCCGTTTTGTACTTAATTGAATCAACTGGAACTAAGATTGAAGGTAAGAATGCAGTTGTGGTTGGAAGAAGCAAAATTGTAGGTAAACCAACTGCAATTTTGTTGCTTGATAAGAATGCTACTGTAACTATATGTCATTCAAAAACAAAAAATTTAGCAGATTTCACTAAAAAAGCTGACATTCTTGTTGTGGCAGTAGGAAAGCCAAAATTAATAACTAAGGATATGGTAAAAGAAGGTGCTATTGTTATTGATGTTGGCATTAACAAAATTAATGGCAAAGTAGTTGGAGATGTTGATTTTGAAAATGTCAAGTATGTTGCTAGCTACATAACTCCAGTGCCTGGTGGAGTTGGTCCAATGACAATTGCTATGCTGATGGATAACACCTTGAAGGCTATGGAATTGACTAATACAATCAAGTAGAATGGTACTAAAGGATGCAAAAGAAATTATTTTTCTTGAAACAAAACACCAGTAGATATTGTTTACAAAGATGAATGGCATATATTTGAAAAAGGCAACCCTAATCTCAAGGTAATTCATACATTCACAGATTATCAAGATGCAGATTGGCGTGGAAGAGCAGGAAGGATAAATAAGGATATGATTAGGGAATTCTGCAATGGCATTAATAACGCAACGTTTTATATCTGTGGACCACCACTAATGGTGACAGGACTTTCTGAATTGCTAAAAAAGTTTGTTAAACGTATGGGATTCTTGTTAAGTTCTTTTCCCGCTACGAAGTGTCAAAAATTTCAATTTACGAATACATAATGGAATTTTTGAGCATGCTCGGAAATTTTTGCAAATATTAATACATAATAAAAATTTCCGACATTCGGGAAAATTTCGACCGATGGTATGAGAATTCTGTCACAAGTGAACTACTACGGGTTTCGTTTGCCTCAATCCGCGAGGATTCTTACGTGCCCTCGCACTAAAAAACACCGAAAAGTATTTAAATATTAACATATTCTAATATGTTATTATGAAAGAATTATACAAAATTCATGCCGAATTGTGTAAGGTATTCTCAAACTCTACAAGATTAGAAATATTGAATCTTTTGAGAGATAAAGAAATGTCAGTAACAGAGCTTATTGAGAAAACAAAATTGAGCCAGGCTAATATTTCCCAGCATTTATCCATTATGAAATCTAAAGGGATTGTTATTTCGGATAGAAAAGGAAAAAACATCTATTACAGACTTACGAATCCAAAAATCATCAGAGCTTTTGATATAATAAGGGAAGTTTTAATTGAGAAATTAAAGAAAAATGGGAAGACTGTTAGAAATTTGTAAGGCAAGCAAATGGAAAAAATAGATGTAACAAAGTTAGGTAATGTAACCAAAATATTGCTGATCCTGTTGATTGGGGTTGTCTTTTACTTTGTTGCATTTTCAATATTGAAACCTTTTTTCGTTGCAGAGCCTGCTCCGATGACAGGTATGATGGGCCAAATGATGGGCTCTGATATGATGAATTTCTCTAGCAGCAGCTCTGCTATTATGAATTTGGTTTCATTAATTGCTGCTATTATTGCAGCACTTATAGTCTCTTTTTACTTATTTAAGCATGATGCTAAAGAGCAGGAGTATAATATCATAAAAAGAGCTTTATCCAAAGACGAAAAATCAATTTTAGAAGAGATAAAAAATGCTGGGGAAATTACCCAAGATTCATTAAGATTTAGGTTAAATTGGAGCAAAGCAAAGATTTCAACTATCTTAACTAATCTTGACAAAATGAATTTAATTCAAAGAGAAAGAATTGGAAAAACTTACAAAGTGTATTTGCAAAAACCCCGTCATTATAAAAAATTTCAACAGCTTTTCTGTTGAAATTTTTTATTTTAATGGTTTAAAACGGTTTAAGTGGCAAAGTAGTTATAATTGCTTAACTATCTAATCTATGGTGATGCAATATGAAAGATAATATGAAAAAAATATTTTTTATTGTTGTAATATTGTTAAATTTGAGTTTAGTCAATGCAATTACACAACAAGAAATCAAAGAAGCTAAAGGCTTGATTGACTCAAAAGTTGATTGCAAAAGTTTGTCAGATTCTCAGTTAGAAATAATTGGAGAATACTACATGGAACAAATGCATCCGGGAGAAAGTCATGAGCTAATGCATCGAATGATGGGGTTAAAAGAAGGTTCTGAAGATGAAGAGCAATTCCACATCAACATGGCAAAAGCGATATATTGCGGTGAAGCTAATGACATCATGGGTGCTGGAATGATGGGCGGAGGAATGATGCCTATGATGATGGGAGGCAATATGGGCTATGGAATGATGGGTAACAACCCATTTGGATATGGCTATGGTTATTGGAGTTTTTGGAATATAATTTGGTCATTATTTTGGATTGGATTAATTGTTTTAGTCATATGGCTTATTTATAAATTTATAATTAAAAGGGAAGGACTACATGAAACTCCAATCGTGATTCTAAAGAAAAGATTTGCTAAAGGAGAAATAACAAAAAAAGAGTTTGAAGGCATGAAAAAGGAGTTGGGAGAGTGATACTTATGGAAGAAAGCAAAAATGTTTGGGTTTGGGTTCTTGCAGTTGTAGCATTGCTTTTCCTGTTCGGCAGTTTTGGAATGGGAGGCTACGGCATGATGGGCTTTGGAATGGGATTCGGATTCCTCTTTATGCTACTTTTCTGGGTAGTGTTAATATGGCTAGTTGTTACTCTTATCAATGCAAGTCAGTCAGGCAAGAAAGAGGAAGATCCATCAACCATACTTAAAAAAAGATATGCTTCTGGGGAAATATCAAAAAAGCAGTTCGAGAAAATGAAAAAAGAATTACTTGGACGATAACAAGTACACAAAAAAAGTTACAATACCCTTTTTGGTGAAAGAAAAGCCAATCATAGATGTTGTTGATGTTAAAGGCAATGGAAAAGCTGGCTCTACAATTAATTTGGAGGTTTATCTAAAAAACACAGGCGCAGAGGATGCAGAAGCAGTTGATGCAAGACTAATTACTCAAAGCTCACAGCCATTCAGCTTTGATTCGAGGAGCAATTACATTGGAGAACTCAAGCCCGGTGAAACAGGAAAAGCTGTGTTTAAAGTCAAAATAGACAAGGATGCAGAATTTAAAGAACATTTCTTGAAAATGTTGATAAGGGCTAAGGGAGACAGCGACAAAGGTGACGAAAACATATACACTTTCAACAGAAGAGCAGCAATCAAAGTAGAAGGTAAAAAACCTAATATATTGATTGGCATAGGCATAATAGCCGTTGTTATTGTTATAGGCTTGGGAATTTTTAAAATAGTTAGGAAAAAAAGTAATGGAGGTAGTAAAAAATGAAATTAGAAAACTGGTTGAGGTTGGTAGCAGGGGTATTTGTTTTGATAAGCCTTGCCTTGGGCTATTTTCACAGCAGTTACTGGCATTTGTTTACTGCTTTTGTCGGATTGAATTTAGTGCAGTCTGCATTTACCAACTGGTGCCCAACAATGGGTGTATTAAGGAAATTTGGAATAGAATAATTTAAATTTGTCAAAATAATCGTGTTATTAATTATTATGCAAATAAGAGCTATATCGGTGAATTAATTCAATGGAGATTATACTATCAATTTTGCTATTTTTAATTGGAGCTTTTATTATTTGGTACAGTGCTGAAAAGTTTGTTCATGGCGCTGTTGGGGTTTCAATTCTTTTTGGTATTTCTACATTTACCATTGGCGTTATTTTTTCTGGTTTTGAGCCTGAAAATTTTTCTGCAGGGATTGCAGGGGCATTAAAAGGCTTGTCTGGAGTTGCCATGGGCACAGTAATTGGCTCTGCAATATTTCTCATAACTCTTGTAGTTGGTACAACTGCTTTCCTATACCCATTCAAAACAAATATAAATAAAAAATATATTTGGTTGACTTTTATTTCTATATTTCCTTTGCTGTTAGTTATGGCAGATGGAATAATATCAAGAATTGATGGAATAATATTATTAGCGTTATTTATACCTACTATGATTTACATATATTACTCTTCAAAAAAAGAAATATTTACAACAAGCCATGAAATTGAAGAAGTGTTAGAAAAAAGGCATTCAAAGCGGTTTTACATTTTTGTATTGATAGCATCATTAATTGGAATGGCTATTGGAGCAGAAATTCTTAGTCGATCTGCAAAAAGCATAGTAGATTATCTCAATATTCCAAACACAATATTTGGAATGATATTTGTAGCTTTTGCAGTAAGTTTTGAAGAATTTGGGAGAACATTAATTCCAACAAAGATGAAACATCCAGAACTTGCAGTGGGCAATATATTTGGAACTGTAATTAATTTATTCCTTCTTAATGTTGGAGTAATTGCTATGATAACTCCAATCACTATAGAAAAGGCTATATTGACTTTATATTTTCCATTTCTGGCAGTATCCTTGCTTTTTGTATCAATATTTGCATCAAGGGGAAAATTAGGGAAAATAGAAGGCTACACATTAATTGGAATGTACTTGCTATTTTTAGTCTTAAATTTTATTTGACAAGATTTAACTTTCGGCTAATATGACATCAGATGTAAGAAAATTCATAAAATTTTGCGAAAGCGATTTTGGAAAAAGTGTTTTAGAGAAGGAAGCAGAATATGTTTACCAAGAACTTAAAGGAACTCATCGAATTCTTGATGTTGGTTGCGGCATAGGCCAATTCGAGCAAAAATTATCTGAATTGGATATTACAGGACTGGATAATTCCAAAGAAATGCTGGAAGAAGCCAGAAGAAGAAGCAATAAAACATTTGTTCTCGGAAATGCTGAAAGCTTAAATTTTGACAACGCTTCTTTTGACGCTGTTTTTTATGTGACAACATTGGAATTTATAGATGATTATCGAAAAGCAATTCAGGAAGCTTACAGAGTAACAAAGCCGAATGGAAAATTGTTAGTTATGATGCTGAATCCAGAATCAGAATATTTCAAAGAACATGTGCAGAGAGAAGATTCATATTTCAGAAAGGTGCAACACACAAACTTAAGTGAGATAAAAGCTTATATTGCGAGATTTTATAGAATTGAAAGAAAGGAGTATTTTTTAGGCATAAAAGGACAGCAAGTTTTTGATACTAGCAATAAGCAATTTGCAAGTTTATATGTGATTGTTGGAAAAAAGTTTAAATAAAGATTATGCATAAATTTATATACCCATTTTAATTGAATTGAAAAAATGAAACAAATAATAATCAAACCAATCGGTTTTGTAAAAAATAATGTTAAAGAGCCAAGATTTGGAAACTTTGCAAACGAGGTTTCTGAAGTTGTAGTTGATGAAAAATTTACAGAAGCGTTAGACGGCATTGATGATTATTCTCATATAATAATAGTATACTGGATGGGTAAGGTAAAAGATTATGTAATAAAGCACCAACCACAAGGCAACCCAAATGTACCAATAGTTGGAATTTTTGCATGCAGATGCCCCAGAAGACCAAATCCAATTGCAATTACAACAGTAAAATTGCTAGAACACAAGGAAAATAAAATAATAGTGCAAGGCTTAGATATTTTAGATGGCACACCATTAATTGACATCAAGCCATATTGGCCGCAGTACGATAAAGTAACTAATGAAAAAGTGCCGGAATGGGTTAATAAATTAGAATTTTAAGATTTACATAAATTCTTCTGTAGAGTTTTCTTGATATTATTTTCTTGGAACACTTTTGATGAATAACGATATAATAAAACCTAAAATTGCTCCAACAACTAAAAAGATGCCGTAAAGAAGTATTGCAGGAATATCACTTCCCAAAGATGAAACTTGTGGCTTGGCTTCTTCGCCCATAGTTTGATGTCCCATTGTTGTATGTTCTTGTTCGGTTCCTTCTAATATAAACATTGACTCAGCATGCTCTGCCTCAAATGAAATCTTCATGTCTTTAGTTTCTTTGTTTCCTATTTTTATGCTCTTCTCAAACTTCTTAGATGCATCAAAAAGAAACTCAGCATCAATTGGCTCAAACCATTGATTTTCTCTTTCTTTTCCTCTGGCAAAAGTAGGTGCGTCAAGATGAAACTTTAGCCTATATTCCTTTGGCTTCAAAGCCACATTTATTCCATAATGAAGATTTCCTCCAAACATGGAGTGTAATTCTAATACTTTCTCTTTTTTAGTATCTTGCTCAATAATATTGACCGTTACTTTCATATACGGCAGTCTGTATCCTTCAAGCGATTCAGGTTTTACTTCAAGATGATGTGTTTCATCGACCATTGGTTTAATTTCTTTTATTGTTGAGCCTTCTTCATGAGCGAACACCAACAAAGCAACTAAGAAAGAGAATACAAATGAGGTTATTGATAAAAATATTGGAAATTTTTTCATCGGAATATATTTATAACATTGCACTTAAGACCTTTTTGCAGCTATAAAAATAATAATAGCTGTAATAATCAATGCAACGCCTATTGCTAAATGTACTGCATGAGGCAATCCTAAGCCGATGCCTGAACTTATATGGATTGAATGCGGCATAACTACATAAAACAGTCCTAGCAGTCCTAAGAATCCTGCTATGATATATTTAGTTATATTTGGCATTTGATTTTCTACGTTAGTATTCTCTATTTCACAATTAACTTTCCTTTCATTCCACTATGCCCAGAACCGCAGAACACAGAGCAGAATGCTGTAAAAGTTCCCTGCTTATCAGCTGTGAATTCTATTGTAACTGGTTTGCCGACATCCAAGCGCTCATTTACGCCATATTCCGGAATAGAAAATCCGTGAGGCACATCAATGCTGGTAACAATCAACTTTACTTTGTCGCCTTTGTTAACTTCAATTGCAGATGGCTCATATTGAAATTGTCTTGCCGTTACTTTAAATTCCTTAACTGTTGGTTGCACTGCTTGCTCTATTGCTTGAGCAGACCCTGTACTTTGATCAGTAGGCTTGCTTTCAGAAGGCGTTGAAACTTGCTTTGTTGGGGCAGATATTGCTTCTTGTTGTTTTGGTGTTTCTTGCTGCGTGCTATACTGTGCGCAACTGCTGACTATAGCTATTACAAAAACTAACAAAACAAGTAATGCATTATGCAATCTCATTTTTTATCCTTATTTTTTCTTCCAAACAAATAATGCAGTCCCTAAAACTGCTAAAACAATTCCTAGCAATATGTGTCCACTATGCGGCAATCCTAAGCCGATGCCTGATGCAACATGTACTGAATGTGGGAATAAAATGTAAAATACTCCAAGTAAGATCAGAATAGCTCCTACAATATATTTCATACCTTGCATTGTTTCCATTTTATGCTAGTTTATTTTGACAGTGTGCTTATTTAAACTCTGTTTCTTAATTAAAATTGTATCTTAACATACTATGCTAATAGTAAGTATATCACAACATATTTAAATAAGTTTCTATTTTAATAGTAGCTATGCTAGGAAATTTAGAAAGAGCGCATTTAGCTGTTATGTGCAGATTGAAAAGAGCAAATAGTCGCGAAATTTGGGCAGAGCTTATTAAAGACAAAAATTTAGCATACACAACGGTTTCTACTACTTTGGAACGCTTATTCAAAAAAGGTTATTTAAAAAGAGAAATACAATTAAAAAAAGGTGGGAAAAACTATGTTTACATCTTTAAAGACACAAGAAAGAAATTCGCAAAAAGCTTGATTGACGAATTTGTTTACATATTCGGCAGGGATGCTGTGAATGCTTTCTTTAGTGAAGCAAGAAAGAGGTAAAATATGGCAAACATAGAATTTTTAATCAAATTTTATACACATCCTTTAACTGTTGCTATACTTGCACTCATTGTTCTGTCGATTGTCGCTTCACTAATATTCTACAAACTGACTAAGAAAATGTTACTAAAGAAAAGGTCTCTTATTTTCAGTGTTATCGCAAGCACATTCTTATGGCTTTTTCTTGTGCTTAGCATCATATTATGCACATTTTTCGAATTTGACTATTTGGAATACCCACTAAAAATAATAAAAATTGTTGGAAGTTTATCAACAATTGGCGCACTGCTATTTTCGTTAGTAATATCAGCTACTGTATACCATAAAGCAGGCCAATTTTTTGCAGGAAATGTGCCTTTAATGGGGTTTACAAAAAAAGAAAAGAAAAAAATAAACAAAATTTTTGCAGAATACAAAATATCAAAAGACATAATATTCAAAAAAATTAATATAGAAGTTCCTAATGCTTTTTCTGTTACAGGTAATGAGAAAATCATTTTTATAACAAAAGGCCTGCTAAAAATCCTAGACTCAAAAGAGCTAGCCTCTGTTTTAATTCACGAGATTTCTCATATAAACAATGAAGATTCAAAGCTTAAAATATCTCTTTCAATTATGTCAAAAATCATATTTTTTGATCCTGTATTACGGTTTGCAAAAAATAAAATAAGCAGAGAAACTGAAATTATAGCAGATTCATATTCAATTAAATGTTTACAAAGTAAGAACAATCTACTTTCGGCTCTAAATAAAATAAATAGATATTATTTAAGCAATAATCAAGTTAGTATGCTCCCTTCTATTTATGCATTTCAAAACGAACAATCATATTTTAATGAGCGTATAAACCGTATAAATTCTTTAAAATAAAAAAGAAAAGC
>CAZGEW010000006.1:0-29976 GCA_964524225.1 uncultured Methanosarcinales archaeon | reverse complement strand
ATGTAAAAAGAGTTGCTATAAAATATTTGAATAATAAGTACACAATGGTTGTGATAGAACAGGAGTAACTTCTAGTTCTTAGATTATTAGCTTTAGATAGGAATTGATTTTCATTACCGAATAAAGAAGTTAAGAAAGATTTTAAGTGATATATTTTAAAACACTTCTCCTATTTTTTCTAATATGATACATAGTGCCTCTTCCTATGATACTCTATTCTTTTATTAATAATTTCTTGCTTTGAATATTTACTAGAAATTGTTTCTTTGATGAAATCCTTCATTTGTACTATATTTCCTTCATAAAAAGATTGGTCCCTAATACAATTTCTAAACCCCATAAAATAATCATTAGGGAACCCTAATACAGTAGATAGCACATCAGGGCGTGGATTCTTTTTTGTGTAAAATACATGAGAAGCGCCTAAACCATGTGCAACTTCGTGCGTTAACATTTGAATAATAACTCTAAAGAATTGTTCTTTGGTAGGAATAGCCATATTTGCTAAGCAGTCATATTTCAAATCTCCTAAATTTACAAATCCCGTATTTGTGTATGATACAAGCTCATCATAAGGAAACCTTATCTTCAATTTTAATCTAGTATAATCATTCACAATTCCTTGCCAATCACGTACGCCAAAAGTGCTTACTCCTTTCTCTTCATTTAGTATATAAATTAGAATGTCTAATCCATTTAATTCTTGGAACTGTTCTTTATCAATAACTTTTACATTCTTAAATTTTATACCAATTTTATTAAAATTAATCTCCATAGAATTGAGCATAAATTGGAGTTCATCATATGTCAAAAAATTGTCTGCTTTATAAAAATAAAGATTTCCTGCTGTAACAGTATCTTCAGCAGGCATAGTTTGTGATACCTCCTCTAGTCTGCTTCCATAAGTAAAGTTATTAATGCCTAATGTTAATTCTGCAGACAAAATAAGAGCAGTTAACGTTTTACGCATTTTCAGAGTAAAAATATGTCTTTCAATAAAAAATATAAAAATCACCTCGTCACTTCAAACCCCTTTATCGTCTCCAATAATTTTTTTAACTTATTATCTTTCTCAAAAGCTTCTCTAACGGGTTTTATCATTTCATTGATGTAGTAAGCAACACTATTTTTTAAGTCGGCAGGGTGTATTTTTCCATCTGCATATAATTTTTCAAGCTCTATGTAGCTTTCTATTACAACATCACCACCATATTTTTCAGCCCTATTTATTTCCATTGCATTAAACTTTTCAAAAATAAGGTATTTAGAGTACTCAAGCATCGGATTTTCTTTCACAATCTTAGGAGGGCAATAAGCCTTGCTTATTTTTCTTTTTACATCCTCTTCAGAGTCATTCATAAAAATTGCTGTGTCCGGATTAGTCTTTGACATTTTCAACTTTAGAATTCTATCTTCTTCATTTTCCTTTGGAGGTTCTCCTAACCCAATAAGCATATGGTGGCTTATAATTATCGGTTTCCAAAAGCCTAAACTTTGACCAAGTTCCCTTGCCAGAACATTAACCTTTCTTTGGTCCATACCCAATTGCGTTATGTCTGCTTTTAAATGGAAGATATCAGCGCACTGCATACATGGGTATAAAATTTGTGATGCCTGCTGCACCTCTGCTTCTTTCCTACCCATTATCTGACCGGTTCTTATAATCCTCTTAATAGTAGAATTTCTTGATATTTGCATAACTTTTTTCCAATATTCTGGCTCTTTAATGAAATCATTTGCCCACAAAAATTCAACATTTTTTAAGTCCATTCCGCAATGCTTCCATATCTCAACTATGAATTTGCCAACCATTTGGATTTTTTCTAAATCTCCACCCATCTTATTGTTAGCCCATGCATGCCAATCTGCAACAAGTATCTTAAACTTAATGCCCGTTTTAGTTATCTTGTTAATATTGATAGCTCTAAGAATTCCTTGCGCAATATGGACTCCTATGCCAGAAGGCTCAAAACCATCATAAGCAATTGGATGCTCTTTTGTCTGCAATAAATGCTTTAATTCTTCTTCTGTTATTATCTCTTCTCCAACCTGCTTTATTAGCTCTAGTCTGCTTTCTAAGTCCATGGATAAAACTAATTTTGTTTAATATTTAAAATTTTCTTTAGATTTCCTCAATACAATCTGTGATGCTATTCCAACAGAAATCCCTAATATCTCTAAAGTGAAGAAAATGAGCATACTGAAAGGCAGATTGCTGACATAGGTTGCAAATCCACTTGGACTAGAAGTAGCATACCCTGTTGGTATAATTTTAGCAGGCGTACCGTCATTATTATGAATAGGGAGCATAAAATATACAAGCAATGCTACTATAGCTCCTGCATAAGCACCTTCTCTCATATTTTAGCCTTATCAAGAAGGTTGTTAAAATAGTTTACGCTTTCTTTGGCATAATCTTTAAATACCACAACCCTAAAACTAAATAGGTAACATGTTTAATATGTTTAATTCAAAAAGAGGTGTATCTCCTTTAATAGCGACTATTCTTCTCATAGCATTTGCTGTAGCTCTTGGTTCTGTTGTGATGAACTGGGGGCTAAACCTTAACTTAGGCAAATCAGATGATAAATGCATAAATGTTGAGCTCAAAATAAGGAATATAGGAGTAAACGAAGTCTGTTTTGGCGGAATAGGTGCTAACGGTTATATCAACTTCATTCTAGACAATACAGGAGCAATAGACATAAATGGAGTAGCTATATGGATCATCGGTGATAAAGCGACAAGACTATTTGACTTGGACAACATTGTGATTCAAAAGAATACACTTTTTACCAAAAATGATAAAGAAATCTCTTACGATTTTACAGCTTATGGAAATATTAAGCAGATTCAATTTATTCCTAAAATAAAAATAGAACAAACAATTGAGGTATGCCCAAAAAATTCGGTAAAGGCAGATAAAATTGGGGTTTGCACTTAATAAACCTTCATTAACTTTCTCAAAACAATTGTAAATAATATTGATGACCAAAGATAGGTTCCAAGCCATCCTAACCAATCTTTGTAACCAATTGGCAGAATCACTAGTTTTTTATGATTAACTTGTATCGATTTAATCGCACCTCTGTTTATCTTTTTGGTAGACTCAATGTATTCATTGCTTCTGGTAATTAAAACATCTTTTTGCTGTGTTTCATTATTATGCACAAATTCTAGGACATACTCGCCTTCATTTCCCTTCAATATCCATGTTACTTTACCATCTTCAATCTCTTTTATTTTATTGTCAACAAGTTCAATATCTTCTGGAGCAATCAACTCAACCTTTCCATTAGTATTTTCATCAAAAAAAACAGTAACAGAAAATTCCTGTTGAGGCTTGATACTTTCATATGCAAATGTAGAGCTCATCCATCCAAAGATTAGAATTATTGGAATAAATGTAATTATAGTAGGCTTTAAGGAATGCATCATATATTTCATGTTTGTCTCCATTGACTTTTTCTGTAACTCCATTGCTTTTGCAGGCTCGCTCTTTAGCTCTTTTATTTGTTTTTGGTAATTTTTTTGCTCTTCTTTTAATCTTTTCATTAAGGCTTGGTCAGTTGTGTATTTAGTTACGATAATAATTATAAAAGAAATAGCAAATGCTAAGGTAATGATTGATAATAATGGCGGCATTCTTAGCAAAGGCCCAAATATAATATTTAAAAAATCGTAATAAGCCATTTACCCTCCCATAAATTTCCTCAACATTGGATTCATATCCATCATATGTTGCCTTGCTATGTCTTCATAAAGCCTGTAAATAATCATAACAGTAAGCAATATACCTGTTCCGCTGCCTAAAGCCCCGGTTATATCAGCAAATGCGGCCAAAAATCCAACTGTTATGCCGCCCATTATTGTCAGAGGCCATATGTATCTATTAAGTAATCTCTCAAGAACTCTTTCGTCTTTTCTAAAACCAGGGATTTGCAAACCACTTGATATCATTTGCTGCGCTTGGCTTTTTGCATCCATTCCGGCAGTTTGAACCCAAAAAATACTAAACACAACACTGCCTATAATAAAAAAAAGCACATAAACAAGAGCTTGCAAATAAGGAGAAAAGCCAATAAACAAGGTATGTTGCTGTATTATATTACTTGTAACATCAGGCCCTTGCAACCAATATACAAATCCAGAAATTGGTTGTCCAGTAGAGCTGCTAAATTTGCCAAGCAATGGATAACCAATATTCTGTAATAGCCTTCCCCATAGCTGGAAATTTGCAATTAATGCGGCTACTAATATGACAGGTATATTAGAAGTGTAGATAAATGACAAAGGCCATCTTATGCCATGACCTCTTACAATTCCAAAAGAAAGTGGGATTTCAACTTTCATTGCCTGAGCATAAACAGCAATTACAAAAACAAGTATTGTAAAAAGTACAGCTGACAACATTATCAAAGCTGTTGTAACATCACCTGCAACTAAGCTTTGAAAAAAAGCTGGAATAGCCCCAGAAGAGTAAGTTACTCCAACAACTCCACT
Source organism: uncultured Methanosarcinales archaeon (assembly GCA_964524225.1). Taxonomy (GTDB): domain Archaea; phylum Nanobdellota; class Nanobdellia; order Woesearchaeales; family GW2011-AR4. The sequence continues at coordinate 25,473 of CAZGEW010000006.1, read as the reverse complement.
GGGCCCTGGCAACCAATTAAATGCCTGCACAAAAAGGCTCTTGCTAACACCTGCTGCTATAAATAAACTAATTCCAGAACCAAAACCCCATTTGCTTACAACCTCATCCAAAAAAAGTATTAAGACTCCGCCTAAAAACAGCTGGAAAATCAATATAAGCTGCAACTGTAAATAAAAGCCACTAGCTCTAAATTGCTCTGGTGGAGCTAGCCCACCCAAAAAAACATAAATAGCACTTTCAAATATTATAAAAAACAATGACAGAAATTTTTGTGTTCCTTGGAAATTTCTTTTACCCTCTGGCGTTGTAAGATTAAATTTCCAGATTCCAGAGCCGTTAAGCAGTTGCAGAACTATTGAGGCTGTAACAATTGGGCCTATCCCTAATGAGATGATTGAGCCAAATTCTGCACCTAGAATAATAGAAAGTGTTTCAAATCTTTGCAAAGCGTTAATTCCTAATCCAAACAATGGCATTAATCCCAAAATAAAAAACAAAACTAGGACAATTCCTGTCCACTTTAATTTTTCTTTAAATGAAAGATTTTTTTGTGTAGGTCCCTCTACTTCCGGAAGATTTGATATTAAAGTTTGCCAAAGGGACATTTTGAATTTCTGACGTTTTACTTCTGGAAAATTTTAATCTGAGGGATTAAAATTTTCACTCGTTATTACTTCTCCACCAGCTTCTTTTACTTTCTCAATAGCTATTTGAGAAGCGTATGGTGTTTTTACCTTAAATTTTAAAGAAACTTTTCCATCTCCAAGTAATTTGTTAAAGCCAATTTTTTCTAAATCAATAAAATAAAATTCATCTTCTTTTTTGATTAAATCTTCTGAAATAAACTTATTTAAATGCTGTTCAATAAAACTTATATTAATAGCATTAATCTTAACTTTTGGTGTTTTGCTTACAAAACCGTGCTTTCCAAAGTAATCTTCTTTCCAAATGCTGGGTTTCTTGCTATCAGCTCTTTTGCCAGTTCCAGCCATACCTCTGCCTCCTCTATGACCTTGGCCGCGATGCTTTTTCTTTGCACCCCAACCATGAGTTTTGCTTCCTCTTTGTCTTGTATTTTTCTTGCGTTTGTTGACTGCCATTTTAACAAATAAAAAATTTCACATTAATTCAAATCATCCTCTTAATTAAATCATTTATTGCACTACTTCTGTAACCAAGCGCTCCACCTTCCTTAAAAGAATGCTTTATTCCTTTCCTTCCAAAACCTTTTCTCGGAGGATTTAAGCGGAAATATTTCTTGATTTTTTTATCATTAACTAGAAAAAAATCGTTATAAACGATTTTTTTCTTTTTGTCAGTTTCTCTTCCTTTAAATTCTTCACCTCTTTTCTCAGTAAGGAGCTTAAAGGTTTCGTCATCGAGTTCGCCCCATGTAATATAGTCTTTTATCTTCTTCAACATACCTATATATGTTGGAGTGTTTGGAACTACGCAGCAATAATTCTTTTTGTAAAGCCTAAACATCCTTAAAGTATCCTCTATCCTGCTATTTACTCCAGTTAATCCTCTTACCCTGATAGTAGCTAATCTTTGTTCCATATTGAATAAAAAATTCAAAAATTTTAAAAAATTTTTGAATTTTTTATTGTGTTACTTTTGATGTACCCTCTACAATATTAAACATTTCTGCTTTTGAAGGTTCTAATTTAAAGTACATTAATTTTTTTAATGCCTCAAAACAAGCATAAAGTAAATTAAGTTTGCTTCTAGTTTGACCCTCCGTCCTTGACCAAATATCTTTAATGCCTGCTAATCTCAAAATCTTTTGGCACTCTTTCTCAATCTTTAATCCAGTACCCTTTGGTGCTGGTATTAATGTCACCTCCACAGATCCAGTTTTTCCTGTTACTTTAAATGGTACTGTGTGCAAATCCCCACAACCACATCTCCAATCCCCACAACCTCTTCTAATTTTTATTATATTTAGTTTAGCAATCCTCAATGCCTTTTCTCTTGCAGGTACTGTCTCTTTTGATTTACCATGTCCTACACCAACATGACCGTCTTCATCCCCTATAACAGCGAGTGTTGCAAATTTTGGTTTGTTGCCTTCAGGGGTTTTCTTTTGTGTTTGCTTGAAAACCCTTTTTTGACCACCACCAAATTTTCCTTTTGATTGGCCTATCATAAGCAGATCAGTTACAAGGTGAGGAAGTAATGTATCAATAACATTGGACTCAAGTATCTTTATTCTTCTATCCAATATATAGTCAATATCTTTGATTTCGCCATTTTTAACTTTCATGCCTAAAGACGTTTTGGGTTTCCACAATTCTTTTTCAAATGTCCCCCTTTTCTTAACACCCTCAACTACCTCTTCTTCAATCTCTTTTACTTCGCCAAGTTCTGTAGCTAACCCTTCTGTTGGCTTTTCAATTAATGTTTCTTCGTTCAACTCTTCAAGCTGTTTAACTTCCTTACTCTCATTAGCCTTCTCTTCCAGATCTTCTTTTTTCTTAGCCATTTAACTTACTCCTTATTTCATTAAAATGCTTGACAATATCTTCTGGGTTAATACCGTCTCTTAGGTAGTTGCTGAACTGTATTTCAAATTTTGATCTATCTTTCTTGAGTAACTCTGCATATTTTGCTATATGCTGACCTGATAACCTATCTTTTGTAGGTAGTATATCTTGATTAAATGGAACTTTTAGACCTGCATCTATAGCACCAGCTAAAGCTGAGTATATTGCTGAGCCTTTTGTAGACTTACTAAAGCCAAAATCAATTACAGCATCTTTTATGCCCTTTTCAATTGCTTTTTTACCTAAAAAGTAACCGGTTAGATAAGCGCTTTGCAAATTCCCTCCATGAGCTTTCCAACCAATTTTTCTTAATTGAGTTGATGTGACTGTAAGTATGACTTTGTCACCTGTTGGATTATACTCAATGATAGACGCTTGTATGTTTTTCAATGATTTTCTTATTACTAATCTATGCTTGTTTGATTTTAATATCTTTAATCTCTTTTTGTAGTGTGTTCTTCCTTCTCTCTTTCTTCGAAATGTAACACTGTAAATCTTACCTTTCATTTTTCATTAAACTCCTTTCTTTTATGTAAAGCTTAAGATGCCTCAAGCTTCTGAAAAACCCCCCCTTACTTTTCAAGTAAAGCTCGTGGTAAAGACTAGTTGTAATAGTATTTTTATCCCTTAATGATTTTACATAGCTTCTTTGAAGCCTTATTTTGTTTATCCAATTCCTTTTTGGATTAAGCCTTGCAGATTTTCTCCCTTTTCTAGAGCCATGGCCTTTTTGCCTTCCCAAACTTTTTTGCTTTTTTCTCCTTCTAGCTCTGTACATGGATTTGCCTACCAACCTTTTCTTAAATATTGTACCCTGATTTATCAAAGACCTAACATCATTTTTTGTTATTGCCCGCGTTATATCATCTAATTTATTTGAATCAAACCTTACCCTGTTTTTGCCGCACTTCAATATTTGCGCAGCCAATCTTCTTTGTACGTCAAGCATTTTAATCTAAATAAATTGGTCATCAGCTAAATTTTTTTTATAAGTAATCTGTCTTTTTCTGTCTTATCTAATTCTTTTTTCTCATTATCAGACAAAAATTCAGGCTTTGAAGCCTGAATTTTTGAATCCTTATCTTCTTTCTGTTCCTTTTCCTTCTTATCTTCCTTTTTCGCTTTCTTAACTTCTTTCTTTTTAGAATTGACAATATCTTCAATCTTTTTAATTTGTTCGTCTAAATTTAAGTTCAAGATTAAAACGTCAAGCTCTTTTGCCTTTTTTAAAATTTCTAATCTTTTTTTCATTCCAATAGTTTTTGATATAACTGCACCTTCATTCTCTTTCTTTATTTCTTTAATATCATCAACTGAGGATACATTTATTATCTTTAGCCCAGAAGAGTGAAGATTTTTGACCTTTTTTGGTGACTTATAGCCTGAAGATGGCATTTTTCTTCTTCCCTTGAAGTGGTGCCTTATTTTTGAATGAATTCCTTTTGGTTTACGCCATTTTAATTTTCTTCCAAGACGCTTTCTTCTTTGATAATCCTGTCTAATAAATTCTGGTTTTTTGTCTTTTAATTTGTTTCTTAATTCCAATAATGTGCTGATTTGTTGGGTCATTTTAACTGGTACATTTTATTTTAGCTCTTTCCCATCTTTAACGATGATATAACAACCATCTTGAAAAACTCTCGAATCATATCCAGGCCTTCTTGTCAATTGCTCAATATCTGCAGCAACTTGTCCTGCTATTTCTTTGTTAGGACTTGTCACATAAATCAAGTCACCCTCAACCTTCACATCAACACCATTTTTGAGTTGCAATATCCTCGGCACTTTTTCGCCAAGAAAATTTTTGACAATCAGCTTATTGTTACTAATACTTACATTCATTGGAAAATGGCCTGAGCATATTTTCAATACATAAGTATGGCTTTGCAAAACACCTTTTATCATATTCTTAATATGAGCAATTAATGAGCCAATAACCTTCTTTTCTTTCTTTGCAGCTTTACTGGATTCTAGTATAATCTTTTGTGCATCTATCTTTATTGTAATATTGTGCATATTCAAATGCCTTTTTACTTCTCCTTTAGTACCTTTAATTAGCAAAAGTTTATCATTTAATGATGCAGTTGCATTATCAGGTAATTCTATTTGCTCAATTATTCTTTTTTCCATTTAATTACGAAAATTTTTAATTTTCGCAGAAAATTAAAAATTTTAGATTTAATAACAATAAGCCAGTAATTTGCCCCCTATTTTCTTTGACTTAGCCTCGTAATGAGTCATGATCCCTTTATTTGTTGAAACAAATAAAATGCCTATGTCCTTTGCAGGCAAGTACCTTCTCTCAAACTTATCAAACTCGTTGCTTTTTATGCTATACCTTGGCTTTATAACACCGCATTTGTTTATATTACCATTCAAACTTAAATTGATATAGTTACCTCTGCTATCTTCTATTTCCTTAAAATCATTTATGTAGCCTTTTTCCTTCATCACCTTTAAAACTTCTTTAATCAATTTTGAAGATGGTTTTATCAAGCATTCAGACTTTCCAATTAACTCATTGTTAAATATGAGTGACATCATATTAGCTAATGTATCATTTAACATAGTTTTTCACCCTAACTATATTTTTTAAAGTTTAGGCGAGTAGCAATCTCCCTAAAGCAAGTTCTGCAAAGCTCTAACCCATATTGGCTTATATGTGCGCCCGGACGTCCACATCTTCTGCATTTTTTTGTGGTTCTGCCATACTTGCGAGGCTTAGGTGCATTGTTTTTTATGTATTTCTGCATCTTAACTGGTTTTGCCCTTAATTGTTTAAACACTTTTCTATAGTCGCTATAGGTCACTTAATCAGCCTCCACACTTATCTTAAATTCATTGGATATGAAATCGATTGCTTCTTGCTTTGATATTCTATGCCTTGTTGGAATTTTTCTTGTTAAAAACCTACGTCTCTTTATCCTAAACCCAGGCCTTTCAAGCGTTATGCAAACCTCAAGGCCCATTATACCTATTTTTGGATTATATTTCGCACCAGCTATTTCTATATATTCGTGAATGCCAAATGCAATGTTTCCATTGTTGTCAAATTGCCTTGTACTTAACCTATTATCGACAGCGTCAAGCAATCTTGGTAGTATTCTTACAGCTCTGTCTTTTCTTAATGTGAGTTTGCAACCAATAGGCAAACCTGGTCTTAAGCCCCATTCTTGTATCCTTTTCTTTGTTACAGTTTTTACTGGGGTAGCTTCTGCTATTAAATTAAGTAGTGCTAAGCCTTTCTCCAACTTAGCTGGGTCCTTACCAGCTCCAACGTTTAACGTAACTTTCTCAACTCTAATATTTTTCATTGGGTTTGTATTCATAGCTTAATCATTGACTTTTCGTCTCCAATAACAAAAGCATATTTTTTCAATGTTTCCACAAGATTATCATTACTATCCTTATAGATGATTTTGTTTTCGACCATATCTACAACATTACCAATTTCACCTATATGTTTACCACCTGTCAAAAATATTGTAGATTTTTTATCCAACTTTAAGTGCTTGATAATCTTTTTATCTAGAAGTGATATTACAATAGTATCACCAACCCTGTAAGAGTTGTTATCAACAAAAATATTTTTTCCATCAAATAAGTTTAATTGTAACTTTCCCTTAACCATTTTTTTACCTATTATTTTGCATGGCTTTATAGAAGACTCGTCCTTGCTTATCTTTTGTAATTCTATCTTGCCTTTGCTATTAAATATAACCCTAAAATATTCGCTTGTATTTGTAAATTCAATTGTATCAAAAAGCCCTACTGGAAATTTGAAATCCTTTATTCTCCTGTAGTCAATCCTGATGTAGTTACTGTTTAGAATTTTTTTTACCTCTTTTGTTGTGGTTGCGTAATTTAATATTTCTTTCAATAATGTATTAAATGCCATTCCTTTACCTAAACCATGGTATCCATGCGAAGGCTTTGTAATAAACTTAAAGTGTTTACGCTTGATATTCCATGCTTGATTTGCAGCTAACCTTTTCAAATGGCTTTTTCCCATTTATTTCCTCTCTAATGCTTTTGCCCTTAGCTTATCGTCTAAGTTTAACTCGGTAATCATAAGATTTGAAGGATGTAATGGCAACAGCTTCTTGGAGCCGTCTCTTTTCGTTATCTCAACCCCGGCAACATAAACCCTCCCCTTTTTCAGCTCAATCTTCTCAACCTTACCTTCATGCTTTTTGAATTTACCAACAATGAGCTTTACTTTGTCACCTTTTCTTAATGCTATGCTTCTCTTACTATACTTCTGCCTTAGTTCTTTTGAAAGATGTGAATGTACAAATTTATGTTTGATATGTAATGGCGACATTATTCTGTATTTTCTTTGCTTTGATGTTTTTATGCTACCTTTCCAACTTTTTGAAAAAATTTTCATATGCTTTAGACAACTATACTAGCTATTTTCGCGATTCCAGGCCATCTCTCACATGCTTCTTTTGCAATAGCTCCCTTGAATATTGTACCTTTTGGGTTTCCTTTATCATCTTTTAACACAACTGCAGAGTTGTCTTCAAACTTTATTCTTGCCCCATCAGCCCTTTTGTATTCTTTTTTCTGCCTCACTATAACTGCAAAAGTAACCTGTTTTCTCATATCGGGTCTACCTCTTATCACAGACGCCATAACTAAGTCAGCAACGCCACAACTCGAGATTCTGCCTTTAACAGTTTTTAACCCTACAACTGTAAATATCTTAATGATTTTTGCACCTGAGTTATCACATGTTTCTATTTTACTTCCTACTGGTATCGCTCTTGTAATTCTTGACTTAAGCGGCTGCATTATTGCTTTACCTCGTCTTGCTTTTCCTCGTGCTTAACTAAAACTTTTCTAGCTTCCATTTTTTCCCTAAATCCCTTTTCCGCACCCAATTTCTCAATTACTACAAAATTTTTTGTCTTGCTTAAGGGCCGACATTCCATTATCCTGACAATTTCGCCTTCTTTTGCATTTATGCATTCTGGGTTATATGACTTCAGTCTTGTCCTCCTTTTTTCATATCTTTCATATTTTTTCAAAAATTTTAATCTATCAAATTCTATGACAGCTGTCTTTCGCATCTTTGTTGAAATTACAGTACCTGTAAATTGTCTGCCCCTGACACTTAATTTGCCGTGAAAGGGACATTTTACGTCATTGCAAATTGATTTTGGCGTTTCTACTGCAATTCCTATGTTTCTTGCTTCTCCTTCGACCATTTTATTTTGCTTATATATTCTGTACTATTAGTATTATGTCTTAGTGATTCAGAAAAATTCAATTGACCTGAACGCGAGCGTGTGAGCGTTCTCACACGCAGGTCAAAGCGATTGAATTTTTCTATTTGATTTATTTTACCTCAACGCTGCTTGGTGCAAAGCCATAATCAATTAAAATCTTCTTCACTTTGTGCTTATGCTCGCCCTGCAGCTCTATTTTGCTATCTTTTATGGTACCGCCGCATGCAAGCTTTGACTTAAGCCTTTTTGCCAAATCTTTGAGATCTATTTCCTTTTCATTTATGCCTTCAACAATTGTATACTTTTTGTTGAATTTTTTCATCTCCACATATACCAAAATCTTTTGGCTTTCTTTGGCTATTGTTTCACATACGCACAGCTCTTTAACCAAGCCGCAAATTTGGCAAATTTCACTCATGCCCTTTTTATACCTCCTTTTTGGTTTTTTATAGTTAATATTCTAGCTATTGTCCTTTTTATTACTCTTATTTTTCCTGGGTTTTTTGGAATTGTACCTGTAGCTACTTGCGAGTTTATCTTCATTAACTCTTTTTTTAGTTCAACTAGCTTATTTTCTAAGTCTAGCTCACCCATTAACCTCAACTGCTTGGCTTTCATCCTTTTTCTTTCTTAATCTCTTTGGTTTTTGTTTAGATTCCTCTTTGATTTCTTCTTTTACTTTGCTTTCTTCTTTTATATTATCCCCCTCTATACTACTTTTTATTTCTTCAATCTTGATATCCTTTTCTTCGATCACTTTGACTTTGTCTGGCAATTCTATGTCAGGAGGCATCAGCCTAACCTTAACACCTATGATACCTGTCTTTAATTTCGCTTGGGTTTCTGCCTTTCTTACACCTTCTATTGCAATATCGCCACATTTTTTTAGATAGCCTGAGTAAAATCTCCATGATTTTGCTCTTGCACTAGGCACTTTGCCGCTTATTCTAATTTCTATCCCTAATGCACCTGCATCCATTACGTTAGACATAATCTTATGACCAATAGCCTTAAATTTTTCAGTGCCAAATTTTTCAAGTGCATCTGCAATTTTCTCTGCAATTATATTAGCTTCTAAATTTTGATTCTCGACTTCGCTTATCTCTATCTGTGGGTTCTCTAAATCAAACCTCTTTTTCAATGTCTTAGTCAATTGTTTTATATTCTGTCCTTTTCTTCCAACTATCAAACCAGGCCTTGACGCATAGATTACTATCTTCTCACCTAAAGGTGTTTTGAGCATCTTTGTGTGGCTATGACCAACATTTTTTAGACTTTGCGTTATGTATTCCTCTATTTGGAATTCCTTGATTTTTTGCGCTACAAATTTTCTTTCGATCATTTTTTCATTTTTTCTTCTGCTATTATCTCAACATTAGCCCTTTTCATTTTCCTTCTGATTTTTCTTCCAAAGTGCCATGCTTTGCTTGACTGATGTGCTGATATATGGGTTATTACTAAATTTGATGTATTTAAGCCTTTAAATTGAGCATTTGCTTCTACCATGTCAATTAATTTTAGGAGCTCTTTAGATGCTTTCTCTGGATATCGTGCTGGGCCTACCTTTTTTTTGTGAGCCAAATCTCTGTTGTATGTTCTAAACGGTATGGCTAATTTTTTATCAACAACATCTTGCAATATCCTCTTTGCTAATCTTATGTCCTTATTTTTGATGAACCTACATATTTCAATACTTTGTTTTAATGAAATCGGCAATGCAACTCCAATAGCCCTTGCCATATGCTCTTCATTATACTCCTTAAATGCATAGCCCTTCATTTTACTTTACTGACAGGCTTGCGCTTGACCTTGTTGCACCAATGCCTGGTGCGCTATGTGCAACCTTCTTTCTTGTTAAAACAAATTCTCCTAAGTAGTGTCCGGTCATATCTGCTTCTATTGTAATTGGCACAAATTCCTTACCTTGATGCACCTTTATTACCCTCCCAATCATTTCTGGCAAAATTATCATGTCTCTGCAATGTGTCTCTATATTCTTTTCATTGTTTCTTAATTTTTCTAGTAATATTTTCTGTTGCTCTGTAAAGCCACGCTTTATTTTTCTTCTTTGTCTTGATGGCAACAATTGTGCTAACTCATTTAAACTTATTTTCTTCAGTTCTTCTACTGTTTTTCCCTTGAAAGTAAATTCTTTCTTTACCATTTTGTTTATGAAGACCTTGTTGAAAATATTGCTGTCATCTTATTTTATCTCTTCCTCCTTCCTGTTCTTTTTGGAGCTATCTTTCCGACCTTTCTTCCAGGAGGAGCATTCCTTGGAGCCTGTGTTGGGATTCCTTTTGCATGAGAGCTTGAACCTCCAAATGGATGACTTACAGAATTCATTGAGGTTCCGCTTACAACAGGCCAAAATTTATTCTTAGCTTTCATTGCATAATATTTTTTCCCAGCCTTCAAAAATGGCTTTTCAGTTCTACCAGAGCCTGCTACAATACCAATAACAGCCCTGCATTCTGGCAAAAATGTCCTCCTTTTGCTAGATGGTAACTCAACAACAATACCCTTTTCCATTTTTGTTATTATCCTAGCAAATGCGCCACTAGCCCTTACAAACTTACCTCCATCACCAGGGTTCGATTCTATATTGCAGATAGATGTACCTTCTGGAATACTTTTCAGTGGCAAAATATTACCGGGCTTTGTTTCAACTGAGTCACCAATTTCTATTGTGTTGCCTACCTTCATACCTTCAGGTGCTTGCAATAAACCCATTCCACCATTGTTGTACTTTAATCCCATTAAAGGTCCACTATGGCCGCTGCTGTGCAAAATATCTACTATTTCTGCATTGGTAACATTCTCCTTATTATATGGTGCAAAACCAGCGTTTCCTTTATATCTAAAGCTAGGCGCCCTATATCTTGGACTTCCTTTACCCCTCTTCTGTTGAATCAAGCTTTTTCCCATTTTACATCAGCCCCATCTTAGTTGCTATGTCTATGGCAGGACTACTAGCAGCAAATTTCACATATGCTCTTTTTTCACCGTCTGCATTCACATATGTATTGACCTTATCAACCTTGACTTTGAATATATCTTCTATAGCACTCTTTATTTCACTATTTGTTACCTTTTTGTTTACTACAAAAATCAGTTTATTTTCAGATTCCATTAACCTTATTGACTTTTCAGTTGATAGCGGGTATTTAATTATTTTGTAAGGATCCATTTTAATTAAACAAATTTTCTTTTTCTAAGAGACCTATTGCAGCACTTGTCCAAAGAGTCAATCTTCCTGGCTTTGTGCCTGGTGCAAGCAGCTCTGTATTTAGGCTTTTGACATCAACAACATCTACTCCTGTTACATTTGAAAGTGCCTTGCTTAAATTGCCCATCTTTGAAATCACTACTAAAGGACCTTTTTTTATTTTGTATTTTCTACCTCTTGATTTACCTTTTCCTGCTCTTATCTTCTTCTCTTTCACTCGTGTTAGCTCATTCCCTAAGCCTAATTTTTTGAAGGCTTCAATTATATCTTTTGTTTTACTTAATGACTCAAATTTATCGTCTAAAATAAATGGATAGTTATTAGGAATAAAGTGGCCTCTTTCTGCAACAATATCTTTAAGCATTGTAGCTGCAATTGCACTTCTTATTGCCTTTTTTCTCTCTTTTTCATTTATCTTTTTCCACCATATTTTTTCAGATTTTGGAGGGTGTGCTTTTCTACCTCCAACAGTACCCGGAGCAAATGCTGCAACCCAATTTAATCGTGAGCCTCTTTTTGACATTATCTTTCTCGGAACTCTTGAAATGCCATGTCCATACGAGCCTCTGTAATCTCTTCTCCTTCTTGATAATTTTGCAGACGCCCTTTTTCCAGCTAATCTGCTTGCGCCATAGCTTTGTCTTTTGTGGCTTTGGACTGCTAAAACAGCTCTTGCTATTAAGTCTGGTCTGAACTCTTCTTCAAATTGCTGCGGCAATTTGAGCTCGCCTACTTTGTTGGAGTTATTATCTAAAATGTCTAGTTTCATTTATCCTGCCTGTTATTTATCCTCCCTGTTTTGATTCAAGACTTATATATGCAATTTGAGGTTCTTGCAATTCTCTACTATGTCTTATTGGTTCACTCAATCTAATCAGTCTTTTTTTAGTCCCAGCAATAGAGCCCTTCAGCAAAATGTAAGGATTCTTTACATTGCCATAATTTACAAAGCCTCCTTTGACATTGATTTCTTCTGCCTTGTTACCAATTTTTATGAGCCATTTGTTGTATTCTGTCCTTAAATGGAATCCAAGTTTGCCAGCATGTGCAACCCTCCACATAACATGTCCTTGTGCTCTCCATGGTCCTAATGAGCCAGGATTTCTTCTACTCTTCTCTGATTTATGATGTCTTAATTGAATGCCAAATCTTCTTATTGGACCTTGAAAGCCCTTGCCTTTTGTCAAAGAATGAACATCAATAAATTGGCCTTCCTTAAAGACCTCATTAACTGTTATTTCGTTGCCAAGCTTTTCATTTGCATAAGCTAATTGCTGCTCTTTACTTCCGCCGATAGCAATCTCAAATATTTCTGGCTTTTTTTTGCCTATGGCTACTAGTGCTGGTTGAGTGTAGCAAAGCAATCTTACGAAATCAAAGCTATCCGGTTGTTTACCTCTCATTTTTGGGAGTGTAATTTTTCTTTCTAAATCTTTATTAAGAGAGTCAGCAAGAACCTCGCTACATAATTGTGCACCATTTATGGTGTTTTTGTAAAATCTGATAGAAGCAGTTTTGAGTGATGGACACTCAATGATTGTAATCGGGCAAAAAATCTCTGAGCCTTTTGTCAAAGAATGTTGGCGATTATCAACAAGCAGCATATGGCTCATACCAACTTTATAGCCAGCAAAACCAAGAGGCTTTACTTCTTTGCTTGATGGCCAATTTCTTATTCTTGCATAACTATATCTAGCTCTTACCCTTGGCCAAAACTGCATACTTCCTGCTCTTGGCTGTCTTGTTCTAGGCATTTTATAATGGAAAAATCACTTCCTTCGGAATTGATTTTTCTCCGTTTGTTGAGTGTTATACCACGAGGGAATGATGTAAGGTATATCTTATTTAATCATCTAAAGCAAATAAAATAAGCCTTTTAATTACTACCTTTTGTAGAAGACAGTTTAGTCAACTGTACTGAAAGGCAATCTTTTCAGACTTTTAATTTCCGTGATAAACACAAATTTTTAAGAATAATATCTAATTTATAAAGGTTATGTTTGTTTATATTTTTTCCTTCTTTATCTGTATTTTTTTCTCGATAGAGCTTCTATAACCATAGCTAATGTGTATAGACATTGGTGATGTATAAGCTGATATTTTATTACTATATTCTGAAAGCTCACATATCACAAAGCCTTCACCATTCAAGAGTCTTACAAAGCCACTTGTAGCTTGAATTTTATCTCTGAAAGGCCCGCATACTAATTGATTGTTAGATATTTTAACAGATTTAAGCAATACTTTATTAATATCATCATTCAAGATTTTTTCAGTGCCTTCAGGGTTGCATTTTTGTAATACATCTTCAAGCAATACATCTCCATTACCAAGATTTTTTATTGTAATCTTGAATTTAGTCTTTTTGGCAAATGCTTCTTCATCAATTTGTGTAACAGCAATCGGAGCACCTTGGCTTGACAAGGTTATATCATGTATTTCACAAACCTTTTTTTCATTGAGTGTTGAATAGGGATTAGGGTCAATACAAACAGAATTACTAGCAATAGTCTCGTAATGATAACAAGCTGTAACCATTAAAGTCGGCTCAAATTTTTCAACATCCAAATTTTTTCCATCAATAGTTGCTGTGTAACCTATTATATCAAGTCCTCCAATTGGATTTATTGTACTTCTTCCTTCTAAAGCACTTTTGCTTGGTTCTTTTGATTTTTCATCTTTTGATTCATATGAAAATATTTTTGAATCAATTCCACCTAAGAAAATATACATCTCAGGAGCATTTTTTTTATCTTCAGGTTGTGGATAAGCACCCTTATTTCTAACCCCTAGTATAACATCAAATTCACTTTTTTGCTCACCTTCAACTACTATCTTGTCAGGCGGCGCATTTGGCAAGAAACTCATTACAATTCCTTCTGTACCTAACCTTACCTCTTCTAAAGCCTTTTCAATGCTTTTCCTACCTTTACACCCTGAAATCAGAAGTAGCAAAATTATTATCATTATAAAAAAATTTTTTCCAGAGGAAAAAATTTTTTTGTGTTTTATTTGCATCATTCTTACATTAATTTATAAATTTTTATGATTTCAATACTTTTTGTATAAAATAATTTGCTGATATTGAATCAGAGTAGCCATAATTTAACTCTATGTTTAGAGGTGATAAATAAGCATCTTTTGTACCTTCTATGCTATCTTCTTCTTTGACAACACATCTTACAAGCTCTTTATTATCCTTTAGTTTTATATATGTTTCTTTTTTTTCTTTCTCTTTTATCCCGCAATCTAGCTGTAAATCAGCCAAAGATGCTTTTACATAGATTTTATTCAGGTTTTCATGACTTGTTTTGCTTTTTGTGCAGAAATTTTTGACCTCTTCTTTAGCTATTACAGTTCCTTTTCCTTTATTCTCTATGTAAATTAAGAAGTGTGGTCTTATATTCATCTTTTCGTTCTGCGAATCTTGCGCCTTTGCTAAAGTAGGTAACATATTCACCTCAATTTTTGTTACAGCAATCGGAGCACCTTGTCCTTGACTAAAAATCAAATCTTGGACCTTGCAAACCCTTCTTCCAGGTCTTAATCCACTTATATCAGGCTCTATGCATACAGCAGTTTCTAATTTGGTTTGGTAAGGGTAGCATAAGTTTGCTGTAACAGATGAAGGATGTGCTTCGCTTTGCGGATCAATCTTACCTGCTTCAACATTATAGCTTATAATTTCTTCCTCTCCTTTTAGGTTTATTTTGCTTTTACTCTCAAGAGTAAAACTTGCTGCATTATCAATTATTTTTGAGTCTGGCTCGTCCAGCGTAACTGGTTTTATTCTTGCTCCTGATAATAGCTTTACACTTTTTGTATAATCCCTTTCAACCCCCAAAGATAATATTGCTTCTTCTTTAGTTTCTTCATTATTTCTTATGCTATACGCTCCACTATTTTTGACCTTTAAAACAACTGGAAATGTTTCACCTTCAAAAATTTTTAAAGGAGGGGTATTCTTAACAAATTCTAAAATTAAACCGTCAAAGCCTATATGCAAATCTATATCTTTTGTTGTTTTTCTAGATAGTGAGTTGCATCCTAAAATAAAAAGGAGCAAAACGAAAAATATTAGGGTTGTTTTTTTGTTCATGGTGGTCTATCATCAATTGATGCAACAATACTTGTTTTTGCATAATTTGATTCTCCAAAATCATTATATGCGGTTATTCTGTAATAATAATTAACACCATTATCTACATTTGTATCTACATATTCTGTATTTGCAGTGGTGTAAATATTTCTATTTATATCAGTTTGTTGTTCATATTGATAAACAAGGTAGTTAACATTTGGGGTAGTAGAAGCAGTCCATGAAATACTTATACTATTACTTCTATAGGGTGTATCTATAGCCTTTGCATTAGTTGGGGGTAAAATTTGTTGAATTGCTTCACTTGAGTGTGTTTCTGGTATTAATACATCTTGTGTTCCTTCTTCATGAACTGATATCACATCTTCACTTGCCAATGCCTCTGCAATATTTGAAGTATCAATAATTACACCCTCCTTTATTTTGTTCCACTTTTCTAAAACCTTTTCAACATAATCAACAGTGCCAGATATACAGTCTTGCACACACTTTGTAGGATTTCTTGACTTTGCACATGCTTTATTACATGATGACTCAGGACTACAGCCCCAGCCATTGTAAGCTCTTATAGCGGCTCTTATATCTTCATAACTTAAATATTTTTGAAATCTATCTGGATGTCTCTCTTTATTGCAAATTTGTTGTAATACATTTACATTAATCCCACCCTTATATTTATTAAAATTATCTCTCAAAATCTCTTTGCCTACTCGTATGTTACATTCTCTGTCATAGATGGTTTTGCCATTGCAAACTGCATCTTCAAGTTTTTTATTTCTTGCAGGACATCCATCACATTTAACATTTATCTGCATTATTCCAACACTACTTCCATCATAGCTTGTAAATACTCTGTTGTTTTCGCAAGAGGATTCATCTACAACCTTACACGTACCGCTTTCAGGACAGCAATGACGCCATCTACTTTCAACAAGAGCAATTGCTGAAATCAAATCAGGGCTGTAACCTGGGAAATAAATATCTGGATATGGGCCAGGCTCTAATGCAGTCTTGTACAACCAATCTGGAACAGTATCTGCATACTCTAATGGAAGCTCTTCAACATTTACTGTAACAGAATTCTCAAGTGAATAATTATATCTTGCTCTTACTCTAAAGTACCTTGTTGTTATTGGGGTGTTATCAAGAACATCTTCTGTTGGCTCTAATCTGCACATAAAGCTTCTATGCTTGTCTATGTCCTTGTTTAATTCCTTGAACTCTTTGCTTTCGATATCCAATGCATAGCCCTTGTATTCCTCACCTTTGTCGCCTTCTCCCTCACTGACTTGAAATAGAAGCTCGCAATCACTTTCACAATTATCCTTTGCAGTTCCACATTCATTATTGCAGGTCTTCTTTTCATCAGCATCTGTATTACTAACTCCACATGCTTCTTCGCATGGCTTAAGAACCTGTTTTGTGCATGAGGTTTTGCAATCATCTTTTGTGTATCTGTAAAACGGCATACTGCAAGGACACTTAATCTTCTCTTCATTTATGTTTGAGGTGCAATATCTTTTAAGACTATCTGGCTCATCATCATTATGTAGCTTAATCCCATGTGGAAGCAGCAAAACAAGCTCTGTTATTTGCTTTATTTTACCATCCCATTTTGAAAATATTTTTTTGTCCTTGTCTTGTATCTCTTTTCTGTTTGTCAAAGTAATGCCTATAGTAGGCTTTATTGCATAGCCTCTGCTTACTGTAATCAATGGCTGGCCAGTGCTCATACCTATTTCTACAGGACCATTTGTAAAAACAGCAGATGGATTTTTGTCTTTTACGCCAAATTCCGTAAGTGGCTCAATATCCTCTCTTGTATAAGCTCTATATCTATCTCTATCCATAAAATAAACCTTGAGATAAGCATCTGTGCCAAAATTGTAGTCAGCAGAGAATGTAATTATATTTGAGCCCACATTAAACTCTTTATTTTTTTCTTGTGTAGGTGAAAACACACATTCTGTATCAATCTCTTCTAATGTAAAAATTGGAAACTTTATATTAGGTATTTTTCTGTCAGCCTTTATTTTCTTATTATTCTTCCATCTGTAGCAATCAAAATTTATAACAACAGCATCCTTATAAGTTTTGCTTCTGATAGAGCCCCAAACTGTAATGGGCTCTTTAACATAAAATTTAGGATCCGCTGCCCTTATATTGCTGAAATAAACCCCAAGGCTTTCATATCTGTTTTTTTCAACATTTCCTCTGTAAAGTCCTGCTGTCGCTATATCAAGCCTGCCTTCTATTATCTCTCTTATTTTATCAGCAAACTGGCTAGTGAATTCTTTAAAAGTGTAGCCCCTTTTAGCTTTATATTCTATAGTTCCTGTATCTATTGTGTATGCTGGCAGTGCAGAAAGAACAATAAGTGCTACTATAAAACCTATTGCCCATCCAGCATAATTGCTTTCTGTTTTGTCAAGGCAATACAATATAACAGCTAACACAAGTATAGGGACAAATTGCAACCCTTCAAGCTCATTACTCAAAAGCCACATGAAGTTATAAAGATAGAAATCAGCTATAAGCAATAATGGTATTGTAAGATGCCATGCACTTGGATTGTCAGGCTCTCTTTTTCTTACATAAAAAAGCCCAAACATAAAAATATAAAATATATGGAACCATGCGCGTCTATTTGCTAGCCATCCATTATTGACAGAGAAAAATGAGACAACAAGAGCCATGAAAAGAAATGTTGGAAAATCGTAGAGCCCTTTTTCTCGTAGTTTTTCTCTGTACCTAAAAGCAAAGAAGAATGTAATAATTATCATGACAAGTGCAATGTAATTTAATAATGGCGTTTGAAATCTAAGTGCAAAATTTTCAGTGAAGTTATTTATGATAATTAGTATAACAAAGTACAAAGGCAGAGTAAGAACATTTTTCCTTACAGCATCATTAATGAACCCGAGCACTATAATAATTATGAAAGTAGTAGAAGTCAGCAGTGCTATCCAATTTGTGTCTAATGTGCCTTGAAGGTCAAATTCAAAGCCAGCATAAGGCGCTCCTAACAACCTTGATGGCAAATTAGTTGTAAAGCCGAAAAAAGAGATTTCTGCAGGCAACATATCTATAACCCATATCAAAAATGCACCAGCAATCCATTTTGATGCAGGATCTTTATCTCTAAATCCACGTATTATAATTATTATGAATAGTAGGACTATAATTATTGGCACTATAAAACGCATAAGAAACAGGACTACTAGCTTCAATAAATCTCTTAATGAATCTGAAATAGATATTCCAATAATGATAACTAAAATTAATAATAAGAGCAATGCAAACCAATGAGGATTTTTTGTTACTGCATTCACAACCAAGCTTGATGTTGTGCTTTTGTCTTTGTCATTTTTACGTAACTCTTCAGCTCTTTTGCGAGCTTCTTCTTCTTCAAGCATCTCCCTTGCTTTAGCTTCTACACGTTCATGTCTTTCTCTTTCTTTCTTCTCTATAATGGCTTCTTCTTGAACCCTTGCTAATTCATCTGATGGAACATCTTCAAGTCTTTTGTATTTTCTTTTTCTAAAAGGCCATCTTACCATTTTATTTGTTTATCACCATTTATCTTTTAATATGTCGAAAATATACCATTAGTCTATGACTAATGGACGTAAGTCCAATGTACGAGCACAAGATGGTATATTTTCGAGCATGCTCAAAAACCACCTGTCTGCACGGCATGGCTTGCAAGGCTTCGCCAATCATGCCACCCGTCTATGACGGGTGGTTTTTGACATATAAGAATATTAAGAACTCTTTTAATTCACCTCTTTTTAAAAAATTTCACCAACTTAGTTGGTGAAATTTTTTATTATATTTTTTTATTGCAGTTCAATCTTCAACTCAACAACCTCTAAATCTTCATCTATTGGCTCTAACCTTATGTAATTGTTACCTTCTGAAACCTTGCTGTTTATGTTTTTTGAATACTGAGCTTTTTCTGTTTCTATTGTTTCAATATGTCCGTTAATGTCGAGTTTTACCCTTTTTTCCTTTAAGTCATTAACAAATTTTATTGTTATCATAACATCTTTTTTGTCATTCGTTATATCATCAAAAGCGGTATTGCTTATCTCAAAATAATATGTCTTTACTTTAGGCTCTTTGAATTCAAGAGCTATTCTAATCTGCTCAACACTATAGCTTCCTTTACTGGTTTTTAGCACAAGATTATTTTCGCCTTCGTTCAACATGCCTTTAGGTATACTTTGCTTATATGCATTATCACAAACTGGAACAGACGAAAAAAGCTTTTTGTTGTTGATAAATATGTCTAAAGCCCCAACATCATTTACATTAGAGCAATAGGGAATAAATTTCAATGTGGCTTTGTCCATACTTGCATATTCAGAGTCAGTTATTGTAAATATATTTTGGCTTTGCTGTTTGCTTGTATCAGTTATGTCACCAATTATTTTAATGTTTTCTAAACTGTACTCATTAGTAGTCCAGAATCTTGCGCCAACAGAAGAGACGCTAAATTCAAGCGAGTTTGTTTGGCGAAGAAGCTTTTTATCCAGATTAATTGGCTCTATGTTTTCGCTTGTGAGCTCATTCTCAAAAATAACCTCATTATTTAGCTTTATGCTTAAAATACCATTTCTTTTTTTTGCAGTAAAGGTAAGGATTACATCGTCTACATTCTCGTAATCATCTATCTCAAAAGTTACTCTTTTAGTTTTTTTATCGAACCACCCATTCCTTACAATAAATGCGTTTATTCTCTCAAGTTCTTTTGCATTTGTGGTCTCAACTAAAAATATGTTTGGAATAGTTTTTTCATCTTCTAAAAATTTATTTGTTGTTAATAAACCAGGAGATGCCTTCAAAAGGATATTACCTTCTAAAGTGGCTTTTTCATCTTTTGAAGGCTGTATTAGTTTTTCTCTCTCAGATGTTGGTAAAAATACGATATATAAAACAATCAAACCAGCAATTATGGCAATCAAAATAGCAGCATTTACACCACCACCTTGAGCTTTCTTTTGTCCTATCATAGCATCTTTCCTTCTTATTTCGTAAAAAATCCAATGGCAAAGCCATTGGATTTTTTATTATGTAGTAACATATTTAAATGTTTTTGCTTTAGCGCTGTACATGAAACTCCTCTATTCTAACTTAAGAAAGGGTGAGGTTAAAATCTTAACTCAAAACCTCGATGATTTATGGTATTTAAGCACAATAGTAGAGCCAAATGACATTGCCCAAGGCAAAACATTAAGGAAAATAAAATCTACATCAGATGAAGAAAAATCTAAAGAGGCAATAAAAAAGCCAGTTTTCATCAAGCTTGAGGTTGAGAAAGTAGAGTTTAGCAAATATTCAAATATCTTGAGGATTGGTGGGGTTATAAAAGAAGCTCCAGATGAAATACCATTAGGAAGCTACCATACTTTCAGTGTTGACGATAACACTACAATCACGATAATTAAGGAGCAATGGCTTAAATACCAATTTGATAAGCTTAAGGAGGCTTGCTCTGAAAAAAAATCATCATTGCTTATATGCGTTCATGATAGAGAAGAGGCATATTTCGCTATATTCAAAAAATATGGTTATGAGATATTAACCCATATCAAAGGAAATGTTCAAAAGAAAAGGGAGGAAAATATAAAGAAAGAAAATTTCTATTTAACTATTATCGGTAAAATAAATGAATATGTTGAAAGGTACAAGATTAAGCAAGTAATTATAGCTTCTCCTGCTTTCTGGAAAGAGGACTTAATGAAGGAGCTAAAAGATAATGAGCTAAAACAGAAAATAATACTCGCAACTTGTTCGTCAGCAACAAGAAATGGCATTGAGGAAGTAATCAAAAGACCTGAGGTAAGAGAAGCGCTAAAACAGGAAAGGACGGCAAAAGAAATAAACAAGGTTGAAGAACTATTTGTAGAAATTGCAAAAAATAATCTTGCTGTGTATGGATTAAAAGAGACAGAAAATGCCACTTTAATCGGTGCTGTAAAAGAATTGTTAATAACTGATACCTTCATACAAAAATCTAGGAAAGAAAATTTTTTCAATGCGATTGAAAAAATTTTCAAGCTTGTTGATAAAACAAAAGGAGAAATTGAGATTATAAGCTCAGAGCATGAAGGCGGTCAAAAATTAGATGGATTAGGAGGAATTGCAGCTATCTTAAGGTTTAAAATAAATTATTAAAAAATATCCTGGGGAGATATTCAAAGTTTTATAAATTTTTCTTTTTTACCACTTAAAAGTTATTAATAATATTTAAATTTATGCTGTTTATGGAATTTAGCTATCACTGAAAAGAGGTGCATAATGCCAGAATTCATAGACTCAATTCTGAAGGAAAAAAGAGTTTTCTATCCAAGTAACGAGTTTAGTAGAAATTCTTATATCAAGAATATGCAAGAGTATTCTTTCATGTATAAGAAATCTATAGAAAATCCAGAAGCGTTTTGGGCTGAAAAAGCAAACGAGTTAGAATGGTTCAAAAAATGGGATATTATATTGAGAAATGACCAAGGATTCTTTAAGTGGTTTGAAGGAGGCTACCTCAATGTTTGTTACAATTGCTTGGATAGAAACATAAAAAACTCAAGAAAGGATAAAATAGCTATAATTTGGGAGCCTGAAAGTGGAGAAGGTAAAACATATACATATAGGCAATTATTCAAAGAAGTATGTAAATTTGCAAATATTCTAAAAAAGATAGGCGTTAAAAGAGGCCACATAGTTGAGATTTATTTGCCTATGATACCAGAACTGCCTATTGCAATGCTAGCTTGCGCTAGGATTGGTGCAATCCATTCTGTTGTATTTGCTGGCTTTAGCTATGACGCATTGAAGGATAGGATTCAAGACTCTAATGCAGAGCTGCTCATAACAGCAGATGGCAGCTTTAGGAATGAAAAAATATTCTCATTAAAAGATAATGCTGATGCTGCCTTAAAGGAATGTCCTTCAATTAAAAATGTTATCGTTGTTAAGAGAGCTGATAATAGTGTTAATATGGTTAGTGGAAGAGATTATTGGTGGCATGACTTAATGACTCAAAATGACATAAAAGATTACTGTGAACCAGAAAGCTTGCATGCAGAGGAATCATTGTTTATACTGTATACGAGTGGGACAACAGGCAAACCAAAAGGAATCTTGCATACCCAAGCAGGCTATTTGCTTTACACCTACTTAACATTTAAATTGGTTTTTGATATAAGAGAGAAGGATATCTATTTTTGCACAGCAGACATAGGATGGATTACAGGCCATTCGTACATTGTTTATGGTCCTTTATCAAATGGTGCTACTGTTGTGATGTATGAAGGCGCTCCTATGTTTCCAAAGCCTGATAGGTTCTGGCGTATAATTGAAAAATATAAGGTTACAATCTTTTATACTGCGCCAACTGCAATTAGGGCTCTTGCAAAAGAGGGTGACAAATGGCCAAAAGACTCTAATTTGAAAAGTTTAAGGCTTCTTGGCACAGTTGGCGAACCAATAAATCCAGAAGCTTGGATGTGGTATTACGAAGTTATAGGAAAGAAGAGTTGCCCTATTGTTGATACATGGTGGCAAACAGAAACAGGAGGCATATTGATTACCCCTCTGCCGGGAGCAACTCCGCTTAAACCAGGCTCAGCTACAAAGCCCTTTTTTGGAGTTGTAGCTGACGTGTTAAGAGAAGATGGAAGCAAAGCAAACGTTAATGAGGGTGGTTACCTAGTAATAAGAAATCCATGGCCAGGTATGTTAAGAACTATATGGCGAGATCCGCAAAGATACAAACATGCCTATTTTGAAAAATTTGGAATTTATTTGACAGGAGATACTGCAAAAATAGATGAAGACGGATATTTCTGGATTATGGGAAGGAGTGATGATGTGATAAAGGTAGCAGGTCACAGGATTGGAAGTGCTGAAGTAGAGAGCTCTCTTGTAAGTCATGAGGCAGTTGCAGAAGCTGCAGTTGCACCTTATCCTCATGAAATAAAAGGCCAAGCGATTTATGCTTTTGCAGTTTTAAAAAATGGCTATGAAAAAAGTGAATCACTAAAGGAAAAGCTAAAAAGGCATGTTGCAGAGCATGTTGGTCCAATTGCAAAGCCAGATAAGATACAATTTGCTGACGATTTGCCAAAAACAAGAAGTGGAAAAATAATGAGAAGAATATTGAAAGCAATTGCAGAAGGCAGTACAGACTATGGCAACATAACCACACTACTAGACCCAAATGTGGTCAAGGTTTTAGCTGAAAATAGAGTAAATTAACGTATGCGCTTGTTATATTCTCCGCCAGCTTACGAATGAAATAGAGTTCTGGCAAATTTCGTTCCGAAAAGTTTTTTCGGGGGCTCGTTTCAATAAAGCGAATAAAGTGAGCAATAAGGAATTACGTTTAGGGGCACACTCTCAAAAATCGTAAAGAATCGGGGGCTTTATTTAGGAAAAATCTTAAATTATATCCTAGTTTATATAAAATAATGGCTAAGGGACATAAAATTGAAGAGAAGATTGAAGTAAAAACATTTCTTGAAATTATTAAAAATTACACCAATGATCAGATAATAACAACACAACATACATTTTTCCGTCTCGATGAAGAAGAAAGAAAGATTTTTAAAGAATCGGTACTTAAAGAGTATTTATCAACTAAAATTCCTATATTAGTGGGCATACAGCATAACAGGAATTATGCAGTGTTTTACGATTACAGCAAAAACGAAGTATTAAGGCTTATACTTGATATACAACCTAATAAAATTGAGATAGTTACCTTTTACATAATAGACAAAAGCGAAATACCAAGATTGTAAAAATGGAGAAAGAAAAAATAATAAGAAAGTCAATTCAGGGCAAAGGGGAAGTAGATTATGATTTTAAACATGACATTCTATTTTTCAAAACTAAAGATAGAAAGTATGCTAAATCAATTGAACTATTAGATAGCATAGTGGTAGATGTTGATAAAGAAGGATTTTTAGTTGGTATACAGATTTTTGATGCTTCCAAATTTTTGAATTTGGATAAGAAAGAACTTTTATCAATTCCAAAATGGTCTTTTAATGCAAATGTTTATGACGGCAACAAAATAGACATTCGATTAACATTCCAGATTAAAGTAAGAAATAAAATTGTTGAAAAGAATCCAATTATTTCCCAGCAAATAAACCAGAAATTGCCTAATTCTGAGATGATTTGTGAAGCTGTGGTTTAACTTTAAAACAAAAATAATTAACTTTCTAACTATCTGGATGTTATCTGTTTAAAAGTTCCTAAATATTTCCCAGAAGTTGGGTCTAAATAAGCTATGTATGATAATATGTCATTATTTCCATATGGAACTTTCTCAGAATGGACTTCGATAATATAATCTCCTTTATTATCATTTATAATTATAAAATTTCTATTCTTGTTACTATAATATTTGTATTTAGGCAATGAATTTGAATTTAAAGATTCAATATCTACTACACTTCTAAATACAAAAGCAACTTTATCTGGATTATTTATGCCTGAATTTTTAGCTATCTCACGTGCTTTTTCTTCGGTTATTTTAAATTCGTGATTGCTATTTGGGACTCTATCTTCTTTTAATTGATCTTTCAATCTTTATTTCTTCTTTTATAATCTTATCAACAACCCTCTCTATATGCTCTTCGATCCTAGCAATTCTCCTCTCCATTAAGACCAAGATTCTTAACGAATATACAATTGCTGCTAATGTACCTATTATAATAGCCAGTGTTATTTCTTGTACGCCAAAAGCCATCATATCACCTCCATTTTGTATTTATAGCTTTTTATCTGCTTATTTATATAGTTTTCGTTGCACTTTTCTAATAGAGTATTGGGCAGGATTTTTTATTTTTTGACATAAGTTGTCCGGCTTACAAACACCTATGCCTAACATATACATCTCATTATTGCAATTTGGAGGTAGAATATTTTTTTTGTTTTGCTTGTGGTATCTTAATTGTCCAAGTAAATAAACCTCCCTTAATGGCTCTTTATTTTTGCTGTTCCATTCCTTTAATCTTTTTTCTATCATAACATAGTCCCAGCCAATTGACGTTAAGTAATTAATTAAGATAAATAAAGCCCTTTTCCTACCATCTTCAAGTCCATTAAGAATTAGTTTTATACATGGCGGGAATAATTCTTCAGGCAGGGCTTTTTTTGGGATTTCTAATTCCTTTTCATTTTTCTGAGTGATAATCCTTTGTTTAATACTGAAGTCAGATGCTTCCATCAATAATTGCTTTGCCTCGGTATTTTCAACATTTTCCTTATCAAGAAACCTGTGAGTGCTTATTCTTACATTTCTTGGGATTGCAAACTCTTTCTTAAAGAGCAATACCTTTTCAGGGTTTAATGGA
>CAZGEW010000005.1:17829-29985 GCA_964524225.1 uncultured Methanosarcinales archaeon | reverse complement strand
CTTTTTGCATTTCCTGCAATATCTTCACAACATGAGAATAAGTGCAATCTACTTGCTTTGCTATTGATGAAGCGTATAACTCTAATTTGGAATTCTTAAGCTCTATTAGCATCATTGCAGGTTTTTCCCTTAAAAAGACATTAAATATGTCCTTATTCGACATTAAAGTCCCCCCCTAATATATTTTATATAATATATTTTGCATTATCTAGGTAGTATTTAAAGGTTTTGTTTTAGTACGTAATGCAGAATGGTCTTAGCTAAGATTAAAGTAATCATAAACTGAATCAACCCTTCATTCTTTAACATCTCATTATTTTATTAAAACTGAATAGAGTCATACAAGCATATCAGAATAGGGCGTGCAGTTATAGAATCTGCTTTAGAATATGATGTCCTTAGCTCATATTTGATTCTTCAATTACCCCTTCTATGGAATTTGTCGTTCCTCCCAAAAATAGAAAAATAGAAAAAGATTGATTATTTTTTACTTCTTGCATGGGAATCACCTCAAAGGTTTTTATGCAATGGGGCTACTCCTATATATAGGTTTAGCCTCATTTTTAGCTAAAAAGAATCTGCATTACGTCTCTGTATAAAGGAAAAAATTTTAAAATCGAAGATTTTAAAATTTTTTTATATGTCATTTATAAAAAAAGAGTACAAAAAATTCAGCAAAAAAAGCTACGAGTATTGTATTTTAGGTTGCGATATAGGAAGTACTAACACCAACATAGGTGTTTTTGGTGTTAAGAATAGTAAGCCTAACCTTCTTCTTTCATTCCATTTTAAAACCCAAGAATTAAGATCTTTATATTATGCTATTAATGAAATAATAGAATATCTGCAAGAGGACTATAGAATAAAAATAACAAAGGCATGTTTTGGCATTGCTGGTGTCATCTCTCATAATAGAGATAAAGCAAAAATAACGAATGCTAAATTAAGTATAAGTAAAAAACAATTGCTAAATAAAACAAAATTGGAAAAAATCTTTCTAATTAATGACTTTGAAGCAGTAGGATACGGCATAAATCTGCTTACTAAAGATGATGTGATTGTAATTAAAAATGCTCAAAAAGTTTCAAAAGCTCCTATTCTACTAATAGGAGCTGGAACAGGATTAGGCAAAGCGATATTAGTCTATGACGAGCACAACAATGCTTACATTCCACTTCCGTCAGAAGCTGGCCATACAGATTTTCCTGCACAAAATAAGCAAGAATTAGAATTAGTAAATTTTATTAAAAAGCACAGAAAAATAAAAGAGAGTATGAGCTATGAACAGCTTTTATCTGGAAGAGGTATAAGCAATATCTATCTGTTTTTAAGGAAAACTAAAAAGTTTAAAGAAACGTGCTATACAAAAAAAATTGATGAGACAAATAGCCCACCTGAATTAATATCTAAATACAGAAGAGTTGATGCCACATGTAAGGCTACGTTTGAAATATTCAAATTAGTTTATGCTAGATTCGCAAGAAATTTTGCACTTGATTCCTTATCATGGGGTGGGGCGTATATTGCAGGGGGTATAGCTCCAAAAAATAGAGATATATTTGATAATAAGTTTGTAAAAACATTTTTGCAAAGCTATAAACTTTCAGATGTTTTAAAAAAAGTACCAATTTATTTAGTGCTTAACTATAACGTTGGTTTGCTTGGTGCTGGATTTGCTGGAGTTTTATTCTTATGATTAAAATGAACAACACTAATTACATCTTTTCAATATTTGGAGCAACAGGTGATCTTACTCACAGAAAGCTTCTCCCTGCGCTTTATTACCTTGAACGTGAGAATTATCTTAAAGAAAATTTTAGCATAATTTGTATTTCAAGAAAACAAAAAACCAATGAAGACTACAGAAAAGAAGTGCTTGATTCAATTAAAAAGTACTCAAGAATTAAAATAATAGACGAGACTGCAAACAAATTAGTCTCAAGGATTCATTATCATGTAATGGAATTTTCCAATGAAAATGATTACACTTTGTTAAAACAACTAATGGAGCGTATTTCAGGACTTGAATACCGCCAATGTGAAAGGATATTCTATTTGGCTTCGCATCCATCCTATTTCAGCACAATTGTAAATAATTTAAAAAAAGCAAGGCTTACAAATAAGGAAGTGCATAAAGCCTACAACAGAGTGATGTTTGAGAAACCATTTGGTTATGATTTGACTTCAGCAAGAGCACTCAACAAATCTATCTCAAAGGTTTTCACCGAAAGGCAGATTTATAGGATAGATCATTACATGGCCAAGGAGCTTGTGCAAAATCTTATAGTACTCAGATTTGCGAACAGCATCTTTGAGCCATTATGGAACACAGAGTACATAAAGCATGTCCAAATCACAGTGGCAGAAAGTATAGGCGTTGAAGGTAGAGGAGATTACTATGATAATGCAGGGGCAATCCGTGATGTTATGCAAAACCATATGATGCAGCTACTTACACTAGTAGCTATGGAACCACCAAAAAGCTTAAATGCTGACGACTTACGGAATGCTAAGATAAAGGTGTTGAAATCTATCAAGTTTAGCAAAAATAACATCCATAATATTGCAGTTACAGGTCAGTATAGTGAAGGTGAAATAAATGGCAAAAAGGTCTTGTCTTATACAAACGAGCCTGAAGTGCGTAATGACTCAACAACAGAGACTTATGCAGCTTTAAAGCTTGAAGTAAACAACATCATGTGGAAAGGAGTGCCGTTTTATTTAAGGACAGGAAAGAGGCTAAAGGAAAGGGCAACTGAAATTGTGATAGTGTA
This sequence comes from uncultured Methanosarcinales archaeon, assembly GCA_964524225.1. Taxonomy (GTDB): domain Archaea; phylum Nanobdellota; class Nanobdellia; order Woesearchaeales; family GW2011-AR4. The sequence continues at coordinate 27,211 of CAZGEW010000005.1, read as the reverse complement.
TAAAAAAGCCCCATTTGATGTATTTCAGAACTTCCATCTAGCAAATAATATGTTGATAATAAGGGTACAGCCATATGAGGGCATCACCTTAAGATTTAATGCCAAGGTGCCTGGCAATAAAGTAACAATAGAAGACGTAAACATGGAGTTTTGTCATGAATGTAAATTTGGACCAAATAGCCCAGAAGCATACGAAAGGCTTCTTTATGATGTTATGATTGGAGATCAAACATTGTTTACAAGCTGGAAAGAGGTTGAGTATGCTTGGCGCATCTTTGATGATTTAGTTGAATTCTTCAAAAATAAGAATCCTTTTAAGTATAGAGTTGGAAGTTGGGGTCCTATCAAAGCAGATAAACTAATAGAGAGTGATGGCTTTAAATGGGTAGAGCCTACAAGGCCTGCTTATGCTGACCTATTGGAAAGGCAACAACAAAAATGAAAATATATGATTTATCACCGTTAATCTACGATAGTATGGCTGTTTGGAGGAATTTGCCAGAAAAACGTTCTAGGGTTATAGTAACTAAAACCATCAAAGACGGCTCTAACGAGTCCAAAATTGAAATTGAAGCACATGCAGGCTCACATGTGGACGCACCATATCATTTTTTATCAAGAGGAAAAACTATTGAAAAAATCAGCTTGGAAAAATTCATGGGCACTGCAATTGTTTTGGATTTCACAAAAATAGAAAATGTAATAACTAAAAATCATTTAAAAAATAAAAAAATAAATAAAAATGATATTGTTTTATTAAAAACAAAAAATAAGCCTGACAAGCAATTTAATTTTAGCTTCACCTATTTAGAAAAAAGCGGTGCAGAGTATTTAGCATCTAAAAAGGTAAAAGCAGTTGGTATTGACTCGTTAGGAATTGAGAGAGAACAGCCAAATCATGAAACTCATAAGCTATTATTAAAAAATAATATCCCAATATTTGAAGGGCTTGATTTAAGCAAGGTTAAGCAAGGAAATTACTTTTTTTATGGATTACCATTAAAAATAAAAAAAGGAGATGCTTCACCAGTAAGGGCTATATTACTTAAAAGATAAACCGAACAATAAGTATATAAATATAACGTCAATAGATAATAACATGAAACTCGGCTTTATCGGCTTAGGACGTATGGGCTTTAATATGGTTTTAAATCTTCATGATAAAAGTATAGATGTTGTTGCCTACAATAGAAGTCCTGAGCCACTAAATAAAATAAAAAAGCACAGTATTGAAGTTGCTTTTTCTATTGAGGAGCTTATCAACAAGCTACCAAAACAAAAAATAATATGGATAATGGTGACAGCTGGTAAACCAGTTGATTTGCTCATAGAGGAATTATTGTCTTACCTAAAAGAAAATGACATAATAATTGACGGTGGCAATTCGTTCTATAAAGACTCAATAAGACGGTATAAATTTCTTAGGAAGAAAAAGATACACTTCCTTGATATTGGAACAAGTGGAGGCTTGGCTGGTGCAAGATATGGCGCTTGTTTAACAATTGGAGGCGATAAAAAAATATTTAAGAATATTGAGCCAGTATGCAAAGCTGTTTCTGCAAAAAATGGCTATTCCTATGTTGGAAATGCAGGAGCAGGTCATTTTGTAAAAATGGTACATAATGGAATTGAGTATGCTATGCTTCAAGCCTATGCTGATGGTTTTGAGTTACTAGCAAAAGGGCCTTATAAAAATCTTGACTTAATGAAGATAGCAAAAGCATGGAATAGTGGCTCTATAATAAGGTCTTATCTTGTCGAATTAGCAGAAAAGGCTTTCAAGAAAGATCAAAAATTAAATAAGATAGGAGGTATTGTTGGAGGAGGAGAAACAGGCAAATGGACAGTACAAACAGCAAAAGAATTCAATGTTCCCCTTGAAAGCATAAAGCTCGCATTAAAGCTAAGACACAAATCTAGAAAAAAGCCTAGCTTTGCTGGCAAGGTTATTGCTATCTTGCGCAATGAGTTTGGAGGGCATGAGGTAGTGAAGAAATAAACAAAATAGATTCCATTATAACAAATTTTAAATATATCTAATAAACCAAAAATAGTTTACAATGGTAATCGAAAAGATAAAGGATTTTTTTATAAACCAGAAAAATAAGATTTATTCCAGAAGGAGAGAGAAGGGAAGGCTAGAGTCCTTTAGAGAGACTGAAGAAATTAAAAAGGCTGAAGAGATAAAAAGGGAAGCTGATAGACTAGCTCAGCTAAAACAATACCAAACAGCAATTGAGGAGTACTCCAAAGCACTGGAATTTTATCCTTATAAAGGTAATGAGCAGGACATATTTAAGAATGCAACAGAATTCATATTCAAGTGCAACTATAACACAGCGGCATGTTATTCTTATCTTGACAATTTTGATGAAGCTATCAATTACTTTAACAAGGCATTAGGGCTTGATATGATTGATGATGAAAATAAGCTCAAGGCTTTAATGGGTAAGGGTAATTGTTTCTACAGGAAAAAATTATTTGTTGAAGGTAGATATAAGTCTGGTGCTTATAGGATTGCAGAGGACAAAGACTGGGAGGTGAGTGACAAAATGCTTGAGGAATACAAAGAAGGAGACAGAAAAAAGAACCTTATCAAGCTTGCTCATGAGTGCTTTACCCAAGCTGCAGAACTTGATAGGAATAACATAGAAGGTTGGTACAATAAAGGCCATATGGAAGTGCTAATGAATAAAATCAAGGATGCAGTACAATCATTTGACAATGTTATCAATTTAAATAAGAATTTTGAAAATAAGGAATCTATTTCATTATTCGACGAAATAAGAATGGAAAAGGGTATACAAATTAAAAACTCTGAACTAATGCAGAGAAGTGAATTTTCTGAGCCCATATTTAAGACAAAAACAGGTCACTTAGTAAAGATGAGAGCTGAGATGGAAATTGCTAATTTTTTGTTCGACAACAATCTCTTGTTTCAGTACAATACAGTTGCTACATGGGCTGACAAAGACGACTTTAGAGCTTCATTCTATATTCCAAAGCTCAACTTATACATAGACCATCACCCTTATAACTACCTAAAAGAATACCAAAAAATAATGAAAGCAAAGATAAAGCAGTACGAAAAGCACAAGAAGAAACACATCTATATTACTTCTGAAGATGAAAACAACATTGAAGAGGCTATAAAATTAAAGATGAAGCCTTATATTATTCTTTGAATATAATTTATTTTTTCTTGTAGAGATAACTATACCCAGCATAGAGAGCTAGACTTACTATTATTAAAACAATAATTGCAGCAATAGTACTTGGCTTTGTTAAACCTCTTATTACAGCTCCTGTAATGCCTCCTAATCCAGTTGACACTGGCTCAGTTGGTTCACCTTCTTCCTCAGATGGTGTTGGACTTAGTGCAGGAGTTGTTTCCTCTTCCTGCTCTTCTTCCTCAGCAGCTGGAGTATAAGCTGGAGTATAAGTACATTCTCTTGTCTCATCTGGTTTTGTGGCAAATCCGCCTGTGCCTGCTGTTAATGTACATGTTCTTATCTGTAAACCATCTTGGCTGCACTCTGACCACTCGCCACATGTCCAACTAAATAATGGACCTCCGCCGCCTCCCAAAAATGCAGAAGTTCCTCCACCGCCACCTCCGCCGCCTCCGGTTGTGCTTACAGAAGGTGGTGCTGGTATAGTGTAGGATATCTGGTATAATCCTGAATGCTCCAACCCCTCTACTTTTAATTTGGTTCCTAAATCCGTGCAGGTGAAACCATTTTGCGCTATGCCATTACATTCAACCTTTGTTTCATTTGCAAAACTACAATCTCCAGACATAGCTTGTACAGAAGCTATTTCATGGTCATATACACAAACAGAGTTCAAACTTTCATTTGTTTGGTTAAGGTAAACTGTTTTTGTCAAGCCATCTGTTAAATTAATTCCACTTATTATTATTTTGTTTGAGCCATTTGTAAAGCTTTGATTGATTACAACATCATCTAGATTGAGTGCTACATCATCGTCACTAAAGTCCCAAAAAAACTCAACAACACTTTCGCCATTTCCATTGCTAAAGTTAACAGACTGTATACCCTCAAATTGACGTATTGTGTCATTAGAATTATTTATCTCCAATCTAAGCCCAGGAATATTTGTGGTTACATCATTTATATTCCCAAAGAAATTGTCGCCAAACACATCAAAGAAAGAAGTGACTTGATTCCTGTAAATAAACTCTGCTGTGTTACTTTTTGCTAATGCCTCCAAATTGGCTTCATACTCACCATTTGGTACCATATCATTGCCTATTCTCCATTCAATTGTATAGCTTAATTCGCTTGGAAACTCTAATCCATAACCATAGCCATATCCAAAGCCAAGCCCATAACCATAACCAAACGATGTATTAACTGTTCTAAAACCGTACCCATAGCCATATCCATATCCATAATTCTGCCCATAACCAAAGCCGCTTCCGAATATATCTTTTGAGACTATCCTTAGGTTTGAGCAATCTGTCAAAAACGTCCCATCAGGCTCAAAAGTGCATGTCTTAAATGTATCATTTATCCTTAATGTTAAATTTTGAATAGGTATTCTCTCGCCATCCTCAATGTCTACTCCTACGTCAAATTGAACAACATCTGAGTTTTCGTAACTTGGTTTATTTGTAGTTATCAAAACTGTCACAGCGCTTGCCAAATTTGGAATTAGATAAAGCCCAATAACTAGAACTGTTAAGAATACACTAAAAACATTCTTCTTTCTCGCTGATTTATTCATTTTTTACTATATAATGAGTACTAATAAATCCCCCAAAATATTTAATGACTTAAAGGTAGTGAAAGAAAGTAACTCCTATTTTTAAATCCTTCGGTTTTGCTTCTGCCTCTATCTATGATTTATCCGTAAAATTTATATACTCCATATGTTTTCCGCACATAAAAAATATGTTTTTTGTTATTTTTTATAAATAGTAACAATATTTAATTTTATAAAAGTGGTGACAAATTTGGTGGTAAATGGTAAATGTAGATATAAACAAAGAACTGTACGAAGAGATAAAAAGGGCAATCAAAAAGAACAAATATCACTATCCTTCAATAAAATTTTTTGTCCAAAAGGCAATATACAACGAGCTTAGTAGCTACAAATCTAGTTCTGCTAGTGAGGTAGATGAATTCTATTCAAAATTAAAGGACATTCTTGAGCAGAATCCTGACTTGAAAGAAAAGATAGACGAGATTTATTCTTCAGAAATTAAAAAACTGAGAAGGAGTGTTGTAAGATGATAAAAAGGATAAATGGTCACCTCAATAAAAACGATAAGCTATTGAAGCACGGATTGATAATACTTATAGCCTCTTTGATGACTGGCTTCATAAACTATCTGTACCAGCTTTATATGGGTAGAGTGCTTGGACCAGAGCAATACGGCGTTTTAGGAGCCCTGTTTTCAATTGCCTATATAGGAATGTTTTCTTTAGGAAGCGTTAGCACCATAACTTCTAAATTAGTTTCAGAATATAAATCAAGAAACAAATTTGGTGAGATAAAGGCGCTTTTCTATTTTGCGCTCGGCAGACTATTTTTAATAGGCATTTTAGTCAGCTCATTTGTGGTTATATTCAAGGACTCTATAGCAGACTATCTCAATTTGCCAAATGTATCAACAATATATATGCTTGCAACAATTTTGCTAATAGAATTCCTATCCCCAATTATTTGGGGTATGTTAAATGGAATGCAATTGTTTGTTTGGGCAGGCACAATATACTTTATAGACGCATTAATAAAGCTTAGTGCAGGTATAATTCTTGTTTATTATGGATTTGGGGTTAATGGTGCATTGATTGGATTGTTATTTGGACTTTTATCGCCGCTAATATTAGTATTATTACCATTGCGACATATACTTAAATTTTCAGTAAAGAAAATAAATCATACCCAAGTGTTTAAGTATGCATTTCCTGCAATGGCAGTTGTAATAGTTACTACCTTAATTATTAATATAGACATTATCTTGGTAAAGCATAGATTTAACGATTTTGACGCAGGTATTTATGTTGCTGCTTCAACTCTGGCAAAAATAATCTGGTTTGCCTCAACTCCACTAATAACAGTTATGCTGCCAAAAGTCTCTCCACACAATGGAACATCAATCTTAAGACATACCTTATTTTATGTTGCCTTAATAGGGTTTGGAATTGCCTTACTCTACTTGATTGCCCCAATATTTGTAGTTAAAACCTTATTTGGGGTAAATTACCTTAATGCAGTTGAGATACTTGGTTTGTTTGGAGTAAGCATTGCCTTATTCTCAGCAACATTAGTAATGATAACTTACAACCTTGCTCTCAAAAGACTTGGAATGCTGGGTTTTGCGATTTTGGCACTAATTGCAGAGGTTTTTTCAATCAACTATGTCGCATCTACAATAAGTGAGGTTGTAATGACACTTTTGATGACTAACATCGTTTTATTTTTATCAATGCTGGTATATACTAAAAAGTATTTACTAAGCAAAGACTATGCTATAAAAAAATATTTGGTGAGGAATCATGATACATAAAATCTCTCTTATAATGCCATGCCATAATGAGGGCAGGGAAATCTACAGGAATCTGCATGAGACAGTAAAAACAATGAATGAGTTAAAAAAATTCAATATAGACTATGAGGTTATATTAGTTGATGACGGCTCAACTGATAACACATTAAAAGAGGCTAGGCTTGTAAATTCAAATAAGATTAAGATAATCTCTTATATATCAAATCACGGAAAGGGTTATGCGCTCAAATACGGCTTTCAGTTCGCTACTGGCGACTTAGTTACCTTTATTGACTCTGACTTGGAAATTCACCCTAGGCAATTGCTAAGGTTTGTTAGTTATATGTATGAGCATAATGTAGATATTGTTATTGGAAGTAAAAGCCATCCGGATTCTATAGTAAATTATCCGTTTAAAAGAAGAGTACTAAGCAAACTTTACCATCTATTTGTTAATCTTGTATTTGGATTAAGGGTAGGTGACACCCAATCAGGAATGAAATTAATTTGCCATAGATGCGCTGAGTATGTGCTTCCTAAGGTTGTTATAAAAAGATACGCTTTTGATTTAGAGCTATTAGTTGTCGCGCAAATGTTAGGCTTTAGAATAAAAGAAGCGCCAATTGAGGTAAGGTATAATTTCAACAAATCAAGTATAGGTTTTAGCTCTGTATGGCCAATACTTCAAGATACATTAAGCATTGCATACAGGAAGTATATTATGAGATATTATGACAATGGAAGGAATATTTCAAAGATAAAAAAAATCCAAAAAATGGATGTGTCTGTTAATTGGTAAAATGAGAATTCTAGTTATGAATTGGAGGGACATTAGAAATCCTGCACATGGTGGAGCAGAAGTCTTTACCCATGAGCATATGAAAAGATGGGCCAAAGCAGGGCATGAATGTTATCTAATTACATCTGCATTTCCTGGCTGTAAGTATATTGAGAAGATTGATGGGTGCACAATTTATAGAAGCGGTAATAAATTTACTGTTTATTGGAATGCTTACAAATTATACAAGAAGTATTTTAAGGGCAAAATTGACTTAGTTATAGATGAAATCAATACAATCCCATTTTTTACTCCTTTTTATGTTAAAGAGAAAAAAATGAGCTTAATCCATCAACTCTGTAGGGAAATATGGTTTTACGAGACAGTTTTTCCTTTTTCATTAGTTGGATATTTAGCTGAACCTTTATATTTGCAATTATACAAAAAGTATCCTTCAATGGTTGTTTCTCCATCTACAAAAAAGGATGTTGAAAAATATGGGTTTAGAGATATTTCAATAATCCCTGAGGGAATTGATTTCAAGCCATTAAGTAAAATCCCTAAAAAAGAAAAAAATACTATGATTTATGTCGGAAGATTAAAGAAATCCAAAAGAGTTCATCATATTATTAAAGCACTAAAATTAGTGAAAGTAAAAATTCCAGATATAAAATTATGGATTGTAGGGAATGGTGATCCTCATTATAAAGAATATCTGTACAAAATATTAGAGAAATATCAATTAAGCAATAATGTAAGATTCTTTGGCTATATCAATTTTGATGAAAGAAACAATTTAATGAGCAAGGCAGAAACTATTGTAGTTACCTCTGTCAAAGAAGGTTGGGGTTTAATTGTTCTAGAAGCTAATTCTATGGGAACACCTGCAATTGTATATAATGTTGATGGTGTAAAGGATGCTGTTAAAAATAAGGAAACAGGATTGATTGTAGCAGATTCAAATCCAAAATACCTTGCAGAAATTGCTATTGAATTTTTACATAATACCAATTTAAAAAGCAAATTATCACAAAATGCACTAGAATACAGCAGAAAGTTTAGCTGGGATAAAAGTGCAAAGGAAAGTTTGAAGGTATTAACAAAATGAAAACAGTAAATAAAAATCAACCATTAGTTTCAGTCATAGTACCTACTAAAAATTCATCGCAATTTTTAGATAGGTGCCTCAAATCTGTAAAAAATCAGACTTACAAGAATATAGAGCTAATTATTGTAGACAATAACTCAACTGACAACGCAAAAGAGATTGCAAAGAGATACACAAAATTGATTTTTAATAAAGGTCCTGAAAGAAGCGCACAGTTTAATTTTGGAGCTAAAAAAGCAAAGGGCAAATACCTTTACAGGATTGATTCAGATTTTGTTTTGGATTTGAACGTAATAGAAGAGGCAGTTAAGAAATGTAAGGAAGGGTTTGATGGTGTTCTAATCCACAATACATCTGACCCAAGCATAAGCTTTTGGTCCAAAATCAGAAAGATAGAAAGGGATTGTTATAGAGATGACGATTTAAATGTTGCTGTAAGATTTTTCCCGAGAGCTGTGTTTAAAGCTTTAGGTGGATTTAATGAGAATTTTATCGCAGGAGAAGACTATGATTTCCATAATAGATTCTTAAAAAAAGGATTTAAGATAGGAAGAATAGAGCCTCAAGAAACCCATATTGGCGAGCCAAAATCATTGGGGGAGATAGCTAAAAAGCATTATTATTACGGGAAAAGCATTGGCGATTTTATCAAAGAAAATCCTAGCAAAGCCTTTAAGCAGTTAAGCCCTATAAGAAGATCCTATATAAAACATTGGAAAAAATTTTTTCCACATCCTATGCTTACATTAGGATTTTTTGTTTATCAGGTTACAAGATATGTATCTGCGGGAATTGGGCATTTGGCAATAAAAGTGAGAAGAATAGCAAAATGAGATTCATAATTACTATAGACGATGCAGAAGAGGAAACATTAAAAACTCTTTTAGAAGAGAATATTGATATTCCATTAGTCATTGGACTTCCTGTTGGTTTGCTTAATAAAGATTTTGAAAATAAAAAAATATCCTCAAAAGAACTG
>CAZGEW010000005.1:0-17729 GCA_964524225.1 uncultured Methanosarcinales archaeon | reverse complement strand
CATTTCTTTATCCTGGTGGTTATATCACTAGCGACCTTCTAAAACAAGTTAGTGAGAATTACAGCTTTGCAAGAGCATCAGATATTGGAGTAAATACAATCAATGATTTTAGCCGAAATCCAAATAGATTTTTGCTCAAGACAATTTCAATAAGCAAATACACTAATTTTTTGAGTCTTGAGAGATACTATAAAAAGCTATTAGCCAAAGAAAACACGGATAATGAATATGTAATTATTGAAACTTATCATACAATAGTAGACAAGCCTAATGGCCTATATAACTGCTCTTTTAAGAGTTTTAAATCGCATTTGGTCATGATAAATAAAATAGGTAAGATTTGTAAATTTACGGACATTGAAAAAATCAAGCTGAAAGCTTGATTTTTTCCTAATAAAAATGAAAAATCAACTAGTATCGGTAATTGTACCAACAAAGAACTCATCAGAATTTTTAGACAAATGTCTAAAATCAATTAGAAATCAAACCTATAAGAATGTAGAGTTAATTGTAGTAGATAATAATTCAACTGATGACACAAAAGAGATTGCAAAGAGATACACAAAATTGATTTTTAACAAAGGTCCTGAAAGGAGCAGCCAGAGAAATCTTGGAGCTCAAAAAGCAAAGGGTAAATATCTGCTTTTTATAGATTCTGATATGGTTTTGACTCCAAATTTAATTAAAGAATGTGTCGAATTGGTTAAAAAGAATGTCAAGGCCATCATCATTCCAGAGATTTCTGTTGGCGAGGGATTCTGGGCAAAATGCAGGGCATTAGAAAAACTATGTTACATTGGAGACAATCTAATAGAGGCTGCAAGATTTTTTGAAAAGAACTTGTTTTGGCAAGCTGGCGGCTGGGATGAAAAGATGGTTGCTGCAGAAGACTGGGATTTAACAAATAGGGTAAGAAAAATTACCGAATTGAGCAGAATAATTTCCACAATAAAGCACAATGAGGGCAGAATTATCTTGAGAAGACTTGTCAGAAAAAAATATTATTACGGAACTAAATTAGAGTATTATATCAAAAAAAATAAAGATATATCCAAAAACCAGTTTACATTAATCAGAAAAGCATATATCAAGAATTGGGGGCTATTCTTTAGAGACCCCATTCATTACACTGGAATGTTAGTATTGAAAAGTTTTGAATTTATCGCAGGAGGCTTTGGTTTATTGGTTTCGAAAATTGGGTTGATAAATCAACTGTGAATGAAAATGAATATATTATCAAAACACAAATTTGTATCTTTATTAGTCATAATTATAAATTATAATGGAGAAAAAACCCTTAAGGATTGTTTATTATCAATAAAAAAACAGACTTTCAAAAATTTTAAACTTTTGATTATTGATAATGGCTCAAAAGATAAATCAATTAATATAATTAAAAGGTTAATGCCAGATGCAAATGTAATTAGGAAAAGAAAAAACCATGGAGTTTCTATTGCAAAAAATATCGGAGTAAAATTAGCTATAAAAAATAAAATATCTTATGTTTTATTTTTAGATAATGATACTGCTTTTGGAGAAAGATTATTTGATGACTTGATAAAAACAATGAGTCTAAGCCAAAAAACTGTTATTTGTGGAGTAAAAGTATTAGATACAACGAAAAGACACAAAATACAAGAGATAGGAAGTGATTGTGATGTGTTTGGGTATCCTTATACTAAATTTGAAGGTAAAAATATAAATGAGGTTTCTAACCTAAATAAACCTTTTGAAACATTTTTTGTCAGTGCATGTTGTATGATTGTGAAGGTTGATTTATTCAAAAAAATAGGTATGTTTGATAATAAGTATTTTCGCTGTGCAGAAGAAGTAGACCTTTGCTGGAGAGCGAAAATTGCCGGTTATAAAATAATGATAAATCCAAACATTTCCATATATCATGTAGGTGGTGGTACTGGGTCTTTTGGGTTATTGCCGGTAACAACAACCGAGAGGAGATATTTTGCCGAGAGAAATACATTAAGAATGCTACTCAAAAATTATTCTGCTTTTACTTTATTGCTTGTAGTTCCTTTATTTGTTATTATATCGTTTTTAGAGTTGTTAGCTTACCTAATATTAATACCTAAACTAGCAAATCCTTTTATCAAAGCCATTTACTGGAACCTTCAAAATATAAATGATACATGGGCATTGCATAAATCTGTCCAAAAATTGAGAAAGGTTTCTGATTTTCAGATAATGAGGTCTATGATATTTGGTAGTGCAAAGCTTAAAATTTTTTTGAAAGTAGGAACGCCAGTAATTAAGTAATGCAAAATTGAAAATGGTAAATAATAAAGAGAATAGCCAAAAAAATAATCAAAAAAAATTGAATGTGGTATTTATTATTTCAATAATCTTATTAGGTTTAGTTCCATTAATATGGTATAAGCCGTCTTTTATGGTTGCTGGTGGTGATGTATTTCCGCTTTTAATAGGTAAAGATGTATTTTATAAGCATATGTTTTTATGGGGTACAAAAAATGCTGGAGTGACTTCAGACTTCCAACAGTACTTAATGCTTGAATCAATTTGGTATTTTTTGTTATTGCTTGGCTTTTCTGTAGGCTTTATTCAAGCATTAATCAACATATTTTATTTTGTTGGAGCAGGATTATCAATTTATTATCTAATATCTATTATATATGAAGAGCGTGACTCATCCGTATTAAGAATTGGCTCATTTATTGCAGCTGTGTTCTATATGTTTAACTTTTTTATAATGTTATCAAATGAAAATTACGCTATAAAATGGTCTTATGTGTTTTTGCCATTGCTTTTGGCAATATGCGTAAAAATTGTTAAGGATATAAAGAATAACCAAAAGCCATATAAAAATATAGCATATTTTAGTATTATATCGACAATTCTTTTCTCATTTGCTACGAGAAATCTTGGAATCTTGGTTGTTGATATGGTTGCTGTTTTTTTGATTTTCCTTTATTACTTCATTTTTGAAAAACAAACAAGAAAGGGTTTAATTAAATATAGCATAATATTAATTATTGTAGTCTTCTTAATAAATATGTGGTGGGTTATCTCAATATTTTACAATTATTTTCAGCCAATGCTTTCAAACTCTTTAATTGAAGGCACACCAACTGATGTCACTGAATGGTCTTGGACTCATGTAAGGTCTAGTTTTTTAAATCTTTTTTGGCTTAATGGTACATGGGGATGGTATCCTGAATATCACACATATGTCTTCAAATATTCAAATCCTATACTACTTATCTTAGTATTTATTCCTGTAGTTATAGCATTCATTAGTTTACTTTTAAGTAAAAAAATATTTGATTATTATTTGGCTATATGTGTCTTGGTATCATTCTTCCTTTCAAAAGGGATTCACCCACCTTTAGAGTCCATAAATCTATTTTTGTACAATCACATTCCATTTTTCTATGTATTTAGAACAGCTTATGGGAAATTTGAATTAATTATTGTTATTTTTTTAGCATTGCTGATATGCTCAGGGGTTATTGAAGCTATTAATAAACTAAACAGCTCTAGAAAGACACACAAAATAATAGGTAAAAATAGAATCCCATATTTATTTGCTGTAATATTACCGTTAATATTTATTGCATCGACATTCCCATTTATTACAGGCGAGGTTATTAAAGACAATACAAAGGATTTTCCATTTTCATCTTATGTTGTTATTCCATCTTATTGGCGTAATGCGACTAGTTGGCTATCAAATCAAACAGGTGATTTTAGAGTGCTAGTAATGCCTAATAACGATTTTTATTTGGTTCCTTATAAATGGGGTTATTATGGGGTAGATACACTTGCATCTGACTTAATTCAAAAGCCAACTCTACAAGTCAGCGATGATTATTTAATCAATCCAAATTATAAAGAGATTATAAGTGAGGTTTATAAAGTTGTAATGGACAGCAGAGTAATAGTAAATAACAGTAATAAAAGTTTTTCCAATAACAGCAATGAAAGCTTTTTATTGAACAAGAATGCAAGTTATAGCAATGCAAGTAACAACAGCAATAAAGCTTTTGTACAATTGATCAAGGTGATGAATGTAAAATATATCCTACAAAGGAATGACATCTGGTGGAATTTTAGCAATAGGCATATTATACCTCCACAAACTATAAGGGATTATTTAAGTAATAACAGTTTAATTAATCTAGATAAAAAATTTGGAGAGTTGGATATATATAAACTTAGTGATGAGGCATTTGTTGAGCATATTTACGCAACTGATAATGCCATTATTACAAAAAATTACTCAGATTCCATTAAAAAATTAGGACAAGAGAACCTTAGTCTAAAGGATATGACATTTTTTGTTATGGATAGTATCAGCGAAAAGAAGCTTACTAAGCTTATTCTTTTAGAAGGTTTCCAAAGTCATAACAAAGTGCTTTTAGATGCTCTTAATGATTCTTCCTTTGAAAAAGGCTTTTGGATGGCTAAGGTTGAGGATTGCTGTAATAGTGATCCAAATGCTTCCAAAGTTTATGCATCGCTCTCAAGAGATGCTTATGATGGTGCTTACTCTTTAAACTTAACGTCACATTTCCAGTGTGCTTGTGTATCACAAAGAGTTAAAAACTTTGAAAGAGATAGCTTGTATATCTTAAAATTCAACTATAAAGGGGATAATCCTAAATATTGTGTTTGGGAACAATCCACTGAAAAATGTAGATCCCATGAAATTTTCAACCCCGTAAAAAAATGGAATGAGCAAATTGATTTATTTCCAAATTTTGCAGATAATTCTACATCAGTCTCTTTATTCTTTTATGCGAACTTTGATGGAAAGAATATTACCAATATTTATGATAATGTAAGACTATATAAAATAAAGTACGAGCCTAATCTTACAGCATACAAGCCTCAAGTAGAATTTGAAAAATTGAGTCCTGTAAGATATGAAGTTAAAATTAAGAATGCAACGCAACCATATTTCTTGATCTTTTTAGAATCATACAACCCAAATTGGAAGGCTTATTTAAGCAATACTAGTGAAACTATAAGCTGGTTTGATTCATTGTACAAAGACTCAGTAAGCGAGGATTACCACTTCAAGACTAATTACTATGCAAATTCATGGCATATAAATAAAACTGGAGCTTATAACATAACTCTGTACTACAAACCACAATCCCACTTTTATCTTGGCTTGATTGTTTCAGGAACAATATTCATTTTGTGCATGACTTATCTGATATATAACAAAAAATATAAGGAAAAAAATCAATTGAATTTTTTATAATAAAATGCTAAAAGAAGCGTCTGATTATCAAAGCAGAAAGATAAGCATATTAATATTACTTATTGGTCTATTTGTACCTTTCGTTATGTACCTTCCAGAGTATATTGACATATTTTTTTACATTTGGTACTTCATTTATATTTTGCTCATGAAGCGTGACGCAAGAGAGCCAATTGCAGGGGGGATTTCATTGCTAGTAACTCTTCCTTTACTATTAATAGTAAGAATGGACCATCTTGCAGAACTTGCAGCAAATAGTGCATTTTATCTATTTTTTGTAGGTGTATTATCCTATATAATTAAATTTTTTAGTGAGAATAAAATAGAGGTAATAAAGTAGAAAATGAATATATGTATGGTCGTAAGGCATTTTTGGTATGATAAATTAACATTGTTGCCAAGTACAGTATATGAAATATCGAAAAGATTAGCTAAACTTAATTATAAAGTAACAATTATATCAAATAAGGAAATGAATTATGCTGGTTGCGTAAAACTTGATGACAATATTATACTTAAATATGTAGATAACATAATAAGAAGCGCTAGTGAGGAAGATGCACAAATTCTGCATTTTTATGGGAGTCTACTGGGAGCGTATCATTTTTTAAATGGAATCAATTCTAAAAGTAAACTTATATTAAGCTTATACACAGCAAAGGTGCATACAAAAGATACACTAACATTAAAAGCTACAGATTATATCTACGATAAAAGATTAATATCTTATTTAAACCCAATAATTACTAACATGATTCCTAATTTTATTATAAGAAATAAACTATCAGAGTGTGATAACTTGATTGTGCCAAGTTCAAGGTTTAAGAAATTTTATAGTACTATAATAAATAAAAAAAAGGTTTTACAGATACTTCATGGGGTAAACTTTGTGAGATACTCAAATTATGATGCAAATAGGGTACAAATATTGAAGTCTAAGTTAGGGTATAAAAAGGAAGATAAAATTATTTTGTATCTTGGTCATTCTTACCTGAATCGAGGTATAGATGATTTAATAGAAGTGGCAAGCAAGGTAAGTCAAAAAGTTAAGCATGTCAAGCTGTTATTAGTATTAAATAAAATGCCTAATTCTCCAATTAATCTTATTCTTAATTTAGTCAAAAATTATGAATCTAAATTAAAAACCAAGGTAATTGTTAAATATGTACAAAATCCGGAAGAGTTTTATTGGCTATCTGATATTGTTGTGCTACCCTATAGATTCGGCTTAGAGTTACCAGAGTATCCTTTTGTTTTATTAGAGGCAATGGCTGCAGGTAAACCTATAGTCACTACTCATATAGGAGCAATACCAGAAATAATTAAAAATGAACATAATGGGCTATTGGTTCCTCCAAAAAACAAAATGCAACTAACTGATGCAATTATTAGAATTTTATCCGACCAAGATTTAGCTAGAAAAATAGGTAAGAATGCTCAGAATTCTGTTAGAAGTTTTGATTGGGATATTGTAACAAAAAAAATATTAAAAATTTATAATGGAATTTAAAATGAAAGAAGTAAAGGCATTCTTTGACAAATTCTCGGACAATTACGATAAATTAGCATTTAATCAAAGTAAAGGACTCAATTACCTTAGTAAAATTGAAACAGATTTTATTAAAAAAAACTTACCTAATGGAAAAAATAAAAAAGCACTGGATATAGGTATCGGAACTGGTAGGAATTCTAGAATTTTACTTAATAAAGGTTATTTAGTAAAAGGAATCGATATATCTGGAAAAATGATTAAGGCAGCTAAAAAAAAATTGAAAAATAAAAAAATAAGTTTTTTTATTGTTGACGCCAACAAGAAGCTACCTTTCCAAGATTCATCATTTAATGCAATTATTTGTATGCGGGTTTTAAAGTATATTCCTAATTGGCAACTTACTATTAAAGAAATTTTAAGAATATTAAAACCAGGTGGTTTTTTCATTTTTGACATTGCTAACTCATACTCTATAGCGTATTTTGGTCTTAAGAACGCTAATTATTTTTTATTTAAATATAAAGAAGTCGAAACAATACTTAAAAATGCTGGTTTTGACATAATATCTATTAAAGCAGGAGCAAGATTGCCATTTCCGCTATATGCTAATGTTAATAATAAGGTGATTTTGAAATTTTTAAATATTTTAGAAGATATTATGAATAGTATATTTCCAGTAACTTTATTATCAAGAAATGTGTTAGTATGTTGTGAGAAATCAAAGGAAATTTAAAAATGAATTTTGAAGAAAAATCATTTTTTAAATTTCCCGTTAAACAAAAAGACTATTAACAATATAAATACTAATACGGATACTACTAAGCTTGCTAAATATGGAGTTTGTGGCTTATATTTAATAATAATTCTGTATGTACCTTGTTTATCAATAAACCAGCCATTTGAATAACCATTTGATATTATGTGATTGTCTTCGTTAATCAACTCACCATTTAGGTATGCTGCCCATTTTGGATGGTAAGCCTCTGAGAATACTAAAACAAAAGGACTATTTGCATTTTTAACATCAACCTCATATTTTGATGGTGATAATTTATTGAATTTTATAATTGGCAAAGAATTGCCTATCTTATATGTCATACGAACTATTTTCTCTACTTTGACATTGTCGTATAAGTTTGTTGTTACGCCTTCGCCGTAGGAGTTTGAATAAAGATATAAATATGCATCAGTGGTACATTGCTCACCATCAAATATTGTTTCATATCTAACCCAATTGTTAGAATCACTCAAGTTTAACTTTTGTTTACATTTTTGGCACCCATTAAACCATATGCAATAAGAGGCATTCTCTCCGGATATATACTTATAGTCAAATGATAATTTATACGAATCTGAATTGCTAAATTCATTGATTTTTTTGCTTACACACGCACAATGATTACTTGCAGTAAGATTTAAGGAATATAATCCATCTGTGCTATGCGTAGATTTCGACACTGATATATTCCTTATACCTTTTTCACCCATGCAACAGTCCTCAAATCTGTCTTCCCATGTGCTTCTTTCAAAAGATGCTTCATTCACCAAATTTTCAGAAAGTACAATTGGTACCTTAATGCCTCTATTTTTATGCTTAGCATTGTCATTAATCAAAACTGTAGAATTAAAAGTAATGAATTGTAAATAGCTTTCTGTTGATTCTATATTATTTGCATAAACTATATTATTAACAGCGTGTATTAATGGAACAAATTTTTTATTCTTATACACTGTAAAATTCTCACTATTATACACTAGCTCAAATTCATTTTGCTTACCCATGATAGCATTCAACTTATCTGGATGTGCACTGCCAAACATAAAAGGGAAACCAGTGGGTGTCCATACTTTATTTACTACAACATACTTTACAGTTAAAGGACCTAAAAGATTACTTAGGTTTGAAGTTTTATCAAAATTACCCTCAACAAAATTAAGGTACTTTTTTAAATCTGGATTCATATTGAATGTTATAGTATAGATATATGGGTTTAAATTCTGCAAATGCAATTCTGTTGCATGATAATATGGTACTATCAGCGTCCTAAATACACCATTATCATGCTCTTTTATCCAATAATCAATTTGGTCAAATACCCCCAATGGTGTGAATGTCTTTGACTGGTCCAATCCCAAGTAACCACTTAAATATGGCCAATTATATACAATTAAATAAAAATACAAGAAACCTATTATTAAATAAAAAGCTGGAGCGTATTTTGCTTTTCTTAAAACTTTATGAGAGACTATATGAGATAAAGATATTGACGCTAGTAGTGAGTAAGAAAACATCAATGGGATTTGTAATTTTATCATATTTCTTATTGCAGCAAAATAGGAGAATTTATTAAAAAGAATGTCGCCTATTTTGTGATTATGCAAAATAAACGTTATAGCAATTAGTCCTAAAGCCGAGAACATCAATGCATAAGTCAATCGGTCTATCTTTTTTCTTGTTAGAGGATAAAATACAATAATGGGTAAAATGAATCCAACAAGTGTCCATGACTTATTGCTATTATAGTCTAGAACTTGCTGTACGCTTCCTTTGTTTCCAGCCAATCTTATAATGTTTTTGACAAAAGCCTGCTCATAATTCCAATGATAATCTTTCAAAACAGTATCTGGAATAGTATTCCTTTCATTAAACATAGAATACAAGTACGGTAGGTTTAATAAAAAGAAGATTATAGAAAATAACAAAAATGATTTAGCATAAAATCTTAACATGTCTTTATTTTTTAATAGATTACTATTCGCTAAATAGGCAATCAAAAATAGTGCCATAAACACAACAATAGCTGGCATTAATGTATGGTAAAAATAAAATACCAAAGTAAAAAACAATGTGAAGATTATCAAGTACCTATATTTTGTATCTTCAATAAGTAATAATAAGTAGTATAGCATAAATGGAAGAAGTACTAATATGTACATTGAGTGACCAAGTGAAAAAATAGCTAAAGTTACAGGGTTGATTATGTAAATTATAGATCCTATAAGTCTTAAATAAAAATTTTCTATAAGCTTGCTTAATAAAAAATACATACTGATAAAGCTCAATAGAATAGGCAAGAGTTTGCTTATAAAAGAATATATAGCCCCATTTGAGTTAGAGACTATAAGGAAAAGCACTGTAAAAATTTCTCCGAATGATTTTATTCCGCTAGCTCCAAATGCAGAAGACTCCCAAATAGAAAAAAATTTTTCTATTTTAAATTTCAAAGTTTCTTTCGCTATATGCGATACATCTCCATAGACAAGTTCCTTTCCTAATAGATTTCTAGTTATAAATACAAATATTAAAATTCCAATTATAGAAGCTAACAATATACTATTTTTTTTGCTTTTTACAAAACTGAAGTTCTTGTCAGATTTTGGTAATCTTAATATAGTTCCAACAAAAATCAAAAGAAAACCAACCGTAGCGAATTGCTCTACGAAATTAGATTTATTAAAAAGCACTAAGATAGGAGACACTGCTGTTAAGATAAGCCCACTAATAATCAGTGTAGAAATTGTAAGATCATTTAATATCGGGATTTTTGATTTTGCCTTATTTAACTTTGCCAATAACTTAGCTACTGGAGTAGCTATAAAATCATTTACCAAAAAGATTGGTCCAATAAAAGCATAATCTATTATATTATTAGCAAACAATAGTGCCTTGCTCAATAACTTTTTTAAAAAAACAATAATCTTCTTTAGGTTGACCATACTTATTACCAATAATATCCATGCCAAAGGTACTATAGCATAAACTACAACCCATAAAGGAAAATAGAGTAATCTAAATATTGAAGAAGGGATATTAAATAAGTTCGTAGATAAAAATATCACTACTATGAGCATGATAACCGATTTCCTATTTATGATGGACATTTTAACTACTAAATAATGACAACTATTTATAAACTTTTCGGTTTTGTAGAAATTGTTGCTAATGGAGCCTATTATACGCTCTTTGTCGGAGTATTTGCAAAAATTACGCGATTATTGATTGAAAAGAAGAAGTTATTTCGGAAAACTATGCTGTAACTTTCAGCTTTTGCTTATTGATTTCATCGTTCATCAATTTTTTCGAAATATCAATATCTAAATCTATTAATTTCTTAACAAGAGGACTGCTTAAATTTAATTTGTATAACTCTGCTCTTCCAATCCTCCTAGTCTTTGTTACTATTCCTAATTTCACAATGTTGCTCCAAAACTGGTGTAATGTGCTCCAACCAATATCTGCATTTTTTGCTATATCTGTTAAGCTGTAGTCAAATTCTCTGTTATCTAAAAAAAAGTCTATCACTTTAACTATTGGGGAGTCTCCAAATACGATCCTAAAAGATGATTTTTCATCCATTACAATATACAATTTGATGAACTTGTTTATATATTTTTTGATATTTTAAAATACATTAGAATGAACAAAGCTATATAAAGATGTGCTTATTTAAGAGACAAGATGGACTTAAAACAAATTATTTTTAGGAAGCTTTATAGACGAAGAGTTATCGGAGGAAAACATACAGCTTTTGAACATATAACAAAAGGTTTACCAAAGCATGTTGTTGGTGAAGCAAAAAATGTAGTTAAAGAACTTATCAAAGAAGGATTTATTTTACAGAAACCTACTTCTTATGGCTTACAAGTCAGCTTGAATCCAGAAAAAATTGATGATATCACTAAAATTATTGATGAGTGGCAAGAATAATTTATTTTAAAAATATCCTCTACCATAGCAGATGATAAATAATATTTTATCCTCTGCTTTAACCGAAACATTTATAAATAAATGGTGTTTAAGGTGCCTAATGGAAAGCTTGATTAATGCCATACGGAGCCTTAATCCATGGTGGGCTAACAAGCCTTTTCAAAAGGAAGGTATCATAGAAAGACCAGTTCAAAAGGAAATTCTCGAATCTCTGAAGTTGAAGCAAATAAAGGATGTAATTGGAGTAAGGCGCTCAGGGAAAACAACTCTGCTTTATCTAGTTATAGGCGAGCTTATTCAGAAAAAAGTTCAGCCGCAAAAAATATTCTTTCTAAGCTTTGATGAAATTAATCTAAGCACTGCAAGCTTTGACGAAATTGACAGGGCAATTGCTCAAATTGAAATTGAGCCTGAATATCTGTTCTTAGATGAAGCGCAGGAGAAAATGAATTGGGAGAGATGGGTCAAACAACTTTACGATTCAGGAAAATTTAAGAAAATTTTTGTTTCAGGTTCAAGTGCATCTTTATTGTCCAAAGACGTGGGCAAGCTTCTCAGCGGAAGGCACATCACTACTGTAGTTTATCCTTTCTCCTTTCGAGAATTTTTAAAAGCTTATGGCTGGGGAAATTTCAGTAGAAATTACCTTTTGTCCGAAAAAAATAAGCTCTTACATTATCTCGACCTTTATCTTAAGCATGGAGGATTTCCAGAAACTATTGCAAAAAACGATATCAATGTTAACAGGATTCTATCAAATATATACAATGATATAATATCAAGGGATATTGCCACTAGGTATTCAATTGAGAGGGAAAAAATTGATTTACTTGCAAAATACTTATTTACCAACTTCACAAAAGAATATTCATACAACAATCTTGCCAAGAATATTGGAATAAATATAGAGACTGTAGAGCGCTATTTAGAATACCTTAAGGAATCCTTTTTGCTTTTTAGCCTAGACTTGTTCTCGTATAAGCTGAAAGTACAGTACAAGCAAACAAAAAAGATTTATGCAATTGACAATGGACTTAGAAATTCCATAGCTTTTAGATTTTCCGAGGACCTTGGGCAATTGTACGAGAATGTGGTGTACCTTGAATTAAAAAGAAGAGAAAAGGAAATTTATTATTGGAAAAGAAAAGAAGAGGTTGATTTTTTGGTTAAAGAAGGGCTTAAGGTTGTGGAATTGATTCAAGTCTGTCAAAGCCTCTCAGACAAGAAGATTAAGGCTAGGGAAATAAAAGGATTATTGGAAGCCTCAAAAGAGTTTAAGGTAAGAGAAGCAACTATAATTACAGAAGATTATGATAATACAGAAAAAATAAATAGGATGAATGTAAAATTTATTTCATTATGGCGTTGGCTATTAGAAGATGAGTAATAAATTAATACCTCTGATTTTTTATACTATTGTCTCGCTAATAATTACAGCTCCATTGCTAGAAAACTATATATTTCTTTTGGACTGGACCAATGCTCCAACAATAAAATATTCTGATATTTTTTATGGAATAAAGGAATCGGTTTCAGCCAATATGCCGTTGCAATTGTTTAGAGAATTTTTGAACATCTTTATAAGCACATCATTATTTCAAAAACTTCTCATTTTTTTAATGTTATTTTTATCTGGAGTGTCTATGTACTCATTAATCAACACAAAGTCAAAATTGCCTAAATATTTTGCTGGTTTGTTATATATGGTTAATCCTTATGTTTACATTAGATTTATGGCAGGTCATTTGCTAATCCTTCTGGCTTATGCAATAACACCTTTTGTGATTAAGTCATTTATAAAATTTTTAGATACACCCAATAAAAAACAGACAATTAAAACCTCTTTATGGATAACATCTGTAGCTATTTTTGACCTGCATACTTTGCTTTTAGTTTTATTTTTTTTCTTTATGCTTTTAACCTATTACATTGTCAAAAATAAAGATAAAAAAACTGTAAAAAATGCATTAATAAACACATTTATTTTGGGTATCTTAATTGTGGTGTTAAACGTATATTGGATTTTGCCACTATTTACTGCTGACTCAACAAAACTATCTAAAATAACAACTGATGATTTGACAGCATTCCAAACAAGAGCAGGAACTTTTAATGAATTTATGCATACACTTATGATGTATGGTTTTTGGAGGGAAAGTGCTTATATTTTACCGAAGAATATAATGCCTATTTATATTTACTTTCCATTGTTCTTCATTATACTTCTCCTAACAGTCCATGGGTACCTAAACTGTAAGGAAAAATATAAAGTTCCAATATTAATAACAGGAGTCTTAGCACAGCTGTTGGCAGTTGGTGTTGGCCACCCATGGTTTAGAAATTTTTTCATATTTTTATTTAATAATATATATTTCATTAGGGGCTTTAGAGAGCCACAAAAGTTTGTAGCCGTACTTGTTTTTGCTTATGCTTTCTTTAGTGCATATGGCATTGACAATATCTTACACCAAATAAAAAACAAAAAAATCAAGGCTTTCACCTTGATTTTTTTGGTGGTGCCATTTGCTTATACTCCAACAATGTTCAATTCATTTTGGCAACAACTAAAAACAACTGATTATCCTCAAGACTGGTACGAGATAAATGATTTTCTTAATCAAGACAAACAAGACTTTAATGTCTTGTTTCTTCCATGGCACCTTTACATGGATTTTAAATGGGTACCAAATAAAGACAAGCGAATAGCAAATCCTGCATCTTCATTTTTTAACAAACCAATTATTCAAGGTGACAATGTTGAAGTTGGCAGGATTTATTCATCATCAACAAATCCCACCTCTAAATATATTGAGTCATTGCTAAAAAAAGATATAACCTCAATTGGTGAAAAATTAAAACCGATTAATGTAAAATATGTTATTTTAGCTAAAGAGGTGGATTATAAAAATTATTTCTATTTGCTCAATCAAACAGATTTAGAGTTGATTAAAGAAACAGAAATGCTATACTTATTCAAAAACAAAAATAAGGTGAGTAAATTTTATCAGTCGAATGCTCCTAACAAAGAGCTTACTCCTTTAGAATACAAAAAGGAGTCTCCTGTTAAATACACAATCATAAATCCAACTAAAAAATTTGTTATATTTACAGATACTTATAACAAAAACCGGTATCTAGGCTCACAACAACCTACAATGTTTGAAGCTGTTAATTTATACGAGTTTAAGAAAGATATAATTTTGACCTATAAGCGATTTAATATTTATTTGATTTCATACTTAATTTCAATTTTTACAATTATTTTTTTGTTAATATACTTATACTATAGATCTATGGTAACGTAGCAAAAGATTAATACTTTCCCTTCATAGAAATATCATACATCACTTCTTCTAGCTTCTTAAGATTCCATTTTATGGCATCAGATTTTTTTCTTAATTCGCCATTCCTTAAGTGCAGCTTTAAGAATTCTCCATAAATATCATGCACTAACTCTTTTATTCTTGCTGCCTCATCAAATTTTTTGTGTATTACCTCATAAATAGCTTTTCTCACTAGCTCTCCTGTTAAATCGCAAAGTCCACTTAAGTAGTTTTCAGCACTTACTCCAAGGTTATTTTTTGTTGGAATTCTCTTATTTTTCACAAATTCATAAAAAGCAATAGCCTCCACATACTCTTGAAATGCTACAGCACCTATATTTGTATCAATAAAGATATTGAGTTTTTTCAGTTTCTCAACCCTTTTTTTAATATTCTTAATTATAGAAGATGCAGTTTTCATATCGTTTCTTTGTACAGCATATATTATCTGCTTGGAAAGATTAATTACTTCTCTTGATAAATGGATTACTTCTTCTCGCTCTAAATCCAGTTTATGCATCTCGTATCCAATCTTTTTAAATTCGTTCTTGTCTATCATAATTTAATTATTACTACTATCTCTTTATAAATATTTCCGAGTTTACTGAAAACTTTTTAAACCTCAATTCATTCTTACTATATAATGGCAAAAACTTACACAGACTTAGAAGCTTGGGGAATTTTTTTTGGAGCATTGATAATAGGAATTGTATTTACAAGTCTTTTTTGGGCATTTATTACTGTTCCAGACTATGTTAAAAAAATTGAGAAAGAAATAGTGAATGCTACTGAGCTGGTAAGCATAAAAGTACCTACAGACTTCATTACTTTCTGTAAAAAGATTAATGGCGTCTCAAATTGGGATAATAATGGTTTCAAGCAATGTATTGTTGATGATCCGTCAGAGAAGAATTTAATTGTAATGAACCTCATGTGTAAGAAGTTTAACCTAAGTTTAAGTTATGGTTCTTTTGGGGTTAAATGCGAAGGAAAAATATAGAAAAATTTTAATCTCCGATTAAAATTTTTATATTGCCAAGGTGGCAGAATCTGGTACTTGGCGAGGAACGAGCCTCGCAAACCAGAAATGCGGCAGTCTCGAACAACTGCAAAATCAGTTGACACTTTGCGGGACATAAAGTCCCGAGAGAGAACTGCTGTCCGAACAGGACTTCTCGGTTCAAAAGAGCTGCGAAGTCAGTCTCGCACCTTGCGCGACATAAAGTCGCGAGTGCTCACTACGTTCGCAAAAGTTGTTGAAAATCCGGGCCTTGGCGTTTTAAAATTTACAAAAATAAAAAGTAAAATGTCTCAATTAATCTCATTATGTATGATAACCAAAAACGAAGAGAGGCTTATAGAGCAATGCTTGAATTCTGTTAAAGGTATTATCGATGAGGTTATTATTATTGACACAGGAAGCACAGATAAAACAAAAGAAGTAGCAAATGATATTTGCAAAAAATTTTGCCTTGAGGCAAAATTTTTTGATTTCAAATGGATTGATGATTTTAGTGTAGCAAGGAATGAAAGCTTAAAGCATGCAACAAAAGATTGGATACTTGTGTTAGATGCTGATGAAGTAATTGAAAAAAAAGACTTAATAAAAATAAGAGATGCGATTGAAAATGCAAATGAAATTGCAGGATTCTCTTTAGAGCAAAGATCGTACATCGACAAATATTTTGAAGGTGCTATCAAGAATAATTCTGATTTTGAATTAGTAAAGGAGTATCCATCCTATATCTCTAATTTTTTGGTTAGGCTATTTAGGAATAATTCAGGCTTGTATTTTAAACATAGGATTCATGAATTAGTAGAAGACTCAATAATTGAAAAAAAGCTAAAATACAAGAAAATTGGTGTTGTTTTGCATCATTTTGGGTCTATAAAAGATGCAGAATCAGTAAATGGCAAAGTTGAGCAATATTCTAAAATAATTCTAAAACAATTAGAAGATGAGCCAGAAAATCCTCGCTACAATTATCAAACTGCAAGAATGTACCTTTCACAAAATGATTTTGTAAACGCATTAAAATATTTTGAAAAGACAGCTAAAATTAACCCAAATTATAAATTAGTGTTGTCAGAGATAGCAAAAATATATTTGCAAATGAATGATAAAAATCGTGCAATTGAATATTTCAAGAAAAGTATAAAACATAATTCAGATAATCCATCGCCAGCAAATAATCTTGCTGTTGCGTATATGTCAATAGGTAAATTTGAGCATGCAAAAAAAATTTTGGAAGAACAGTTAAAGAAGCATCCTAACAATAAGGCTTTGAGGTATAATTATGGGAGGTGTTTGGAGAACTTAGGAAAATAATAATTAAATGCAATTCTAATTTTTGTCTCGACGAACGCCATGTTGTTGGAATTTTTGCTGAAAGTTATCTTCGAGAAACTAAAGGGTTTAAAGTAAGAAGGGTTGACTTAATGTTCTACAATAAAAAGATTTATATACTCCTGCCTAATAGTTATAAATTATGAATGGACCGACAGAACAAAAAGTAGCTCTTGACGATAAATTAAGGGCTGAAGGATTTCATTATATTAAATGGGTAGAGAAAGCAGATTTATCTGATACGTTAACAGAAATATTAAAATATGACCCGCGTGCTAATAGAATAGAACAAATATTACTAATTCATCAAGACGCAGAATTTTCTACAGACGCAGTTACAGGGGAGAAGACGAGGGCAGTTGCTGGTGAACGCCCAGTTTGGCAGGATAACAATCCAGTTTATTTTATCTATATGAAATACAATGAATAAGAAAATTTTTTATTGTCAAAACCCTTCTTCAAAACTTTAAACCGAAAACTTAGCCTTCGTTCTTACGCATAATCTTTGTAGATTATACGTACTTTATTCAAGTTCTATAGATTCAACAATTACATTCGTCATTTAATCGGAACTTTACCTCCACTTAATCGAGCATCCAATTGCAGGGGTTAAT
>CAZGEW010000004.1:0-30666 GCA_964524225.1 uncultured Methanosarcinales archaeon | reverse complement strand
ATCCAGTTCCGTTTACATGTAAAGTGTTTTGTGGTGTTGCCGTCCCGATGCCGACATTGCCGTTTATTGCTAATGCCGCCGTTCCTCCTGCCACTTGGGCTGGTGTATAGCCAATGCCAATTCCAAGTTTTTGATTATCAATAAATATGGAATTTGCTGCCGCCCCCGTCCCTATTAAAAGACCAATAACATCTGGAGAGGCAGAGTAGGTTTGTGTAAATGTAGTTCTACCGTAACTTATTCCCCTAGATAATCTAAGCACTTCTGTTGAGCCAGCAGAACCTCCAGCATCAACGTGTAGCATTGCACTTGGCCCCACCGTCCCAATCCCGACCTTTCCACTAGTCGGAACAATATAAACATCGCTCCCATTCAAAATTACTCTAGGAGCTAATTTCCCTTGAGATGTTCCAGAGCCATTCAGCGTATAAAAGCTTAAAGCACTAGCCTCAGAGCCATTCCTTGCATTAACTAAGCTTGCATTAATAAAAGAGATATTAGTTACTTCAGAATCATTATTAATGCCTCTAAACAAAATGCCAACTCCTAAGCCGCCATCAACTATGCTATTAGGATTGACAGAAGTTGCATTCTGCGGATTAACTAATAAATGGTCAAGGGTAACCATTGTTGTTGTTGAAGTATTTGAATTATCTGTAATATTCAAATGCAATAATCCAACAGAAGCATCTGTATCAGTTCCAACAATAGTAAGCTTTGTATCCGGAAGCACATTTCCAATTCCAACTAGACCACTACTTGCAACAAACAAATCACCGCTTCTTGTTGGTTGTGCAGTAACGTTTAATGTTCCAGCAACTTGCAATGTCTGTATTGGTGTTGTTAAATTAACACCTAAACGACCTTCATATATGTTTAATCCGCCAGCTGTTATGTTTATAGCCCCACCAAAAATAGCTCCTGTTGCATTTATATCACCTATAACAGTTAAGGTTTGTGTTGGTGTTGTTGTTCCAATTCCAACTCTGTTAATAGTACCATCAACAAATAATGTATTAGTATCAACAGTTAAATTATTTTGTATAAACAATGGGAGATTCATATCAAACCTTTTGTTTGTAGAATCCCATTTCAAGACAGCATTAATTGTTGGTGTGCCTCTTTCAAAAATCAATTCTACATCTAGTGCATCATCTCCAGTGTAGTTGGAATTAATTGTAAATGTAGGTGAATTAGTTCCACTTATAGTTGTGTTGCCGACTACGCTCAAATTACTTATAGTTGCTAAATCTACATATAACCTTCTCCAGAAGTTTGATGCACTACCTAAATCTCTTGCATTATTATTAGGAATTAAATGAGAGGCTATTTGTGCATTTACTTCAATTGTATCAGAAGTAGCATCTCCAATAACTGTGTTTCCAACAACATAAAAGTTATTGCTTATGTTTGTATTGCCGCTTACATTTAAGCCGCCTCCAATCTTGACATCTCCAGTACTGCTTACATTAAATCGCTTATTAACAATAAGCTCTCCGCTTATGTTAACATAGCCGCTTACATTAACATTGCCTATAACAGTTAATGTCTCTGATGGCAAATTTGTCCCAATTCCTATTCTTGCACTAGTGTTATCAACAAATAAAGTGTCTTGCGCTATTGAAACATTTCCAGTTACATTCAAGTTACCTATTACTCTTAACCATCCATTAACTAAGTTGTCAATTACCTGGCTAAACCTAAATTTAACTTGATCAGTTAATGTTAAATTGCCTGCTGATTTTATAGTTCCAGATGTTGTAAGATTAAATGTTTGAGTGCTAACATATAAAGTTGTTCCTCCAGTTCCAATTGTTGCATTGCCTAGCACGCTTAAATTAGTCACAATATAGCTTGCATTTGGGTTAAGAGCTTCGCTTACATTAGCCCTGAAAGCATATGGATTAGAGGTTAAATTGACCCTAGGAATGCTTTCATTGTCAGTTCCTACTGTCATTCCTAAATAATACTGCTCTTCAAAAGTTAAGTTTATTCCACCGAGTATAACATCGTAAATGCCATTCGCGTCTGTTGTTATGTTGTAATTTGCCAACTCCCATAGAATATTTCCGCTTGTATAGTTATCATAAATCCTAAAGGTAAAATTAAATGTCCCTTGCTGAGGCGTTCCAGCTTTACTTGTGATTTTACCTTGAAGCGTTAGTGAGTTAGGAATGGCAAAAGCAAGTGTTTGGAGTAACACGAGTGTTGATAATAAAATTAGTACAAATTTTGAAATTGTCTTTTTATTGATTATGCTCATTTTTTGCCTCATTTTGTGATGGCACATTAAATGTCTCATTAAATGTCTCATTAAATGTCCCATTAAGAATCATTGTGTAATGCACATACTTTCCTCGTGCTCCGATTCTTTTGATTAGTTTTTTAGCCAGAAGTTCGTTTAAATCCCTTAACGCTGTCTTTCTTTGGCAAGAACATATTTCCATATAATCACTAACCTTTATTTTTCCATATAACCTCAGAAATGCTAATGCTCTTTGCTGTCTTTCATTTAGAGATGTATCTTTAAATTGAGTTAGCTCGCTTTCTAACTCTAAATCAGGGCCAAACAATGTTGCAACTACTCTTCCATCCCCTTTAACGCTTGGTGGAGTGCTCTTTAAGGGATAGCTTCTCAACTCATTGACAATCCTATTCCACCCTTCGCCAATTTCCTCGATGTACCTTATTTTGTTTAGAACTCTTACAATAGTGGGGTTTCTTGAATATTGTTGGTATAATATGTTGTTTTCATTAACGCCTCCTGCAAATCCGCCAGGGCTGTCAAACTCTATTTTATCCTTAAAAATTTTGATTAGGGTTCTCGAGCCCCTTATGCTGTAATCCCTATGTGCTACAGCATTAACAATTAATTCTCTTATAACATATTTAGGGTACTGTAAAATTGCTTCTCGAGCAACCTGCCCTTCTTTTAATCTATACAAAGTTTCGATATGCTCCTGAATGTATTTTTCAGTTGAATCTATCAGCTCAAATAGGTTTCCTTTAAAGTCCTTCAAATCTAAATAACCTATTCCAATGTCTTTGCCAGCATATCTTGCAACAGAGATGTAGTATTTTGGGAAGTGTTCTTCTACATCCTTCCCAAATAGGAGAATCCCGGCATTTGTCACCTTGACTCTACCTTCCACAAATTTGATGCAATTGAGGGATTGTAAGAAAGACTTGACCTCGCCTTTTACCTTATTTCCACTAAGCTTTTCATTTAGTAACTCAATTATTTCATCTTGATTTATGCTGTTGCCCTTATTCAATTTCTTAATAAGTTTATTAATATCAAAATTATTTATTTTCATTTTTATTTCCGTTATTTTCTTTTTTCTTTGCCCTGTTGTAAACTGTGCAGATATTGGCTGGATTTTTGTTTAGCAATTGTGCAATCTTTTTGTTTTGCATCTGCTTTGTATCCTTCAGATATGACACTAGAGCCTCAAGGATGCTTTTTTCACAATTGAAGATAGAAACAGGAACTGAAATACCGCCATTGAGCTCAAAAGGCCATGGCACCTTTTTTACTGCTCTTCTGTAATTTGTCCATAAACCCCTTTCATCTCTGCCAATAAGTTCAGCTATCTCGTGATAGCTTAACCTATGATTTTCTTTCATAAATTTTGTTAGTGCTTCTGCAGGGCTTAACTTGCCTGAAAAAATAGTAACTGGAACAAGCACACTTTTATTATTAAACCTAAATATCTCTTCATCAGAATAATTGTATTGCTGCTTCAGCCTTTCTCTAATTTGGCTAAGCATCTCAGCCAAGAAGCGTTCTTCAGTAATCTTGCTATTTAAGTTAAATCCACCATCATTTTCACCTCTATTTTTATACATTTTAAGTATGTTAATATATAAAATACTATATTCTATATACAAATTTATATATTAATATATAAATCTTTTGATTTTAAATATCAAAAATAGAAGAAAACCTACCACAAAATTTAATTTCTATATTGAAAATTAAATTTTAAACTTATTTTGTATTATTTTTTATTCAAAAAGTACAATCAGATATATTTTTAAATCATTCCATTATACCAAATTACAAAAAATTTCAGCTTTGCTGAAATTTCTTTATATTCAAAATGACTGAAGAAAAATTTTTAGTTCCACGAGACGTATATCTAAGATCTGGCATACACATAGGTACGAAGTTCAGGACAAGGTATATGGAGCAGTTCATCTACAAGACAAGACCAGATGGGTTATCTGTTTTAAATCTTCAAAAAATTGACGAGAGAATCAAGATCGCAGCTACTTTTCTTACACAATACAATCCAGAAGATATTTTAGTTATTTGCAGAAGAGAAAATGGTTGGAAGGCTGTTGAGCTGTTTAGTAAATTAACTGGAGTAAAAGTTTTTGCTGGTAGATATCCTCCTGGTGTATTAACAAATCCAAATTTGGAAGACTATACAGAAACCAAAATAGTGCTTATAGTTGATGCAATACCTGACAGAAATGCTGTTTTAGATGCTGTAAAGGTTGGTATACCGGTAATTGCATTATGTGATACAAATAATCAATCAAATTTTATTGATTTTGTTATGCCATGCAATAACAAGGGGAAGAAAAGTATTGGATTGTTATTCTATATATTAACTAAAGAATTTTTAAAGCTAAAGGGTAAATTAAAAGTTGATGAGGACTTGAAAGAAAAGCTTGAAGATTTTACAGAGGAATAGATTTTATAAAACAAAATACAACTCAAACCAAGCTCAATAAATTTTTAATTGCCAATTTTATGTTTTTATTCTCGAAAAGAACTTCATAAGCCTGATGAGTTAAAGGCATACTTATTTTGTGCTTCCTGCTATATTCGTAAACTGCCTTTGTTGTTGGAATGCCATCTGCTACCATGCCGTGCATTTCCTTTTTTATTATTTCCATTGATTTGTTTTTTGCAAGCTGCTCACCTACAAACCTGTTTCTCGAGTGCCTACTTGTGCATGTTGCAATCAAGTCGCCAACTCCTGCTAATCCATAAACAGTTCCTCTTTTTGCGCCAAAATGCTTGCCAAAATTGTTCATTTCCATCAAGCCAAGTGTTATTATTGATGCTCTTGCATTATCGCCAAATCCAAAGCCGTCACAAACACCGGTTGCTATTGCCGAGATGTTCTTCAAAGCCCCGCAGATTTCAACTCCTGTAACATCATTTAGCTGGTAAAGTTTGAAGTAAGGAGTGGCTAAGCATTCTGCAACTGCTTTGCTTGTTTCCTTGTCTTTGCTGGCTACAACACTTGCTGTCGGCATTTTTGCACTTACCTCTTCTGCATGATTCGGGCCTGATAAGACTGCAATTTTTATTTTTCCAAGTTCGTCTTCTATTACTTGCGACATTCTTTTGCAGGTATGATGCTCAATTCCTTTTGTTGCACTAACAACAATTTGATTTTTGAAATAAGGTTTAATATCCTTAATAGTCGCTCTCAAGAATTCGCTAGGAATAGCACTTATTATCATTTCTGAATCCTCAACAACATTTTTTAAAGAATTATCTGCTATTACATTATTTGGAATTTTTATACTTGGTAAATATTGCCTGTTTTCTCTTGTGCTTTCAATCTCATTTACAAGTTCTTCTCTTCTAACCCATAATTTCACATCAAAACCTTTTTCTCCTAATAAAATTGCTAGAGTTGTTCCCCATGTTCCTGCTCCTATAATTGAGGTTTTTTGCATTTAATTAGTCTTTTAAAAAATTAAACTCAGTATTTTATCGTCTATTCCTCTCATTTTGGTTTAAAAATTATATTTTTGTTTTGATAACCTCACTATTTCCTTCATTATTTTATCTGCTACTTCTCTTAATATTCTTCTATTAATCTTTTTATTATAATATTCTGGAAAATACATTGGCTTTCCAATATTCATAACAGCTTTCTTGAATTTTGGAAGGTATTTTCCCTTTGGCAATATTTCAAAAGTCCCTATCAATCCAACTGGTACGACAGGAGATTTTGAGAGCAAAGTGAGACTTGCAACTCCAGTTTTGGCTTTTTGTAATTTCCCTGTTAAACTTCTTGTACCTTCTGGGTGTATTGCTATTATTTTATCTTTTTTTAATGCTTTGATTGCCCAAATCAGTGCTTCTTTACCGCCTCTTTCTCTGTCAATAGGTATCGCTCCTACATAAGTATGCCAGATTTTTTTAAAAATATTATCAAAATGCTCTTTTTTAGCTAGATAATGTACCTTCCTATTCAAATAAGGCACTAAAGTGCACATTATTATAAAATGATCCATATAGCTAGCATGGTTTGCTGCTATAATAAAAGGACCTTTTTTAGGAACATTTTCTAACCCATTTACTTCCTTAATCCAGAATTTGATAATTGGAGGAATTATTCTTTTTCCAATTGGATAGACCATTTTAATACATATATTCTTGACCAATTAGTTTTGCGATTTGTTTCATTATTTTACGTGTTACTTCTTCATATATTTCATTCGTCCTTTTTTTGTAATATTCATCAAAATACATAACCTTACCTATCCTCACCTCACATCTTGTAAATCTTGGAAATATTTTTCCTTTCGGCATAACTTTATTTGCTCCGATAATTCCACATGGCAGTACTGGAACTTTTGCTTTTAGAGCTAGCCTTGCAATCCCAGTGCGCCCTTTTAATAACTTTCCATCACTTCTTCTTCCTTCTGGAAAAATCATCAATATATGGCCTTGCTTTATGTAGTTTAAAGCCCTTTCCAACGCTAGCTTGTTTTTCTCCTTTGCATTTGGCTCTTTCTCAACATAAACTGGAATGCATTGCCATAAGTCGAGAAAAAATTTTGTAAACATACCATTCCAATAATAACTATTTACCAAAGAGTGCATTCTTTTGTTGAGTTTTGGAACTATTATACAAGGCAAAAGAAATATATCGAAAAAGCTCGAATGGTTTAGTGCAACGATAAATGGCTCATCTTTTGGTATATTGTCTAAGCCTTCTACTTTCCTCAGCCATAACTTATAAATGGAAAGTATTATTAATTTTGCAATTGGATAAACCATAAATAGAACTATTAAATAAGTGGTTAAAAAGGTTTTGGTGAATTCATTTTAAATCACCGAGCTTATTTTGGTTGAGACCGCTTAAATGATTTTTAGCTTTAGCGAAAATCATAATTTGGCAGTCGAAACATTGTTTGAGGTGATTTAAAATAAATAAAAGAAAATAAAGAAAAAAATTTATTCTATGTCTTTTACTCCAGTTTCATCGACATAGAATCCACATTCCGATTCCGGCATATTAGGGCTATCAACGAGCTTTGCAACTCTTGTTCCTTTCTTTCCTTTTCTTAGATAGACACGGAAAGTTGATGCATGTGCAACTATATGCCCCCCAATTGCTTGAGTTGGGTCGCCAAAAAATATATCCGGCTTTGCCATCACTTGGTTTGTGACATAAACACATAAATTGTACATATCTGCCAATTTAAGCAGAACATGCATATGCTTGTTGAGCTTTTGCTGCCTGTCTGCAAGTGTGCCTCTTCCAATGAATTCTGCTCTGAAGTGTGCTGTTAATGAATCAACAACAACAAGCTTTACATTCAGTCCTTGCTTCTTGATTAAATCTTCTATTTTTTCTGCCAATAGCATTTGATGGTCAGAGTTGTAGGCTCTTGCAACTTTTATGTTTTTCAGTACTTGCTCTTCACCCAAGCCAGCTCCTTTAGCTAATTGGATTATTCTTTCTGGCCTGAAAGTGTTTTCTGTGTCTATATAAACAGCAACTGCATCTTTTTCAATTACTTGGCAGTTTACTGCAAGAACATGGCCGATTTGTGTCTTGCCAGAGCCGAACTCGCCAAAGCATTCTACAATTGCACCTGTCTCAAATCCTCCTCCAAGCAACGAGTCAAATGCTTTGCTTCCTGTTATTATTCTTTGAACTTTTTCTCTTCTTCTCAATAATTCTTCTCCGGATTCAAAGCCCATTTCGAGAGAAGATCTTGCAACTGCAATTAGCTTTTTTGCTAATGTATCACCCATTCCAGTTGCATCTACAAGCTCTGACGGAGATGCAACAGCTATGCTCATTAAATCGGTGAATCCAACAGATATTAGCTTTTCAGCAGTTGCCGCACCTACACCGGGTAAATCATAGATTGTCTTTTCTTCTTTTTCAGTTTTCATTTCTTTCTTTTTCCTTTTTGTTTCCTTGATTCCGCCATTAGGCATTTCCTCAATTAATTCTTGTTCCATTATAATCACCTATTTTAAAATTTTTGTGTTTAATCTTAGTATAAAAATTCAATTGACCTGAACGCGAGCGTGTGAGCGTTCTCACACGCAGGTCAAAGCAATTGAATTTTTTATCTGTAGAGATTTAAATGACCTCCTCTATTATGTCTTCATTAGCATAGCTATTATTATCTTGGGTCTCTCTAAGAACTAAGTACTCGTATGCCTTCTGAAGCACCAATGAAGCTTTTGGCAGATCATTAACCCTTAGCGAGTTTGAAGTTTGCCAACCTCCATCTTTGTCTTTGTATCTCCTCTGGAAAGAAACAGTTCTATAACCTATTATCTCTCCATTCTTCCCTCTTCCTTGGTTCTGCCAGATAGTTGCAGTTACACTGCCTGTGCTAAATCTTTTTTCTGGTATATTTTTTTCCATTTATATCACCCATGTTGCTATTCGCATCTTTTTTCAAAGTCTCCTTAAATTATGAATGCGCTTTCGGTTTTAGGCGAATTTACGCCATTAACCATGCACATTCCAGAGACTGGGTAAGTTGTTACTTAAAACGACTTAGATAATGTTAGATACAGTATGTTTATATATCTTGTTCAGCAATGTCCAGTGTCCAGTGATAGTGGAAAATGTAGTTTAGAAAATATATATTAATTTTTGAACCATTTAGTTAATTTTTACTTTCTAACCTCTTCAACTCCTCTTCTGGACTTGGGTTTGGATCGACATGATTAACAATAAACTCTAATCTGTCGAATAAAGAATTTTTGTTTACCCTACCATTTAATTTAACCATTGTCCCTAACAATTCGTTCTTAACAGCTTCAAATTCTGCTGGTTCATTTTTGAACCGCATTACTTGCTCTTGTGCCATCTTCAGAAGTTTTTCTACATGATTCCTGAAAAATACGCATCTTATTGTTTCAGTTCCATCATCAATAACCCCATTCAGCACATAAGCATAAGATGGGATAACATTTCCATGCTCATTGCATATATATAAATCCGTACTGAGTTTTGCCCTTTTTCCACACCTTGGGCAAATTTCAAAAAACTTAATATCAAAAATCTGTACCAGTGTACCTAATAATTCAATTTCGTTATCATTTTCATTTAAATCTTTTATAGATTTTCTGTTTCCTTCAACAAGTTCGGCAATTTCCTTAATTACCTCACCTTTTGGATTATTTATTAATTTGCTTTTGTCATTTAGATGGATTTCTTTTTTTCCATTATTTTCTCTTACATAGCCTCCAACAACCTTAACAATAATACCTTGTCCAAGATTGTTTATATTATCTGCTTGTGAACCCCATAGCACCACCCTTATTATACCAGTTTCGTCGCCAATTATTATAGATGCTACTTTACCACTTTTATTCTCATTAGAGAATTCTCTTGTTTCATATATTTGTAAAACCTTTCCAATAACCTCTACATCTCTCATTCCGCTCAGAATGTTCTTTATTTGTAATCTTCCAATTAATGGCTCAAATATTTTAACACCCAGCTCATTTGCAATTATATGCGCTGCCCCTTCCTTACTTATCAATCCAGAAAGCTGCTTTAATTTCTTATCAATTCTTTCTTCAAGTTCATTAATTGGGATTTTAGTATTTTCATTTATCTTCAGAATTATCTCTTCGTATGGAATTTTTATCATAAATCAAGTGAGAAGAAATAGTTTATATATGTTTGGATTTTAATTTGCTTATTGTACTCTTTCAAAAATACGATCCTGTTGAGTATCCTCGATTGTAGTAGTTTTTAGCTTGAACACCAAAACGTAATCGTTTTTTTCATTTTCGAGCAAGATTTGTTTATTTATTTATAAAATTAACGAGCATGATTATTGTGCATATTGTTTATATACTCTTCTTGTTAATTTAAAAATCTCTCTAGTATCAATTATTCTGTTGGTATCTTCATCTGCCTCTCTAAGTAATTCATCCAATCTAGATTTTGTAGCTTCGTCGTGTGGATTAGGTACACCTTCTGTAGCATAATAAATATGCCCATCTGGTCCATCAATCTTTCTTACTTTAGATCGTCCAGCTTCTATGCTAGCAAGTGTCATCAATCTGACATCATAACCTCTTTTTGTTAAATAATCATCACCGATATATGAAATCCATGAAGCATTATTTAGCCCAAGTATTTTCATTGCTTCTTCAATTCTATCATAACCGGTTATCTTTGCTTCCACATAACTTGTAGGTTGAATAGGTTGAATTGTTGCACAACTTGTTAAAACTGTGATGCCTAATCCAAAAGCCAATGGTCTGATTTTTTGTATTAGAGACATTTTTACTTAATGAATAGTACTAGTACTGTTTTTAAATTTTTCTATTTTTGTTATTGGATGGTGGTTAATTATTTTATGGTATAACAAATTTCTGAGATATAGTCCCAAGCTCTTTAAATGTAAACTCATTCTCTTTTGGGTTATCTGATGTGTCTGATGTAACTATTACAAAAAAATAAATATCACCTGTTTGAGGATTTGTTTTACTAAGATCTACAGCAAATGGGCGACCTAATTCTTTACAATTAACTTCAGTTAATAATTGTTGATTATTTATCTTGGAATCCATGAATTTATCTTGATCAAAGTTCTTTATATAGTATATTCTACAGTTTTTTAAATCATTGTTGATAGATGTTCCATCAAGGTTATTTGTAGGTACATCCCCAAAGATAAAAGTTACTCGCTTTGATTTTTGGTCATAAAGTCGTTCTCCTATTAATTTAATTTGACTTGAATCTGGAGCCAAATCATCTTCTGGGGTAAATATTTTATAATTTTGATTTTCTATAAATTTGTAATTTTGATTGTTATCCATTTCTAATCCTTCATGATTGAGCGCAGTTACAGCCAAACGATTTTTTTGGTCGTCAATGATGTTTGATTTATCTCTAAGTAAATAAATGTACATATTTTTTATTTCGGAATAATACAAAGTATTCTCATCAAATTGAGCCAATTGTTTCTGCTCTTTTTTTGTTGCTGAAATTTTATATTTGCAACGTTCGCCTATTGGGCTAAATTCACACTCATTTAAGTCAATATCATATATTTCAATTGGCTTATTATCAATTTCTATTCTTTTAACTGCTTTGTATATTCCATTTTTAATATCGTTTGTTTTTTTATCTATAAAGCCACTTTGCGAATAATAAATAGCAAATGATTTAATATTCTGTTCTTCATCTTTACTTATAACCCATGTCAATATTACCCCATTTTCAGCTTTCTTGGCATCATACACTTTTAAATTCTGTACGGGCTTTGGAGGAGCTATAAATTTCGGATAAGTAACTGCAAACCTGTAAACAATATCCCTAGGTGCAACCTTATTGTCTGATTTATCATAGGCATAAATCTTATTATTTGTTTTGACACAAAATTTATGAGCTATAATCTTAGGTAAATCTATCATAGTATGCACTCCAGGCGCCTTAAAACTTGATTCTATTTGCCTGTATATAAACTTGATTTCATTTTTGATTTTATATAATAGAATTGTTGAACTTAACTCTATTCTTGATTTATCTTTTAATTCTATAAAAGCATTAATGATTTTTGGTTTCCCAGATTCGTATTTCAATTCAATTATTATAGTATCTGCTTTTATTCTTTGGGTTTCTCTTTCTTCCCAATCATCTACATAAATAATGTCTTCTTGATTTATATGTGCAGTTTCTATAAGTTTTATATCTGCTGGTAAGGTGTTCTCAGGATTAATTATTGGATTATTCTCTAAACTCCCCTCTAACAAATCTGCCCTTATTCTTCCCTCTTCGGTTGTTAATCTTATGTTAAGTATTTTATCTTCCACATTCCTTTCATCAAAAGAAAACCTGCAAACAATATTGTCTTCTTTAAGATTTAAGCATTCATTAAACCTATCAACAAAGTCAAATAGAATAGATTCTTCATCTTCTTGGCAATTCCATCGAAGCTCATTGGATTTATCTTTAAAACATTTTTCGATATCTGGACTATTCATACATTCATTGACAATTTTTTCTAAAGTTTGTCTTATACCTTCATATTCATTTAAATTATAATTAACCTTAATTTTGAAAGATGGATTTGTTGTATAAGTACCAATTATCTTACTCTTTTGTTCTTCAAATGAAGCAACACCTGTTATTGATGGAAATTTATTTGTATAAATTACTAGGCTAATTAGCAAAATTGGTATAAGCATAAGCAAAACTAAATCTTTTATTTCCATTTTTATAGTTATATATAACCAAATTTCTGAAGTACTTTGCCTCTTTCAGTTGATAGTGTAATATGTTGAGGTAGTCCTATTTTTGCCCATTCAAAGTTCGGTGATGGATCCCACTTATCCGTTGATATCTCGTAATGTGCAATAATATGTTCGTTATCTGTATTTATTGAAGGCCATCGACTTGCAATATCATTTATTAAACTCTTTATAGACCCGTATTGCGCATCAGTATATTCCATATTAGCATAGCCTGTGTTTACAATTTCAATCCCTATAGATCTCACATTCCAACCTTTAGCATGAAGTGCCATTTTTCTTTCATCTACAAGGTAATAGATTGTACCATCTCTATCAATAATGTAATGTACAGATAACATTCTGTCTTTCAATGTTTGGTATGCTTCACTTGCTGTATCGCCTCCTGTATGATGTAGTACAATTCTATCAACTACTACATCCTTTGGCCTCGGAGGAGCTTTAAGTTTATACTTGTAAGAAACTTTAATTGAAGGTGTAGTAGTAGTAGGTTCTACTTGTAGTTTGCTTGTAATACCTTCTTTATCATACTCACTAACTTCAAAATCCTTCATAATATTGAAATATATTGGTGACACTGCTACGCCAGTTATTTCTAAACTATCTCTAATTTGATAATTATAATTATTAATTGGAAGGTTATCTGGATAATTAAAAAAATAGTTATTTAGATTATCATTGAATAAAGCTATTAAGTTATTCTGTAAATTAATATTCAGTGATTTTTCTTGAAAACAAGACTCTGCAACAAGCTTTGCATTATTTTCTTTTATTTCATACCATATTGCGTAACCTGAGTACCTTCCACATTTAGTTTGTAATAAATTTTTTTTAATGCTCTCTAATTCGTCTACTTCATCTTCTTCAATTTCTGCAAAACCGCCATTCTTGGCTAAATCGTAAATTGCTTGCTCAGCAGAGTATTTAGCTGATTGGTCGATGTAAAATAAGGCGGATTCTGCTTTGATGTAAGTGTTTAATAACTCAAATTGTCTTTTTCCTATAGGAGTATCTACAAATGGTGAGCTTTTAGAAAGCAGAATAAGATAGAGACTAATCAAAACCACAAGAGCTATTATTACAAGTATTGGCAAAAAAAATAAAGATGCTTTCTTGTTCATATTAAGGTCTCGGTTGTAAATTCTCAGCTTGAGGATTGGTTTCAAGTGATATCTCTATTGAACTTAAATCGTAGCTTGGTATTGTAATTTTATTGCTGGAACATTGGTATGTCACGAATGTTCCTAATGGGTCTAATGCTTCACAGCCACTTCCTTTTATTTTGTTTTCATCTATACATATAATTGTGCACATTGAGGTACCATATGCATCATCAATTATTTCCAAGAGTTTTTGTTTTACTATGTCCTTTTTTTTGGAGTCAAACTTTGATAAGGCGATGAGCTGTGCAATGCTCATTTGCTCATTTTCAATTTTAACTGGTGTTCTTAATATGCTAAGCAAAGAAACAGAGTTTTCTATAGTAGTGGATTTAGTCGCAAGCCTTAAAGAAACATCACCGATTGAGATTTTGAATAGCAAATAGAATACAATCAATATTAAGGCATAAGCTAATATAGAAAAGAAATCTGATAAACCCATGCCTCCTTTCTTATTTATGTTTTTAACGATTGGGTAAAATGGCTTCAATAGTAAGCACCCCTTTTTTTAGTTTGTCTTTATCATTAATCAAAACATAAAAGGTTGTATCTAAACTTCTAGCTGCTCCAATACCTATTAGTTTGGCTTCGACTAGTACTTTTTTCTCATTATAAAGCTCCTTATTATAGAATACTTCGTATTGCTTATTATCTTCTAAATCTTTTAATGTAAGCTTAGCCGATGCTTCAGAATTTACACTACCATAATAAATTGAATTAAATAAATCTTGCTCAATATTTCCAGAGACGAATTTTTGCAAATCTATGATTCCTACATATTCTCGATTTATATCATTGTCAATGTAATTTATATGTTTTGATAACACTAATCTATGTGCTAACAATTTAGTCTCAGTTTCAAAAATATCTATATTTTGAATTATAAATGCTCTTGTAAGCGTGATGACAGAAAAAAACACTACTATCACAAACAATAACCTAATAAAATTGAGAATTGCGTCCATAGATGCTTTTTTATTCATTTTTAATATCAATTTTAGAGTTGCTTTTAGAAAATTTTATAGAGTTTGTGCCTGCTATTGAATATGTCTGCTTGCTTTCCAAAATTGTCCCATAAGGGTAGCTTTTTTTTATACTGTTATCTTCAACCCTTACTATAGGTTTATCTGGGTTTAATTCCATAAATTCAAAATTAAAATTGTCTAAGTTTAGTTTATCGAAAGAGTATGTGTATGTAACATCGCCTGGAGCGCTATAAAGTGTATTCATCAATAAAGCTAAGTCCCTGCTCAAAAAGAGCTTTTGCAACTCTGTATCTTCTTCAACTGATTTTACATATTTAAATAGTATTATTGTAGTTAATACTAATAAGCCAAGCATACCAAGGTGTATAAGCATCTGTCTTGTTATAAGTGTAGCTTTCTTGTTAGAGAATATAAAGACAGACTCATTTAGCATATTTATTATCTTTAAAGTTTTGTTTAAATGCTTTTCGAATTAAGGAAATTCTGTTGATGGCTCATTAAGGTTATCAACAATGGTTGTGTCAGTTGCTCTTGGTAACTCTTTGATAATTACAAATATATTTTCACCCTCTTTGTATTTTTCTAGTTGTATTTGTCTTACGGCCCACTCATTCTTTATCCCACATTGACCATAAAGAACAAGATTGTAGTAAGTTGTAGGAACAGCTTTTATTTTCCATTCCGATATGCCACCCATGAAGTTTGAATCAGAAGTTGGAGTTAAAAATATAACATTTTCTTCAAATGGTTTGCATCTTAAAACAGTTACACCACCTTTATCATCAAAATCTTTCCCATTATAGTTCTTATATATGCACAAGCACGATTTTGATTGGCATGATTTGGGTCTTGAGGTGAGTATATTTTCATTAGTGCATTTTGTCGTAATTATGTCCTTGTTATCATAGCTGAAACCCACAAGTATAAAATTGTCGGTAATACTATAAACTGTAGTTTGCGAAACCGCTTTATCATCTTTTATTAACTCCTTAATTCTTATAGAGAGTTCTTCTAGATTATTTATAGTTGAATCAAAATCTTGTCTGCTTATAAAAAGCCCTAGAAGCTTTACCCCCAAATATATAAGAATACCGGCAATTAGGATAGCTAATACCACCTCCAGCAAAGTGAGCAATGACACTTGAATATCTGATTTCTTGTTTTTAAAGAGTACATTCATCATTCGAACAGAATTAATCTGAACCTTTTTCAATACATCTAAAATCTTCTAATCTAAAATTATCTTTGCAAATTGTTATTTTATTATCATTATCATTTTTGTCGCAATCTCGAGGTCTACCATCGCCATCACCATCATATTTATTATGGCATCTAGGTACAGGACAAACACATACATCACAATGATCTGGTCTATCATCCTTATCTATATCTGACGTTTCTATACCTCTTTCTCCCTCTCTTTGTTTTTGGAACAAGCAATTTGAATCCTTAAGTTTCAAGTTTTCAGATGAAAAAAATGTTCCAGCTTCACTTGCCGTAGGTTTTAATAAACCTATACCTATAAAAATAATGAGACCTGCCAATACAAACGCAACTATTAATTCTAGTGTCTGCACACCTTTCTTATTCAACATCACCACCTAGTGGATTAATGCAACACACTTGCTTTTCTTCTTTTTCTTTTATTGGACATTTAAAAGTTGTTTTTTGGTAATCACATTGCCCTTCTTTAACACATGTTCCGCCTTTTGCTTCACAAGTCAGTACATTTTTGCTAAATTCTCCTGCCTCTGATGTTAAAGTATAAAATAAAAATACTAAGATTGCCAAACCTAAAGCGGCCGCTATTATTACATTCATTAGTAGCTCCATAGATTTTTTATTCATTTGCATATCTCTTTTCTTTAACATGGATATTTGTAACAACCATAATTATCTTGGTAACAATAACTATCGCCATCTGGAAGACAGATCTCGTATTGTTTATTAGCCACTTGGCATTTACAAGGCATATTTATTGCCTTACATTTATTGTCAATTTTACAATCTGGT
This sequence comes from uncultured Methanosarcinales archaeon, assembly GCA_964524225.1. GTDB lineage: Archaea > Nanobdellota > Nanobdellia > Woesearchaeales > GW2011-AR4. The sequence goes on along the minus strand of CAZGEW010000004.1, from coordinate 14,005 downwards.
ATTTCCATTAATCTAAAACCTATGTTAGTTTTTTGACAATACTCTAAATATGTAGGACTATCAGGTCCATTCTTATCACAACCAATTTCACCATCATAGCAATATGGTTCTTGGTTGACACAAGTTTCAGGTTCTTCTTTATATTTTCTATAACCGGAGGTGAAACATTGGCAGGGTAAATTTTCAGCCTTACAAGTATATTTATTAACTCTACATTTATTCTTTTCGTATTCTTCTAAAATTTTTTGCCATGATTCATCTTTTTCATGATTTATGTTTTCGCTAGTTTCAATTTCACTAATACCAATTGATGTTTTAATTAACGATTTTAAATTTGGTCCAAAAGCCCAAATTATAAATACAGCTACTACTACTACAAGTATTATTCCTATTAAATGCTCAAATATAAAACTAGCCCCTTTTTTATTCACCTCAAACCCCTCAACCAATCTAGTGCTTTATCAAAGCCTTCTGCAATGCTTGGAAATACTAACATGAGTGTTAATATAAGTACCAATGCTAAGAATATGACTAATAAGTGATCGTAAATAGAGCTTGACTTATTATTTTTTATTTTATATATTTTTAACATATTAACCTTTTTGTCTTATATTTATTTCTATACATTTCAAGCTTTTTATATTTTCTGCATCATAAGGTATGAATGATATCAAAGCAATATGCTCAAAGGGTACACCACTAAAATAAAGTGTTAAGCCTGTCCATAAAGCTCCTATTGTCATTACAACTCCACCTGCAGATGATATTATGCCTCCAACTATAGCTCCACCAAGTGGTGTTGCTATAGTTGATACAGCTCCTCCAATTATGCCTCCTGCCTTAAATATTCCAAAGCCTATAGCAACCATACCTATTCCTGGGGTTGTAGCTTTAGCCTTTTCTAAATATTCATCCAAATACCTTTTTCCTTTTATATAAGTAAAAATGATTGCATATTCATTATTTTTTGATGTGTCTATTGTATCTTCAATCCTCCTGTTTTCAAATTCTTTCAGAAATGCAGAATTTTGAGTCCTTTCTGTAGTTAAAAATTGCAGATAAGACATCTTTTGTCTTGGTGGTTTCTCATTTGCAAGATATTCCATAAATCCATTGATTTTGATATTAGTGTCAAAGGTTATTCTGTGACAAATCGTGCAATAAATACTGTCGTCAGAGAATAAGTCTAATTCTCCTTTTCCAAACTGGTCCCAGCAATCAAACATTGCATCAGCTAATATCTTCTTAGACTTCTCTTCATTTTTATCATCAATTTTGAGTTCTACAGTTGGGCAATTTATCTCACCAGAAAAATCAGCATATCTAAATTTTGATAAAGCGTGGGCATAGACATTAGTTTTGCATGTCTGCTTTTCTAAAGTCTCTGCATAAACTTCTCTTAACCCGCCTTGAAATTTAAAAAAAATCAATGCTGTGATAAGTAGTACAAGAATTGAAACCATAGAAAGCTTTATTACTCTGCTCATTTAATTCACCTGCTCATTACATTCTCCAGTAAGCTTGTTTCCATTTCCTAAACCGATATAGTAAGCTTGTGTATAAGCTTTAATGTTTGTATTAAAAAAATCAGGTTTATATGCCAAAAAATAGATGTAATATTTCTCAATTGTAGATATACTTCCTTTATCTATTTCATTTGTGGTTCCCCAGCTCCAAGGAGTCCAATATTGGCTCCATGGAAGATAACCAAGATAACGGTCTCTTTGATTTCTTATTAGATAATTAAAATAAGTTATATCACTTTTCGGAAGGTTATTTGATTTAAGATAATCTAAGAGTCCATCAAAAGATTGCTCATTTAATTCTTTGTCAAATTCAATTTCTGCACATATCAAGCATACATTCTTTAGAGAGACTAACCAATCATATTCAAAAACATCCTTTGTGCCTTCTGCCATCTTATACCAGCAAAGCCTTAATTCTTCTGCAAGAATTCGATTAACATCTTCTCTATTTAGTTGATTAAACTTGTATCTTTTTAATTTTTTTTTATCAATCTCTACCTTGTCTTCAAAGATTTTTATCTTTCTTCTAGGGCAATCGAGCGGCACAATAGTTTTAGGCGAACTTATTCCTATAACAGGCACTTTTCTAAGCTCTGCCTGAGCCAAAACACTTAATCTGCAAGTTTCAATATCAGTATCTTCCTTAAGTTGATTCGCTAAACTATACCCAAAAGTAAGCAGTATTAAGGCACCTATAACAAATATCAAAAGAACAACCATTGTTTCTGATAAAGCTTTTTTGTACATCTTAGGTGAATATCCTTTGAGCAGCTTCCACTATAGCCCATCCAAATACTAGAATTATTAGTATGGCGATTAGAATGTAGATTAGTGTTTTTGCAAGCTCTAATCCTTTTTTATTATAAAAAAACATAAGTTACCTCTTTTCATGCCTAAATTCCTAAACCGCCACCTATATAAATATTTGGTTCAATTCTATATTTAAATTTGAAAAAATAAGCTTTTCTTCGAAAAGCTTATTTTTTCTTGATTATTTTTATTATTTCTTCTTTCTTCAGTTTGAATTGTCTTGGAGTAAAATCTAAGTATTTGATATCTTTAAATTTAGTAATAATTCCAACTAATTCCTCTCTAAAATTAACTAAATTCTCTCTTTGAAGGATTTGATTGTATTCTGCAAAATTTATTTGACATTTCAACAGTAAATCTATAATATCTATCCTATCTTTTAAACCTTTTTTGCTATCTCTTCTGTTCATTTCTGCTGCTTGCTTTAGTACTAATAAGGCTATTGGGTTTGCTACTTTAAATCCCTCTATGTTTGATGAATAATTCTTTATATGTTCTATTATTGGAAGTCTCGAATAAAAAGGAATATAAATTTCAACATCTATATCTTCAATCTTAATCTCATATTTTTTGAGCGAATCGTTCTTCTTAGGATTATACTTTAATTTCAATTTATTAAGCTCATTATAGTCAATTATAATGTCTATATCTTTTGACTTATGCGATTTTGCCCATAAGTAAACTGCCCATCCTCCAATCAGTACAAAGTTAATTTTTTTTCTGATTTTCTGCAATACTTCCCAGCTTTTCTCTGTTATTACTGTGCTCCAATACTCCATTTCTCCTCCATAGCCTTTAAGAAATCAGCTGCATACCACTCATCCAGATTCCATAAATCAACAAATATATTAGCGTTAGTGGCTATTTTTCCGTACATATCAATACTCCTATCCTTTTGAAGTACAAATATATTAGGAATGTTTTTCGATTCTGGAAATCTTATCTTTATCTCTTTTATATCCTTGCAATATACATAAACTTCAGAATAATCTGATGGTGCATCTTTATATCTTAGCCTATAACCAGAGTAAGCTGTGAACACGACAGAATCTGGCATTAATTTTTCTATTTCTATTACATCTTTTTCATATCTTGTAGAATAAATCACATCTTTTTGCAAGTTTCTAATTGATGCCCAATAGTAAATTATTTTCTTAGGATTTGTTACATGAAAGCACATCTTTTTAACACTAACAGCACCCATTCTCCTCAAAGGAGTAAGCGCATTATTGACATTAGACAATGGAATCATTAAAGTGTCTGATATAGCTTTCTGAGTAAGTATATTGTTTCGTTTTTCAACCTGGTACAATATTTCCCTATAAACCTCTTCTATTCGCTTCACGATTTCTATTTTAATTTATTTTATTTATAAATCTTTCTATATTTTTAGAAATACATATAAATAAGGTTTGGTCTCTTTAGAAACTTGAAAAGAGAATTTGAAAAAATAACTTTTTTTCAAAAAAGTTATTTTTTCCTAATAGAATAAATATTTGGGTTAAAATTATCAATAAGTTGATTCTTTGAGTTTAATCTCTTTTATAGCTCTGAAGTGTTTGATATTTTTTGTAGTTAGAATCAAGTTATTATTTATAGCCGTTGCTGCAATAAAAGCGTCTGGTATAGAAAGCCCATCGCTAAGTGAGTATTGTTTGATTAATTCTAGCGCTTTGACGGAAATTTCTTCATTTATATGTAGTCTTTCATAGTAAGATAGGAATTCTCCTATGATAATGATTTCCCTTTTGTTTCTAGCTCCAACTATCAACTCCATAGATGAAATAACAGAAATTTTGGCATCATCAAGAGTAGAAATAAATTCAATGGCTTTGTTATTTCCTTTACTGACTTCTATAAGAATATCTGTGTCTACAAGGTATTTCCTTTCAGCCGAATCTAATCCAAGATCTAATTTTTTTTACGTAATCTAAACCATCCTTAATATCCTTTCTATCTTTCCACATACCTACAAACTCTAAATTTTTGATATTTTTTTTGAGAATTATTTCTATTGTTTCACCTTCCTTTAGCCCATCAACAGGGACGAGAGGGCTAAATTCTCCATTTTTAAATTTTGCTTTTAGTATTTTATTCATCTTACCACTATGATTTTTAGTATATAATTTAATTAAGAAAGCCAGATATATAAATATTTAGGTTAAAAATTTCAATCAAAGATTGAAATTTTTACATTTTGTTATAAAAATTTTGACAGTAATTTCCTAAATTCCCAGAGTTTTAGGCATTAGGAAGTATATATATTTTTCTATACTAGAGAATATATGTCGACTAAAATGATACGGAACGAGAAACTAATGCCTAATTTTTAGGGAATTTAGGAATTTGAAAAAATAACTTTTTTCCAAAAAAGTTATTTTTTCACTGATGAATATTGGGTTAAAAGAATTTATTTTATGGTCGACAACAACACACGTTCACAGTTGCTATATCACCATAAGTGCCTGGAATATATCTATTTGGTGACACACAATTTGCTCCTGGATTTGGGTCAGCACCCTTCACCGTGTCAACTTTCTGCATATTCAAACTACTACACTTCTGAGCGCACGTATCTGTTTCACTAACACCTCTACTAAAACTACCCATTCTTCCAGTAAATATCGCGAATAAAACTACAAGAACTGCTAATGCAATAGCTGCAACTATAATTGTATTGATAGAAATGCTTTGTCCTTTCTTAGCCATTTATTGCACCTCTTTATCAAGGATAATTAATTATGGAATAAGTTATATTTAAATATTTGGTTTTTAAAATGGTTTTAGAGTGATATTTTTCACAATTCTGCTATTCGCATATGTCCAACTTAGTATAAAGGCTGCCTATGCTTAGTGGTATTTGAAATGTTTCAGAGCTAATGTCTGTGCATACATTCAAGCTAGTCTCGCCAAGCTTGATAAGTGGTGTATTTATATTTGTGTAAGCCAAAAATGTATATTTCTTTTTCCATTGCTCGAGCGTATTTGCAAATATTGTGCTAGCTGCTGAAGTTACAAATTCACAAGAATCTTTTCCGTCAATGCATCTTATAGCATTCGATTGTGCACAATCTTGCAAAAGCTCTGTCATTGTAAGTTGTGAGCAATATGGAGCTGATGTTTTAAGGAAAGTGTTAAGCATATTGCTAGCAAGCTGTGAAGCTTGAAAGCCCTTTCTCAAGTCTTTTGATGTTTTAAGTGCTAGTGGTACAAGTAATGTTGTTGCAAATATGATAAGCGCTACAACAATCACTAATCCAAGTATTTCCATCTGTGATTTTTTGTTCTGCATTCTATTTTGTTTGTGTCTTGATAGTTAATACACCAAAACTGTATCTCCTTTCAATCGGCTCATATAGTGATATAGGTACATTTGTCACAAATTGGTTTTTGAAGTCAGGAAGCTCTCTTGAGTATAGCTCATAATTTGCTTGAGCAGGATAAATCTCATCTATTTTCACATCGCTAAACTCTAACATATCATAATAATAAAGCTCATTTTGGCTTATCAAGTTTTTAGCTATATCGAGCTTTAGAATATCAACACAGTTTTCCCTAATCACATTGTTTTCTGCACATTGCAATTCTGGCAAATACATCACTCTTTGAGCTATTCCAATTGACTTAATTTGTAAAAACTCTTCTTTTTCTATGTCTGCACTACTTCTAAAAACCTTTACATAGAATATTAGCCCAAGAAATATCAAAACAAAAAATACTAACAAAACAGCAATTGTTTCGCTTATTTGAATCTGTGATTTCTTATTCATGTTTAATAGATTAGCGCACATGAGTTGATTTGTGCGTCCTTGTTGTTATTTTCTAAGGCCTCTGAGGCTGATGAAAGTGTGAAAATGCTTGTTTGGTCAAAGCTAGAAGACTGAGCTAAGCTATATGAAAATTGTCCTATAGTTGTCAAATGAGGTAATGCTTCATCGTAGACAATTTGCTGGCATTCAATGCTTGAGGCATCTTTAAGTCTTCTTATCCTTCCATCATATATCTTAGTAATCAAATTAAGCCTAGAGAATGCTGCTCTCATATTACATTCATAGTTATATAAAGTATCAGCATATATTGCCCCTATCAGTGCTGATTTTCCAATGTAAAAAGAGCTTCCTTTTGATTCCCATAAAGCAGAATTTTTTTGATAAAACGTAATGCTACCTTTATCTAAATCTCCTTCTACTTTTATTGCTGTTACATCACTATTTCTCATGCCTTGTAGATTTCCCAAAACCTCATTGCTAATATATCCAAAGAATACAAATCTAATCTTATAGTTATTTTCATCGTTTATTGTTGGGGTTGTGTAGTAAAACTCCTTTTTTATGTAAACAGGCAGTGAGCTGTTAACCTCTTTTGCTAAATCATTATTACCTATTAGTATATACCTTAACTTATCGCTCGTCATATAAAGAAGATTTGTAGCTCTATAAGGCAAATTGAATGTCAAGGTTTGTGCTATAAGGCTGTTTCCTTTTATCAAGCTAGGCCCAAATAATATTATGCTTTGATATTGCCTTGAAACATCACCAATTGCAACTCTGTTACAGCCAACCTCCATACTTAAATCTCTGATTTCATTTGGCTTTGATGTATCTGTGCTTACGCTAATTCCTGAAATTATCGCTTCTACACTTTTCAGCTTTATTGCGTCATTTGATTGCTCTGCTATTTTACTCTGCTTTAACGCGAAAACCGTGAATAGAAGTAATATTATAGCTCCTGCAAACAGTACAAAAATCCAATTAAATTGTATTTCAAAAGCCTTTTTACTCATCTTAAGCTATACCACTATGCCCATTTGCTTAGCACTACATGGTTCCCAAAGCCTTCTATCCTTAAGCTCACCCTTTTGTTTAAAGCCTTAATGCATAGAACGTCAGGATTAACAGATATGTTGCCGCCATAGAAAGACTCTTTTGCTATGCTCTTAACCAAAAACACATTTTTGCCAGTGCTTGATAAGATGCTATCTTTTATTATAGGATCTATAGTATCGTCAGTTTGTAGATTATCTATGTCTATGGCTTCGAATGATTCAACAAAGCATATCTCATCATACTCAAAGCATAACTCTATATCTTCCTTTTTTATTTTGCCATATTCGCTTGTCACGCTTTTGATTGTGCTTTGCAAATCATTTTGTAGCTTAATGCAAGCTATTTTCTCAACTCTGTATCGCCATTCATTAATAACTCTGTAGCCATAAACCAAAATGAAAGATACTAATATTATTGTCAGAATATAGACAAAGATATGGCTATAAATCTGTGATTTTCTCATATAATTACTTTGTTTTTGGCTTGCTTCTTTTTTCTTTTGCTATTGCCTTAAGCTTCTCAAATACCTCTTCCTTTGTTTCTTGTTTTTTTGGTTTTGCTGCCTTTTTCTCTTTTTTATATTCTCTTGTCATTTTAGGCTCTTCCTTCTTTTCTATAGAAGGTTGTGCACCTTCTTTAAGCTCCTTAACTTCCGGCTTTTGCTCTTCTTCACCAAAAGCTTTGAATAACCCCTCTCTTTCAGATTTTTTCTGCTCGTCCCTCCTTCTTATCGCTTCTCTTAATCTTGTATCTTCTCCTATAGGCCTTATAGTCCCAGGTGGAGCTCTAACTGGTGGTGTTATTCTCGGCATTAATTTTGGCCTTTCAATCTCAAACCTTTCTTCTTTTCTTTTCATTACTGCACTATATGCTAAGTAACCAAATCCTGAAACTAAAACCAAAATACCAAATATTATAAGAAGCACAGTTCCAATTTTAGTCCTTGGGAAGTCTTCTGGATCAAGAGGATTTGTACCTTTATCAAGCTCTTTTTTGTCAGAGACACCATCTTTGTCAGTATCTTCATCATTGGGATTAGTGCCTTTGCCAAATGTTCTGCTAACTTGATACTCTTCGTAATTTGTCAAGCCATCATCATCAGAATCTATCTCACCATCTTTTGGATCATTTGGATTAAGCTTATTTTCTATTTCCCATCCATCTGGCATTCCATCACCATCAGTGTCTTCCTGCTCATCCGGAATGCTATTGCAATTTTTGTCATTTGCTTCACATCTTTTGCATATTGAAGACACACACTTAAGGTTTTCTTCGCAATCTCCATCATCTTCACAGCTCTTTCCAGCAGAGCACTTTGTTGGACATACACCACCACAATCAACTCCTGTTTCTCCAGCACTCAACTTAGTATCATAACAGATTTCAAGCGGCTTGCAGAACCCAAACTTGCAGAAATTGCTTTGGCAATCGTCATTTGTTTTACACGATTTATCAAGAGAGCATTTGTTGCATCTTCCTCCACAATCTACATCACCCTCATCTTGATTTTTGATATTATCGCTACAAGTTGCTTCTGCACATCTTCCACTCCTACAATATCTGCTTTCGCAGTCTGTATTATCGCTACAAACTTCATTAACCTTACAGCTCCCAGTGTCTCTACATTCAAGACTTGTTGTATTTGATCTGCAACTGCTAGTGCTTATCCTGCAATTGCTACAGCTTATATTTCCACCTATAAAGCTTGGACTATAGCTAATACAACTCAAATCAGAGAGATTAGCAAAGATACTGCCATCACATGCTTCTCCAGTATTAAGCCTCTTATTGCCGCATGTATTTGCTTTTTCGCAATCTGATGTGTCAAGCTTGCAATCGCTTGTGCAATCAAGAGTGCCGCTTTTAAAGTCTGTGCTGTATTCTTCACATTCATCATCACTTAAAGGTCCTAGGTTAGTGCCATCACAAGCTTCTCCACTATTAATAGCACCATTGCCACATTTTGGCTTTTCTATACAACCAGTTGTATCAAGCTGGCAGGTAACACATTTCAAAACCCCTCCACTAAAGGTGTCATAGTCAGTACAAGATTGTATGTCGCCAAATTTAGTGCCGTCACATTGCTCACCTATGTTTATTGTGCTGTCTCCACATCTTCCTCCAGATATGCCTTGGCATCTTGTAGTGTCAAGTTTACAATTGTTACAACTCAAATTTCCTCCTGTAAAGGTTGAAGGATTATAATCGATACATTCTCCACTTAAAGGTCCTAGGTTAGTGCCATCACATGACTCTCCACTATCAATAGCACTATTGCCACATTTTGGCTTTTCAATACAGCCTGTTGTATCAAGCTGGCATGCTGAAGTGCATCTTAAAGTGCCACTACTGAAAGTGCTGAAGTCAGTGCATTTCTTTATGTCACCAAAAGCAGTGCCATCGCAAGATTCTCCTGGGTCAAGCTCGTTATTGCCACATGTTGGGATGCTAGTGCATCCTGAAGTGTCTAATTTGCAATCGCTTGTGCATCCCAAGGTTCCGCCAACAAAGTTAGTAAATTGAGTGCAACTACTTATTGAGCCAAATATTATGCCACTTGCACTTCTATCACAATCCTCTCCAGCAGAATTAATTTTACCATCTCCGCATGTTATATCTGAAGTGCAGGTTGATGCGTCAACTGTTACACCATCGCTCGACATTGGAGCACTTTGTAGCTCTGCTTTGCTCTTCGATTTTGCATCAAAATAGTACTTTGTATTGTCTTGCAAGCTTAAGTTTTCAACCCAAATCCATTCATTCTCGATAAAGCTCTGCCTAAAGTTGAATACTTGTCGTCTGTCAGAGCTTCTGAATAAAGCATAGGAATACTCTCTAATTCCTGATTCTAAATCTTGACCTAGCCATTTTACTCTTAACCTATCGCTTAGGCATGTCTTATTGCCAAATCCTCTGTCAACTAATGTGCTTGTGTCATCTACAAACAACATTGTTGGAATAGTTGTATCAACAGTAAATTCTATTGTTACAATATCAGAAAGTTCTCTCAGAGATAAGTCCTTGCATCTCACAAAATAGGTATATTTACCGTCTACTAAATTTGTTAATTCTGCTGTGTGGAAATAACCGGGCTCTCCAAATATTGTTCCACCCTCTCGGAATGTTTCGTCTATCGAGTATGTGCATTGTGCTCTTTTATTTGTTTGCACAGATAAGAGGACATTTTTTGTGCCAGAAAATTCTGTTGTGTGGGATATTATCTCCATTGGCAAAGACAAATCTACTGTAAATGTTATTTCTCCAGTTTCAGAGTTAAGCTCTGCCTTGTTCATACATGCAACATTATATAAGTAATCACCCTCACTTTCAATTGTAATATCTTGTTTGTTAACAAGCTTAAATTCAAAATCTTCAAATCCTTCAAATTTCCCTTCCATAGTTTCAAAATCTGTTGATGTTTCACTATACTTGCAAATCGCTGGCTCATCTGCTTCGACTGTTAGCTCTACATTTGCTGGAATTTCTGCCACTGGATCTGGATATGCAAATGCGCTTATTAATTGAGGCGGAGAAATATCTACATTTATGTTAAATGGTTTAGATATTATAGCATCATGCGTATTCTTGCATCTAACGTATAAGATATGAGTAGAAGTATCGCCATCCTCTATTCTGTCAAATTCTGGGTAAGTATGGGCAGTGCCGCCTGTTGATATAAATCTAGTCATTGCCTCAAATGCAAAGTTTGTGTCTAGCTCAAATCTGCATTCTGCGTCATTATCTGTTTCTACAATTAGGGTAAATGAATAGTTATATGCTGTACCGAATCTTGGACTAGCAAGAGTTATAGTGTCTGGTTGTGCGTCAACTACAAATGACGATGATTGCTCAATGCTATTTCCAGCATAATCTTTTGCTTGAACTTCAATATCTTTGTTGCCATCGGACAAATTCAAAGTTGCAGTAAATAACTTATTGTTAATTGTTGAAAAATTTCTTGTGATATCATCTAAGTTTAATGTTACTAAATCTAGTGTTACCTCTTCATTAAATTGAAGTTTTATATCCACTAATGATTTATTAATAACAACTCCTTCAGATGGTGTGATATCCAGAGTAGGAGGAATAGTGTCAACTACAATGCGTGTTGAAAATGGTGGATCCATGTAAATTTCTTTGTCATTTTTAGCATTAAGCTCAAATTTATATTCTTTATTTTGTAATTGCTCTGGGACAGTTAATGCTACTATAGTTTGTAATTCTGTATTGCCTTCTAAATTTATACTATGTGTACTATCAATACTTTCAAGCCTTGCAAAGGTTACAATAGCTGGCTCATAAAATTTAACCTCAATTATAGGTTGTAAGTTTTGTGTATAATATTTATCAAGAACCTTTACTGCATCACTAACGCTGATTGTATTTAATACTATAATAGGTCCAGTTGTATTACTATAAACCTCTATTGTTATTTTTTTAACTAAACCAAGATTTTTTGACGGGTCTTGTGAATAATACCTCAAAACATTTGTGCCTTCGTTAAAAGTTAATAATAGCCTTCCACTAACTGTGTTGTCAAAAGCCTTTAGATTGCTTATAACAATTGATGAGCCTGTTGTTGATGTATCATAAGGATGCCCTTCTGCTCCACATGGCTCAACACACAAATATGTTAAATAATCTTGTGAAGTCCTTAATGATTGTGGAGTGTCTTTACTAATTTTGTCATAGATTTGTACTATGAGGTTATAAAGTACGCTCTGGCTATTTAAGATGGGTAATAATGTTGTGTCAGGTTCAAAATAATCTAACTCACATATAGCATTGCTGCAGTCTGCATTGCTATCACCATCTGCATTCTTTACACACTTATCACTAATATATTGACAAATACCTATTCCACAATCATCATTTGAAGGATTAATAATATTGTTATATTCGTTATGTGTTATTTGGGCAATACTGCATTGTGATGCATCATAATCTGTGCAAATTACATCTTCGCAATCTTTCGATGCACCATGACTATAATAACATATAAATTCTCCTTCAGATAAAGCAGTTGATTTCTCTTTTGTGCATTCTTCAAAAACCTCATTAAATGCTCTTAAGTTTTCCATTGCTGGTGTGCCACTGCTATCGCACCATTCACAATTATACTCTACAGTGCTTACACATACACCTGTCCCTATTTCTGTTGAAAGAGGCTTCCATTTACAATTGCCAACATTGCAGTTATCGCTATTGCATGCCTGCTCTGACTTGTAATCATAGCATGCCATTGAGGGATTACATGAGAAGCAAGAGTTAACTGTTGTATGAGCTCTATCATAAAAGCAATATCTACCTATTTCACAACCTTCAAATGTGTAATACAACCCAAAAGGATTTGCACTTGGATAATTGCAAACCTCTTTGTTTAAACATCTTGGTAAATTATCACTTATTACACATACCTGAGTTGATGGACATGTTGTACCTTGATGTATTAATTTGTTATTAGCATCGCAATAATATGCTGAGTTATTCAAGCAGAATAGCTCTGTAGTAGTTCTGCCATAGCATTCAATATTGCCTAATGACGCTGCTCCTATTATTGTTGGAGTTGCTGTTTGCGGGCTATATTTTGCTTTTACTTGATATGTGTAAATTGTATCAAACATAAGCTCTTCTGATATGTCGTTAAATGAGTTTATGATTGTTGTGCCAACTAAAGCGAAGTTTGTGCAGCTACCTCCTTGACACCTAGAAATTTCATATAACACTGCATTTTGGCTACATTCATCCTGCCAAATTAACATGAATGTCTTTTGCCCTTTTTTTGGAGTTATTTGTAGATTGCTTAGTCTTGGCTCATAGAGGGGGTCATCACAACCTGAAGGTTGTATGCTACAACTTCCGCCTGATTCTGTTGTATCTGTAATGCTATCACATCCTTGGTCGCCTCCACTGTAATCTACACATCCATTTCCATCATCATCAATATTGTTATTACATTGTGGAATTACGCAAGCTGTATCGCAATTTACTGCTCCTTCGACAAAGGTTTGCCCAGTTCCTGTACATCTTGCTGCAGGCATAACAGTGCCTCCTGAAGCAGAGCAACAACATCCAATCGTGCACTCGTCAAGTAAACCACAGTCTGTGTCCACAAAAAAGAAATTAGCAGTACAATCACTAAAATCAGTTGGTCCATTGGGATTTTGTGGTGATTGATAATACTCAGTAAAGCTCGATTCTGGAGTAGGACAGCATGCAGTTTGGTTAACAAGGTTTGTTGTACATATTGAAAAGGCACCTGCTCCTGGATTAATACAACATCCAAAAGGTATTGAATAGGTATAGTTAACACTAATCAAAAATGAGAAAATAAAAATTAATAACAAATATTTTTTTATCATGTTTCTACTCTGTTAACAGTTATTTCTTGATAGTCTAATTTTTTGTCATCGCTAACCTCTACCTTAAATATGAGTTGTGGAACAATTAATATTGCAGACTCTGGATTAAGTGTAAAGGTATAGCTGTCTTCATCTGGGTCATATGCTTTTAGCTCTTGACCCTGAAGCAATTTTTCTTGTGTTATTTCCTCATTAGGAGGAAAATATAAGATATTGTCTTTTATATAATGAAGTGCAGGTGCTCTGTTCCTTCGAGCAAATATATACTCATATTGCTTTCCATAAATTAAGGATTTTAAGTCAGTCACTATAATTATATCATCGTCAGAATCTTCATCGACATACATACTTTCAACCACATTTACATTCAAAAACTCATGACTATTTAGAGGGTCTTTCATATCAAATCTTATATTGGTTACGTCCTCGTCAACTAATGATTTTACTAAAGTGTATATCTCTTTCAGCCTTACATTTACAT
>CAZGEW010000003.1:0-36372 GCA_964524225.1 uncultured Methanosarcinales archaeon | reverse complement strand
TCCAGCAAGCTCTTTTGTTTCGTAATTAGAGCCAACTTTGAACATTACTTCAACTTAATTTAAAACTAACAAAAACTATTTATAAACAAAAAAATTTTTACCTATTATGGCAGGTAAAAATTTTTTATTATTGTCATTAGAAGACACAAAGATAAAGAAAGTGTCTAATGTTATTAGCAATGACTCTTGCAGGAAAATACTCGATTACTTATCAAATAAATCGGCTACTGAATCAGAGCTGTCAGAAAAGCTCCAAATTCCAATGTCCACAGTGCATTATAATCTTCAACAGCTTATGGAGACTGGATTAATAAGTGCAGATGAGTTTCATTATAGTAAGAAGGGCAAGGAAGTAAACCATTACAAGCTAGCTAATAAATACATAATAATAGCACCAAAAAAAACTTTTGGCATTAAAGAAAAGCTGAAGAGTATTTTGCCAGTTGCATTAATTGCTGCTGGAGCTGCGGGGATTATACAACTAGTTTCAAATTATTTTTTAAGGACAAGCGGGATTGCACAAAAGACAATGGCTATTAAAGCAGAGATAGCAGAAAAAGCCGCTGCACCAGTTTTAAGTCAGGCAGTACCAGAAACAACAAGTAAGGCAGTGCCTTTATTGCCTCAAAATATTGCTTTATGGTTTTTGGCAGGCTCTTTATTTGCATTAGTTATTTATTTTATTATAGGTTTAATTAGGAAAGATATTGATTAATAACTTAAATATGAAAAACAGGAGTTCATTAAAGTTGTTTATTTCAATCTTTGTGTTTAGCATTGTTTTGATAGGTTGTAAACCATCAACAAAAATAGAAGACTCCGATAAAGAGCAAACTAACCAAATGAAAGAATTGGATTTTGAAACAGCTGAAAAAGGACTTTACAGTTTTCACAAAGGTAAGAAAAGTTATGTAATAAATAATAAAAATGAATGGGAAAAATTATGGGTTATATTAAATATAGGAACTGGGCCATCAGACGTACCACTACCACCTTTGCCAGACATTGATTTTGAGAAAAATACTTTAATAGCTGTTTTCATGGGCGAGTTTACAACTGGTGGACACACTATCGAAATTTATAAAGTTGTTGAAAATAAAAATAATGTTGAAGTTTCTGTTAATGAAAAATCGCCTGGTAAAGATTGTATTTTAACACAAGCATTTACACAACCATACCATATAGTAAAAATAAAAAAAGTAGATAAAGGGGTTATTTTCAGAGTAGACAATGAGATTATAGACTGCAATTAATAAAGTAATGATAGTGATAAATATGAAACGAAAAATTGAATTCAAAGTTGGAATTTTGGCGTTAATAGTTGTACTTTTTTTAGTATCATGCACTTCAATAGAACAGCCCACAGATAAAACTACTAAAACGACTTCAAAATTTGATACAACTCAGGAACTAAAAAAATTTTCATCAGCTCAAGAGGTAACAGAATTTTTAAAAAAATCAGCAGTTGAAAGTGGCACGATTGGAATCTATGGTGGTATTAGAGCAGAAAGATTTGTTATGTCAGCTGAAGTTGCTACAGCGGCTGCTCCAGCTCCTCAGGCCAAATCTGCTGCAGATGCAGGAGCTGTAGATTACTCACAAACCAACATACAGGTTGCTGGAGTTGATGAAGCAGACTTTGTCAAGAATGACGACAAGTACATTTATGTTATCACACAAAATAAGGTTGTTATAGTTAATGCGTATCCTGCTGAAGACGCTAAGATATTGTCAGAAATAAAGATTGATGGAACACCAAGAGATATGTTTGTAAATAAGGATAGACTTGTTATTTTTGCTGAAGATAACGATGAATTCCCAGTTTTTGCTCAATTCGATTTTGTTCCAAGACCAAGGTACACAAGCAGAACTCATGTATTTGTTTATGATATTTCTGATAGAGAAAAACCAAAGCTCGTAAAGGATTATAACATAAATGGGTATTACTTTGAATCAAGAATGATAGACGATTATGTCTATTTTATTGTTAAAGACAATGTTTATTATTATGCTAATGTAGTTGATTTACCTGTTATAAGAGAATCATCTAAGGTTATTGCCAAGCCTGATATTTATTATTTTGATAATCCAGAAATCAACTATAATTTTAATACAGTTGTGTCATTAAATATTTTTGATGATGAAGATGAAGTAAATGCACAAACTTTCATGATGGGTTACACTAATAATATTTACGTATCTCAAAACAACATTTATATCACATATCAAAAAAACCTGCCTTATTTATATTACGAAAGTCGTAACGAAGACAGGTTCTATAAAGTTGTGGTGCCATTGCTTTCTTCTGATGTGCAAAACCAAATTAACGAAATAAAAAATGATGCTACATTGAACCCTTACGAGAGATGGAATAAGATTTCAGCAATATTAGAGGAGATGTACAATAAAATGGACGAGGACGACAAAGAAGAGTTAATACAAGGGATAGAAGAAGCAATCGAGGAGTATGAAGCAAAGCTTGAAGCTGAGAGAAGGAAAACAGTGATACATAAAATCAAAATAGACAATGGGGAGATAGAATATGGCTCTCGAGGAGAAGTGCCGGGGTATTTGCTAAACCAATTCTCAATGGACGAGCATGATAATCATTTTAGGGTTGCCACTACAACAGAAATCTGGGCAAGAAAGTCTGTCCTGTACAACAATGTTTTTGTGCTTAATGATGAGCTAGAGATTATTGGTAAAATAGAAGCTATTGCTCCAGATGAAAGAATATATTCAACTAGATTTTTGGGTGATAGGCTTTATATGGTTACTTTTAAGAGAATTGATCCTTTATTTGTCATTGATTTGTCAAATCCAGAAAAGCCTGAGATATTAGGAGAGCTAAAAATACCAGGTTTTTCAGATTATTTGCATCCGTATGACGAAAACCATATCATAGGAATAGGCAAAGAGACTGACTCAAACGAATGGGGCGGAGTCTCTGTTAAAGGTGTAAAGCTTGCATTGTTTGATGTAACTGATGTCAAAAATCCAAAGCCTCTTGAGCAATATGAGATTGGAGAAGCTGGCACAGATTCAGAAGCATTAAAAGACCACAAGGCATTTTTGTTTGACAAAAACAAGAATTTGCTTGTAATTCCAGTTACTGAAGTAAGAGGTAAAACGGTTTATGATGAAAGAGTAGGTTACTATAGGCAAAGGTATTGGCAAGGAGCTTATGTCTTTGGAGTCACTTTAGATGGTGGCTTTGATGTTAAAGGGAAAATAACTCACAACGAAGGTGATGAAGACAAAAATTATTACTATTATGGCTCACCAAATGCTGTTAGAAGATCATTGTATATGGATGATGTGCTTTACACAGTTTCTGGAATGAAGATAAAGGCAAATGATTTAAAGGATATAGACAAGGAAATTAAGGAAATTAAGTTGCCATATGAAAAGTATAAACCATACCCAGTTCCGTATTCACAGATTGAAGAGGGCATAGAATGAAGAAATTTTTGAATTTATTTTTTTAATATGTCGAAAATATACCATCGAGAAGACAAGTAGGAATATCAAGCTCTATGCTAACATCAGAAGTAGTAAACAAAAATTGAGTAAAATTTATATATCAATTCAAAATAAATCTAATTATACGCAACATTATTAGAAATGAGAAAACTACCCTACAATCATGACTTCAGACTTCTTTATATTATTGCTAGTATTGCAATATTAGTGACTGCTTTTATTATTTTTGGGATAAATAAGCCTTACAAATTTTCTCAATCAAAAAATTTTTTAGGTGGTGCTAGCGATATAGATGTAAGGGCAATTGATGAGCAAGAGGAATTGGTTTATCCAAATGATATATCAAATTTACAGTCTGCTATAGATTCTCTAAATCCAATTTTTTGTGACAAAATACAGAGCTCATCTACTTTTGTTTCTAAAGATGCTTGTTTAGTACTCCTAGCTCAAAAAACAAGAGATAAAGAGTTATGCAATAAAGTTGAAAGTGTCGACATTCGTATCTCATGTAATGAGCAATTAAATAAATAAAAATGAGAATAAAACAATTATTTTTGAATATACAAAACAAAAAGGTTTATTTGTTGCTCTTACTAATCTTTATGCTATTATTAACAGTTATCTCAACAAGCATAGTTATAGCACAGACTAGACTTAAGCTTCAACTCAATCTTAATAAAGAAACTTATTACCTTGGTGATACTATAACTGGAACTGTTACTGTGACTAATCCATCAAAACAATCTATTCAGACTACTCTTAGCATTAAGACATTTAAAGAGGATCTTTTAATTAGGAAATCTACAAAAAAAGTTATAATACCCTCAGGTACTAGTACTTTTTATCTTCGCAATAGAGGGATACCTAATAAACCTTATGTGCTTGGTAATTGGAAGATCCTCATTAGTGCAGACTCAAGTTCTAGCGAAGATAAATTTACTATAACTAGTAAGTTTATAGGCGTGCGTGGTGATAGGTTAATCCTCGACGGAAATGAATACGCCATAAAAGGAGCAAATTATTTAGGGGGAAGGTATATTCAGGAATACATCAAGGACTATACCTGGTTTGAACATTATAATATTTGGCAGATATTCCATAATTTTGATACTCAAAAAATTGAAGAAGAACTGCAGTGGCTTAAGTATTTTCTTGGTGTAAACACGATTCGCATCTTGACGCCTGCAGAAAGTTCCTTTCGGGCGTTTGTCGTGTGGCATGACTGGGAGCCATGGTTCTCGAGCAAGGGCACAATTAGCCCACTCTATCTGAATAGATTAAAGCAATTTCTCGATATCGCTGAGAGGAATCAAATAAAAGTGGTACTCGAACTGTTCCATAATATCCAGTCGAGAGAATGGATGTGCTGGGAGAATGGCGCGTGGGTGGAGTGTACCCGACCCCTCAGTACATATCAGGAATCAGAGACATCGTTCATCCCATCTGGAAGTGATAAAGAAACATTCTACTTGAGGTATCTACAAAGCCTTATCTCTGTATTGAAAGATCACCCTGCGATTCTTGCGTATGAGGTGGGGAATGAAATGCTAGTGCAGAGCGATGTCAATTACTGGCAATCCTGGGGAAGAGATTGGTATGAAGCGCGAGTCTTAAGCTTTGTGAAACGAATGATCACCGAGATTCGCCGTCTTGACAAGAATCATCTCATCGTCAGTGGAGAGGTAGTAACTGAAGAGAGTCACTCCTCTGCTTGGCACTGGCCTTCTGCAGAGTTTGCGTTGATTCGTGATATTGACAACTTGAATAGTGGACAACCCTTTTCTCTCGAATCACTCGTTGATCTTGTTGCCCCCCATCTTTATAAGCGGGAAAATTTTCCTGATATCTCCCTGATGTTACAGGAGATCAAATCGCGCACAGAAAAACCCGTGGCGCTCAACGAGTTTGGCTATTTGCAGATTGACAATACGCTTCCTCCTCCATACCCAGAGCAAGAAGAGCTTTTCAGGCAGGTCATCGCTGCAGCGAACCAATACGGTTACGTAGGATATCAAGTATGGGCACCTTTTCCGGTATTTGACCTCGCAACTGGTAGTTTTACCATTGAGCGACGAGATCCAACTATCCTTCTCACACTTCTCACCACCCCAAAAAGAAAAATACTCTGGTATGGTATCACGTGGTCTCTGGCGTATGGAGGTACAGGATATGCGACACCTGCAGCAAGTGTGTTTGCTGGTAGAAATGCAGCCTTTGTGTCGCAAAACGTTCCTACCACAATGGTTGCCGGTCAAAAGTACAAAGTCTCTATTACCATGCGCAACACCGGTGAGACTGCATGGGGACCAATAGGGCCAATGTATTACGCATACCGCCTCGGGGCACAAAATCCTCACGATAACCGGAATTGGGGCAGTAACAGATTTGAATTGCCAAATACTGTTGCGCCTGGCGAGAAGGTTACTATTAATTTTGTTGTGACTGCTCCTTCTAACCCTAGCACTTATAACTTCCAGTGGAGAATGGCACAGGAAGTGGTGGAGTGGTTTGGGGAACTTACTCCAAATGTAGTTGTAAATGTGATTTCCTAATCAACAAATAGAAAGTATAGTGCTCAAATAAAATTCAAATCTCAAATTTTATGTTCTTTTCTTTTATATTATCTAAAATTTTCTTTAACAAATCCCAAATCTTAACATCAAAATAAACCTTATTATCCAAAGTTCTGACAGCTATAGTATTATTTTTTTCCTCTTTGTCACCAATTGTTAATATTAATGGAATTTTCTGCACTTGTGCTTCTCTTACTTTATAGCTAACACTTTCTGCTTTTGTATCAACTTCAATTCTTATGTTATTTTTTTCAAATTCTTCTTTTATTTTATTTGCATAATTTTTAAATCTGTCAGCGACTGTCAAAATCCTGACTTGGATAGGAGCAAGCCATAATGGAAGCTTGCCAGCATAATGCTCAACTAAAATACCTATGAATCTTTCAATACTTCCAAGCAATGCCCTGTGTATCATAACAACCATATGCTTTGAATTATCAGCTCCAACATAAGTTGCATCAAATCTTTCTGGCAATTGAAAATCAAGCTGTATTGTTGCAAGCTGCCAACTTCTTCCTATAGCATCCTTTATGTGGAAATCAATTTTTGGCCCATAAAAAGCACCTTCTCCTTCTTTTATTGAGTATGGCATATTCTTCTTTTCAAGAGCGTTCTTAAGGGCTATCTCTGCTCTGCTCCATTTTTCTAAATCACCCATAAATTTTTCAGGTTTTGTGCTTAGCTCCACTATGTAATCAAAATCAAAAATTGTCTTGTAAATATAATTTGTAAAGTCCAATATCCTAAAAATTTCATCTTCTATTTGTTCAGGAGCAACAAAAATATGTGAGTCATCTTGAGACATTTTTCTTACCCTCGTTAATCCAGTTACAACTCCTGAAAGCTCATTTCTATGTAAAGGTGCAAAGTCTGCAATTCTTAGCGGCAGATCTCTATAGCTTCTAGATTTTGATTTGTAAATAAGTATATGAGAAGGACAATTCATTGGTTTCAAAGCATATTCCTTGCCTTCAGATTGTAGTATAAACATATTCTCTCTGAAATGCTCCCAATGTCCTGATGTAAGCCATAAGGATTTCTCATAAAGTAAAGGTGTTATAACCTCTTGGTAACCTCGCTTTTTATATTCCTCTCGAATAAAGTTTACAAGTTGATTGTAAATAATTGCTCCTTTTGGGTAAAAGAAAGGTGCTCCAGGTGATTCTTCAAAAAAATTAAACCACTCTAATTCTTTCCCGAGCTTTCTATGGTCTCTTTTTTCTGCCTCTTCCAAAATTTTTAAGTATTGCTCTAGCTGACTTTTTTCAGGAAAGCTTATTCCATAAACTCTTTGAAGCTGCTTGTTTTTTTGGTCTCCTCTCCAATATGCAGCTGCAATCTTTGTAAGCTTAAAGGCTTTAATTTTTCCTGTGTTTGAGATATGAGGCCCTCTGCATAAATCAATAAAATTTCCTTGTCTGTAAGCGCTAGTTGGCTCCTTAAATTCGTCAATAAGTTCAATTTTGTATGGATTATCTTTGAATATTTTTTTGGCTTCGCTAATGCCTAGCTCTATCCTCTCAACTTTATAATCCTTATTAACAATTTCATGCATTTTTTGCTCTATTTTGTTCAAATCTTCTGGAGTAAAATGATGCTCAACATCAAAATCATAATAAAAACCTTCTTCAACAGTTGGACCAATTGTAGGTTTTGCACTCGGAAATAATTCAACAACTGCATGAGCAAGAAGATGTGCTGTGCTGTGCCTGAAAACCTCTAAGCCTTCTTTATCTTTAAAAGTCAATATTTGCAATTCTGCATCTTCATTTATCGGTACAAACAAATCTTTTAACTTTTCATTTACTTTTGCAACTAAAGCATCTTCGCCTAACTTTTTTCCTATATCGAAAGCTATCTCTTGAGCAGTAATTCCTTTTGGATATTCCCTTACGCTCCCATCTGGCAATGTTATTTTGATTTTCATTTGGATAAAAATTTCAACTCTTAAAGAGTTGAAATTTTTATTAATATTTATATATTTTATTAAATTATTGTGTTAAGAAACAATGAACAGCTTAAGCTGTTGTTGTAGTTGTAGAACTAGTAAAAGATGTATCAAAAATTCTATTCGATAATGAGTAAATCAAATCTTTCATAAGATAAAGAAAATGTAACTAATATTTAAATTTATTTATTTCATCATAGCAATCTTTATAATTAACCGAATTATTTGGACATCGAAAAATGCCATTTTTAAAACATAAAACTGCTTTAGTCACTGGTAGTGCAGTGAGAACAGGAAGAGCTATTGCCTTGTGCTTAGCTGAAAACGGTGCAGATGTTATTGTACATTATGATAAAAGCAAGGCTCAAGCTGATGAAGTAACTGAAAAAATAAAATCAATTGGCAAAAAATCTATTTCTCTCAAGGCCGATTTAATGAAGGTCGATGAAGTAGAAAATATGTTTAAGCAAGTAATCAAAAAATTCAAAAAAATTGATATCTTGGTAAATAATGTTGGTAATTTCCTAGTCAAAGATATTTCAAAAGTCACCTATGAAGAATGGAATTATTTGATAGATACTACACTAAATACGACATTTTATTGCTGCAAAGCTTGTTTGCCTTATATGAGAAAAAGAAATTTTGGTAGGATTATTAACATGGCAGATTCTGAGGCTGATAGGATTATTGCAAATACAAGAATCACTCCATACAAAATAGGAAAGGTTGGTGTGCTTATACTAACAAAAACTTTAGCTGTTAGCGAAGCTAAGTATGATATTACTGTTAATGCAATCTCACCAGGTGTCATCGACAACAGCATATCAAAACCTCTTCTTAGCGAAATACCAAAAGGGAGATATGCAAATTACAATGATATTAATAATGCAGTATTGTTTCTGCTAAAACCGCAATCTAGCTATATAACTGGTGCAAATATAAAAGTTAGTGGTGGATATAATCTATAATATTCAACATCGAAAGTTATTTATAGAAGAGCAATAAGGATATGCAGAAAAAGAGGTAACTAAAAAAGATGAGTGATAGGCTTCAAGTTGTGCTTTTAAGTATAATAACCTTTTTATTAGTTCTTGGTTTAATTAAAGTTGCTGATGCTATAGATTGCCAGATAAAGCAGTCATCTGAACCTTGTAGTGCAGTTATTTTTAAAGCTTCCTCACCCGTAAACGCTCATGCTGAACTCTCAACCCAAAATAACTATAATTACAACGTTTGTTGTGAAGGTACAGCATACAGTGTAGACAATAGTTGTTTGTCAGGATTTAATTTTCTTAAGTTATCTGGGGCTACAAATGCTCATGTCCAGCAAAATAGTTATACTGATTACACAACAAACATTTGCCTTGCATCCGCTGGTACTGTGAATTGTGATTATACAACACAACCAACCCAAAGTTGCATTGATATTGGATATGATACTTGTATAGCAACAATCTCCTCATCAACTAATGCTCATGTATCAGATTGTACCATTAACCCTTATCCAATTAAAATATGCTGCAAAACAGATTGCGCAGGCTCAATAACAGGAACTGTGACTGAGCAAGATGACCAGCAAATTGAAGGTGCCTTAATAAATGCAAAAATAGGTTTGACAGATGTTAGCTCTGCATATACAAATGAGCAGGGAATCTATACTATAGGTAATATAGTTTGTGGCACATATACATTAACAGCATCTCACCCAGATTACTTACCTCAAACAAAGAATAATATAGTTGTAAATCATCAACAAACAACAACTGTGGACTTTGAGCTAATTCGAGGCTCATCTTGCGAGGCAGATTGTACATTTGCTAATGATAATATTGTTCATGCCTCTTGTGATGGCAAAAATGGTTGCACATTCTGTAATATTGAAGGTGAAGAGGAGATTCATGAGAAAGCAAAACAAATTTGTGATAACTCGCAACCTGGTTGGGTAAGAGACTATGACGAAAATAACTATATAATTTGTCCTGAAGGATGCCCACAAACTAATGTTAAAATCTCAGCATCTGTTAGCTGCTCTAGTGGTACCCTTGTTAAAGTTACTAGAATTGTGCTGTACAAAGGCAAACCAGTAAGACTAAATGTGGCTACATGCAAATAATCAAATGTAGGGAATATCTTCATGGAACTTTATTCCATATACATAAACGTAATTCCAGAAAAGACCCTTCTTTCTTGTTACAAATACAGAGAATCCAGTTTCTCTAAATATCTTTTCTATGAGCCTGTTATTTGAGAGCCATGCAACATTTGGGATAATTTTGAAAAAATCTGCATAATCAACAAAGACTATTTTGCCTCCATAAGGTAACAAGCTGCGCATCTCTTTAAGAACTTTCTTGACATCTTGTAGATAACCCATCATTCCAATGCTGACAATAGCGTCTATATGTGGTATAGAAGGGTGCACCCTATTTATTTGATGGGTGTCATGCACAACAGTAACATGCGTGTGGCCTCTTTTAGCAAGCCTCTTATTTGCTATATGTAATTCTCGTTGCGAT
The DNA here is from genome assembly GCA_964524225.1 of uncultured Methanosarcinales archaeon. Taxonomy (GTDB): domain Archaea; phylum Nanobdellota; class Nanobdellia; order Woesearchaeales; family GW2011-AR4. Next base: position 25,852 of record CAZGEW010000003.1, on the reverse strand, counting down.
AAATCAGTCGCGTAAACTCTGCCGTTTGGTTTTACTGCATCTGCAAGATCTAACGTCAAAGTTCCAACAGAGCATCCAAACTCTAGCACTTTCTTTCCTTTTATATCTCCTAACAAAGTCAGCACCTCTTGCCTTATACTTTTGGGTAGAATTATTCTTTCAAATAATAAGGTAAGGTATGCAAGTATATCATTAATCCTAACAATAGTATCTGGATTATAGTAGATTTCAAGCAATAAGTATATTGGCACCCCAACAAAGATGATGGAAGCTCCTAATTTTAGTGTATTAAGTGCGTCTGGTTGTGAATATAGCCAAGCATACATCATCAAAACTATAAAGACAACAGTCAAAAAAGATCCAACTACAACAAATGGCACTTTAAATTCCCTTTTCATATTTGGCTCTTTTACCCTCAACAAAGGGACTATGGCTATAACAAACATATACAACAATAAACCAAGAGGTAGCAACAAACTTAGCAAAGCCTTGTATTTGCCAAAAGCCATTAGAAAGAATAACAATGAAACTATTGTTTGAAAGAATATTGCCTTGTAAGGCGTATTATATTTATTATGAATATCACTTAATTGGGCTACAAATAACTTATCTCTAGCTAAAGCAAGTATTAGCCTAGGCATTGTGATTATGCTGCTTGCTGCAGAGCCAATAAGCGAGACGAATATACCAATAGTTATAAACTTTCTTCCTACAGAGCCAAACAAATATTCAGACACATCAGACAAAGGGGCTGATGAAACCTTTAACTTATCTAAGGGCACTATGCCAATGGAAACTATGGCTATTAATATTGCTAAACCACTTACAATTAATGTTCCAATAATGAGTGCTTTTGGTATAACCCTTTGAGGTTCACGAGTTTCTTCTGATAAATAGGTTGCAGATTCCCATCCAAAAAAACTCTCTGCAAGAAAGAACATTGCTATAAATATTGAAGAAATTTCAAAGGTATAATCTGGTAAGTAATTGTAGACATCAACAGCAAAAAAACCTGGGACGATGATTGATAATAACAATCCAATAGTTAATATTGCAAAAAAGAGTAATAGTATGGCGCTGATTTCTACTCCAAAGAATACAATTAGATTAAGTATTATTATAAATAAAAAGCTAATAACTATTTTAAGCCAAATCTTTGAATAATCTGGTATTAGATAATCAATGGCAGCAACAATAGTTAATGATATTGTGAAATTGCCAACAAGCCATGCTGTCCATCCCATCAAAAATGAGAAAAATCTGCTGTATGCATGCTTGCTGAACTCGTAAATGCCACCTGCTTTTGGATACATTGAGACTAACTCAGCAAAATACATACTGATATAGATTGCAATAAAACTCAAAATAAGCCATGCAAATATAGAAGCCTTGCCTGAGTAAGACGAGGCTATAGCAGAACCAAAGAATAACCCAGTTCCCATTATAGATGCAATAGACAAAGACAAAATTGTCCAAAAGCCCAGTACCCTCTTTAACTCTGCCATTACATTTAATTCCAAATCGTTCATTTAAAAACAATTGTTTATACTTAAGTGTGGTAAAATATAAGTTGCGATAGAAAACTTTATAAACATAATTCCCAGAAATTTGTGTATGACAACAATTGCTATTCCTGAGTTTAGAGTTAAGTATAGAGAAATATTTTCTTTAAGAAATTTTTATATAATGCTGCATCAGTTATTGCTTGAAGAAGGATGGCTTGGTAGAGATGGCGAGAGAGATCATGCTGACATTGAGACATTGTATTCAGAGAATGTATACCAACGTGGCATACATAGAGGAGGCAAAGAACTATGGTTCTGGTGGCGCACCTCTAAGTTTCCTGAGGGCAAATACAGTAGCTATATAAAAAATTTTTTAGATATTGACGCACATGTTGTGTATTTGCAGAATGTCGAGGTTGTGCATCAAGGTAAGAAGATGACTGCACAAAACGGCGAACTCGAGGTATTTTTTAGAGCTAAGATAGAAACTGATTACAACAATAGATGGGAAAACCACAAGTTTTTAAAATACATTAAACCAATCTATGAAAAAAGAATACTTCATAAGGAAATAGAGAAGCGAGAGAAGGAGCTTTGGAGAGATGCTTACAGAATACAAGCAAAGATAAAACAATACTTACAGTTAAGGACATTTATACCTGTCCCAGAGCCATTCTTTCCAAGAACTTACGGTTTTGAGGAATAATCATGAAAAAATTTCAATTCCCAAAGAATTGAAATTTTTTCTTATCAAAACTTATTTAAATTAACTTCTAAAACTTATTCAAATAAAAACATCTGCAAAAAATTTGAATCTTTTTTGATAAGAATATGCCTCCGTAGCCAACTGGTTACGCTCGGTTGACACGCATAGGCGACATTTTGCTTTGCGCAAAAGTCCCCTGACGCCTCCGTAGCATAGTAGCTATCATATTAAACATGACTACATATTGCGGCAGACTTGTATTTTAAGCAAGCCATCTGCAGGTCGCCGGTGCAACTCCGGCCGGAGGCTTAATTCAAGCAAAATGCCAAACAAAGAAATAGAAAAACAGTACAATGAACTAAAGAAGAGACTAAAACTCCCAGAATTTAAGGAGCTTGACTTTGAATTTGAGATAAGCGGTATAGAAGACACAAATTTTCTGCTTCGTGAAATCATAAGAAGAATTGCTGAAAAGCTTGACTTCTATGCAACAATGCTAGAGGAAATATTACAACCTGATACATCAAACTTATATGCCATGCACGAAACAAAGTACTTTGATGATGATAATAAAAATAAGATGTATGATTTGTATAGTAAGCTGATGAACCTTAGTAGACAATCGATAGAGGCTATATTAGAGCATGACGAAAATAAAGAAGCTCAGTTTATAACTACTATTTTTAATGAATGGACAAATCTCAAAAAATATTTGTTAAAATATGTCAAAAAAATGAAAGAGTCTTGGCAAACTGAAATTAATATTAAGGAAGACTTGGGTTATTTAGGTTAAAATGCAGTTAGTTATATTTGGTCCACCAGGTGTTGGAAAAGGAACTTTGTCTGATTTAATTTCTAAAAAATACAACATACCCCATATCTCAACAGGGAATATTTTTAGGAATGAAATAAAGAGTGGCAACAGCGAGCTTATACAATATGTTGAAAAAGGGTTGCTTGTTCCAGACATGGTTGTGAATAAAATAATAGAAAAGGGATTAAGGCAGGAAAATTGTAAGAATGGTTTTATCATTGATGGATATCCAAGGACAATTGAGCAGGCTGAATTTTTGGAAAATGTTTTATGGAAATTGAAGAAAAAAGTTGATATGGTGTTAAATTTAATCACTTCAGAAGAGATAATTATAGAGAGGTTAACTCAAAGAAGGATGTGCAGCAAATGTGGAGCTTTATATAATCTAATTACAATGAAACCAAAAAAGAAAAATGTTTGTGACAATTGTGGTGGAGAGCTTGTGCAGAGAAAGGATGATGAGCCAGAAACAATAAGGAAGAGAATTCAGGTTTATCAGCAAGACACAGCTCCTCTGGTTGAATATTATAAAAAGAGGAAATTAATTGTTGCTATAGATGCTTCAAAAAAGCCTAAAGAAGTTTTTAATGAAGCTGTTAAGGTTATTGGAAAATAAAATCAAAATAATAGTTAATTTTATGAGTTATTTCTGCTGAAATTAATCTTTAATTTCAAAAAGCGAAATCTTTATATACAAGTTACCACATTTGTATACAAACTATGGCTGAAACAGTATCAGTGAGGATTGATAAGGAAGAGTTGAAGGAAATAGATGAACTTTCTAAGATAGAAAAAAAAACAAAGTCTAATGTGCTTAGGGAAGTATTAGAATTAGGCTTAAAGGATAAAAAATTAGAGTTAGCTATAGAAAAATTCAGAAATAAGGAAGCAAGCATAGGAAAGGCTGCTAAGATTGCAGAGGTACCCTTATCGCAATTTATGGATATTTTGGTTGAGAAAAATATAGAATTTCACTATGGGATTAAAGAGCTTGAGGAGGACTTTGAGGGATTAATTTGATAGTTGATTCCTCTTCACTTATTATTTTTGCAAAGCTGAATAAAGTAGATATTCTATTGAAATTGTTTGAAAAGTTAGAAATTACCGATGAAGTACATAAAGAGGCGATATTGGAAGGCTTAGAAAAAAGATTTGAAGATTCTTTAATACTAAAAAGTCATTTAGAGAAAAATCAAATAAGAGTTATTAATTTGAGAAATAAATTCGTAGAATTAGCTGATAAAATCCAACATCTTAATAATTTAGGAATTGGAGAATCGCAAACAATAGCCTTGGCAAAACAACTTAATAGAAAGGAGTTAATAATTGATGAAACTCTTGCAAGGGAAACTGCAAAGGCTTTTGGCTTAAAGCCTGTGGGTTCTTTGAGAATTTTATTATTTGCATATAAAGAAAACTTAGTTAGTGAAAAGGAATTAAAAGAAACAATAAACAAGATGGTCAAATTAAAATTTAGAATAAGTGCTTCCACCTTAATTAGATTTTGGGAATTGTTTGAGAAAGTGAGATGATGGTAAAAAGTACATACATGAAAATTAGGAGATAAGTATCCTATATCTAATTTTTACAAACCTTTTTATTTCATTATTTCCCAATCAGCTTAATCACATCAACCATCCTCTCACTAAATCCCCATTCATTATCATACCATGCTATGACTTTTACAAAATTTCCTTCTATCACATTAGTAAGCTCAGAATCAAAGATTGCAGAGTTTGGGTCTGTTATTATATCAGCAGATACAAGTGGCTCTATATTGTACTCGATAATGCCTTTTAATTTAGCTGCCGCTTCTTTAAACACTTTGTTTATCTCTTCTTTTGTTGTACTTTTTTCTAACTCACAAACAAAATCTGTTACAGAGCCTGTTGCAACTGGAACTCTAAAAGCCAATCCATCAAGCTTTCCTTTAAGTTCTGGAATTACCTCAGCAACTGCTTTTGCTGCTCCTGTCGTTGTTGGAATTATAGACAATGCAGCATGTCTTGCCCTTCTCAAATCTTTATGAGGTGCATCAACAAGTTTTTGGTCTGCTGTGTAAGCATGTATTGTTGTCATAAATCCTCTTTTAACTTTAAAATTATCATGAAGTATCTTCACAATAGGGGCTAAGCAATTTGTTGTGCATGAAGCATTACTAATAATATAATGCTTATTTTTATCATACATATTTTCATTTACACCAATTACAATGGTTATATCAGGATTCTTTGCTGGAGCACTTATCAAAACCCTTTTTGCGCCTGCTTTCAAATGCTGCTTAGCACTTTCTCTGTCACTAAATTTTCCAGTGCTTTCAACAACAACATCAATATCCATCTCTTTCCATGGAAGTTTAAGAGGCTCAAGAACTGATAACACTTTTATTTTTTCCCCATCAATAATTAAAGAATCGTCTGTATGCTCAACTGTTCCATTATATTTTTTGTGTACAGAATCGTATTTGAAAAGATGAGCTAATGTTTTAGCATCTGTTATATCATTTACAGCGAGCCAATTAATGTCTTTATCTTTTATTCCTGCTCTGAGAACTAGCCTTCCAATTCTTCCAAAGCCGTTGATTGCGACATTAAGTATCTAAATTCACCTCAACAACTTATTTATATTAATTTTATCAACATACTTAAGGCTCATTTACCCAAATACTGCCAAAAGGAATTCCTATCATTCTGAAACGCATAATACTTCTTGCAGGCATTTTATAGTCTTTCCCTGTCGACAATCTTATGGGTCCAACTCCTGGGCCATTTGCATCATGCTTTATGACACTGTTGTCAGTATGGGAATAAAGTACAAATTCTTTGCCTACAAAACCATCATCAAAATTAGTGATAGTTATAGGATTAGGGAAATTTGCTTCAAAGTAGTCCCAACCCTGAACAGAAGGAGTCGTATCAGTGTTATCGAAAAATCTTGGTCCAGTAAATCCACCAGAGCTTTCCTTAATCACTAATGCACCCTCTCCTAAGTTCACAATATTTTCATTATTAAAATGGTGGATGCCTGCGTGCTCTCTAACTCCTTCTATAACTACTTTGTTATTATATTCAATGCTATTTGTTGTCAGATCACTATCACGAATTATCACTTCGCTAAATCCAGCAGAAGGGAAACGCCACTTTGCACCATTAGGTGTCGCCAAATTAACACCAGAAATCACTAATTTTCCTCCTGTTGCATCCCATAGCACAGTATAACCGCCAGCTGGCGGGTCGCCGAAGAGATAAGAACCTCCAATAATAGAAACCAATGGACTATCATTAATAATAGTAATTGGAGTAGTAAGTAAGCCTCCTTCTGATTCTGCATTTCCACCAACTATTGTGATAGTATGGGATGATTTTCCCAATCTAAAAAGATGACCATTCGCTGATGTCCCAAGAATAGTTCCATATAGAGAAAAGCTACCACCTTGCTCTCCATCAGGACCGACATTATTAATAGCAGCGACTTTGCCAATAATTTGTCCTCCTATGATTGTATGTAGCAAACTGTTAGAATGCTCAAAACTAATACCATATCTATTTACATTCGCAATCTCAACATCAACAAAGAGCCCTAACTCATTATTAGCATCATAGCCAGCTTCTGCTGTATATGCAATTCCATCGGTTATTGCTTCCCCATAATAATTTCCTATGAAGATATTACTAAATTTAACTGAAGATGGCGCTGCTGAGCCTATTAAGCCAGCTCCCCTATGCACTTGTATTCCATATGATGGAGGATTACCAAAATTTCCACCAAATATTCCAAAATCTTTAAGAGTTACATCGCGAGCATTGACAAGCTTCAAAACAGGCCGTCCAGCAGGACCAAACCATTTTAATAGGCTTGTATATTTTCCTTCTCCTACTAATATCCAATTGCTAGCTGAATTCGGTGACTCAAGAGTTGATGAAATTCTATAAGTACCAGCTGGAAGAAAAACATAGAAGTTTTGATATACCTCAGTACCTTGTCTTAATCTGTTGAGTGCAGCTTGGATTGCTGATGTATCATCTATATCGTCGTCTGGAACAGCACCAAAATCCCTAACATTAATCTGAATTGAGGAAGCTGATAATGTATTTGCATCAATTTTAATTCCATTTACACTAGGAGAAACAACAATGTTATCTCCACCTAAAATTGAAAAGTCTCCATCTGTATTTGGCAGAATGTTGTTTATCGTTTGTATTCCAGATGTTTGAGTTATTGGAGTAATAATACATGCTCCATCTGATTGACATGTATAACCAGCACTACAACCACAACTACCACAATTATTAACTAATTGTAAAGCAGAATTACAATAAAGTGGTTTTGTTGAAGAACATTGATTTTTAGCAGTTCCATCAGAGCATGTTGTAGGTGGTGGTGGAGGCGGTGGAGATGTAGTAGTGTATAGAATAGTTGCAAGAGCATCATTTGATGGATAATCATAAAAACTACCAGAAGATGTTATGCGATATAAAACACCACTACTATAAGTATTAGATGTAGCAGACCATCTATAGTAATCACCACTGTCAGATTGAGTAACCTTGAGAGCAAGGTAATATGTAGTACCTCCATTAAGGGTAAAGGATGGCATTGCTACTTCTATCCATGAGGGATTGCGATAATCAGTAGAAATTTGTTGCAAAGATTGTAGTGGAATAGTAACAGGAGTAAAAATATCGTTTCCAATAGGAGAACCCTTTCTTATTGAAACAGTTATTGGATAGTTTGGATTTCCTTGTCTTGCTAAACCAAGCTTAACACTTTTTAAAGTTGAGGTAGAAGGAAGCACAAAAGACTGCACAAGCTGCATGTAGTAGCTGGACACCCCTAACTGCTTATATGTGGTAGGACTGCCACTAAAGGTGTTATGTTCTCCTGATGTTGTTGTAGTAGCACCTCCAACAAGATCTAATTTTGTAACATATCTAGATTTATCAATTTTAGAAAATGTTAAGAATAACATAACAATTGCAATAACTATAACAATGCTGAGGAGTAATACGTTGTGCTCTTTTTTTGGAGTTTTCATCTCAAGTTCTTAATACTAAAAGAACTTATTTATATATTTTTGGAAATTCATTTTGAAAATTCTCCAATAATTGGATTAACAACTTTTATTAAATCCTTTGCTTTCAATTTTATACTTTTTGTATGAGTGCCTGCATTAAATGCAACAATTTCATTTTCTACAATAGACTTATCAAAATACACTTTAATACCAAATAAATTGCCAAATGGTGGCACACTTCCTATGTTACAGCCTGTAACTTTTCTAACCTCTTTTGCATTTGTCAATTCAATTTTTTTGTATAATGTCAATTTCTGCAATTTTCCTATGTCGAGCTCTTTTGCACCGCTTACAACAGCTTGTATAAACCCTTCTTCTGTCTTGCAAATCAAAGCCTTTGTGCCTTGCTTTAGCTCTGTGCCTCTAATTTCAGCAGCCTCTTTACTTGTGAATATTGGCTTATGCTCAAGAACTTCATATTCTATCTTTTCTTTATTCAAAACATCTCTTATTTTGTCAAATACAACATTTCTAAAATCTTTGACAAAATCTAGTTTGATATGCAATTCCTGAAGCTGTTTATCACTTGCTTCGCTTGGTGCATCTTCCATTAAAGATTCTGCCGCCTTATTTTTAGGAAATGCTATTACATCTCTTATTGATTCATTGCCAGTTATCATTGCAACTATTCTATCTAAACCAAGTGCAATGCCGCCATGAGGTGGTGTGCCATATTTAAATGCCTCAAGCAAAAATCCAAATTTCTGCTCAGCTTCTTCTTTGCTTAATCCGAGAATAGAAAACATCTTTGCTTGTATATCGCTTCTATGAATTCTAATTGAACCTCCACCTATTTCAATGCCATTTAATACAATGTCATATGCCTTTGCCCTTACATTGGTTGGTTCTTTGTCAAGAAGCTTGGTGTCTTCATCCTTTGGACTTGTGAATGGATGATGCACTGCAACATACCTTTGCTCTTCTTCAGCCCATTCTATTATCGGAAAATCAGTGACCCAAACAAAGTTAAAGTGATTTTTATCAATCAAATTTAGTCTTTTAGCTAATTCTACTCTTAAATGTCCTAAAGAGTCATTTACAATTTTATGATTAGAATCAGCAACAAAAAATAATATATCACCTTTTTTTGCATGTGTAACATTCATTAATTCCTTTTGGATTTTTTCATTAAAGAACTTGACAATTGAGCTTTCAAGTCCTTTATCAGAGACTTTCATCCATGCTAAGCCTTTTGCTCCATAAATTGAAACAAGGCTTGTTAGCTCCTCAATTATTGTTCTACTAAAAGAAGCACAGCCTTTTGCATTTATGCATTTCACAAGTTTAATTGCCTTTGTAAAGACCTCAAAATTTGAGTGCCTTACCACTTCTGTAACATCAATAAGATGCAACTCAAACCTTGTGTCAGGCTTGTCTAAGCCATATTTGTTGATTGCCTCTTCATAAGTTATCCTTTGGAATGGCGTCTTTAGCTCTTTATTCAAAACAATACGCCAAATATATTTTATCATACCTTCAACCACTTCCATAATGTCGTTTTGCTCAACAAAACTCATCTCAACATCTATTTGTGTAAATTCTGGTTGTCTATCAATCCTTAGGTCTTCGTCTCTAAAACATCTTGCAATTTGAAAGTACCTATCAAAGCCAGAAACCATAAGCAATTGTTTAAAAATTTGAGGGCTTTGAGGCAAGGCATAAAATTTGCTAGGATGTAGCCTTGATGGCACAAGATAGTCTCGAGCTCCTTCAGGTGTGCTTTTAGCTAATATCGGTGTTTCAATCTCCAAAAATCCTAAGTTATCAAAATAATCCCTAACTGCCTTAACAATCTTATGTCTTGTTACAATGTTTTGCTGCATGTTGGGCTTTCTTAAATCTAGGTACCTGTACTTAAGCCTTAAATCCTCATGAGCTATAACTCTGTCATCAATCTCAATTGGAGGTGTTTCTGCTTCGCTTAGAATTTCAATGTTTTCAATAAAAACTTCTATTGCGCCAGTGTGTAGCCTTAAGTTCTCCATACCCTTCTTTCTATGCTTAACGATGCCATGCACTTGAATGACATCTTCTCTTCCAAGTCTTTCAGCTATTTTGTGCACATCAAGATTAAAAGAAGGATCAAAAACCACTTGTGTTATTCCATACCTGTCTCTTAAATCAATAAAAATAACTCCACCATGGTCTCTGGTTGTGGAGCACCATCCACACAAAGTTACTTTTTTGTTAAGGTCTTTTTCTGTCAATTCTCCACAAGTGTGGGTTCTTTTCATCTATGTTAAACCTCGTTGTTTTATTTAAGCTTTACCTTACGATTTGTAAAAGCATAACTCTTTAATAATTATATATTGTTAAAAATATTTAACCCCTTTTCAATCTTTCTTTTGATTGTAGCTTTTTTGATAGATAACTATATAAAGGTAAGTAACGGAATAAAATATCAACTCTACCTTTTGCAGCTTTTTCCATTTTTAAGCCTTTGTTTTACACTTTGTTTTACATATACTTAATCTGTCTACCATTTGCAATCTTTGGCTTTTTACTGCAAAGGAAGGGTTTCTTTTCGAGTTACATAGCTGGTTTTGCATTATCTTTTCTTCCCTCAACTGCATTATATTTTACATCAACTTATTTGCCCCTACCATTAAATCTACCCATTATAATTGCTTCTTTTTATTTGTTGCCAATAATAGGTAATAGGAATTATAATTTTAAGGAAAAAATCAATCGAAGCATTTGAGTTGGGTAATAAAGAGCTTATTTATATCTAACGGTGATGATGCAGATTGAAGTTAGCCAGTTAGTGTGCTTATGAGCAAAACTCTCATCGGACATTCCATTTCTGAATGTATAAATCGAATCGTATAAGCAAATCAAAACAGTTCTTGCAGTTATAGATCCTTCTACGAAATAAGATGTCCTTAGCTCGTATTTAATTCTCCAATTACCTCCTTCTATCATTTTGTTGAATGGAACTTCTGACAGAAATAGAGAAGCGTAAAGCTTCAGCATAGCCAAATAGCTTACCGCTAATGTCTAGCCTTCAGGATACTTAAAGGGCTCTTTTCCTTCTAACTTCCTTTCCCTGTTTATCTCTTTAAACCTCCTTTTAGCCCCTTTAATAGACGGGAAAGTTTCATCTGCCAAAGCCAGCCGGTACATACAAAAAGTATATAAATAAAGTTATAACATATATCAATAACTATAATGACGGTACAAAAAAATATTGGTGGCGGCATATTGCAGGAGCAGGCAATCAAGCAGAGACCCCTATTTCTTATAAATCCTGCGCAGCTGGAAAAGCAAAGCTCAATAAATTTGCCTGTTGGATTGGCCAATATAAGCGCAATTCTTAAGAAAACAGGGTATAAGCCCCATGTTATAGACTTATTATTTGAGAATGATTTTGAAAGGATCGAGAATTTAGATGCTAAGAATGGAGTGTATATACTATCTTTCTCCACTACACTTGTTGATAGGGTGAAGAAAATAATTAGCATTATACGCTCTAAAGACCAGAACTCTTTCATAATGGGAGGTGGTGCTCATCCAACGGCAAGAAAAGAAAAAACTTTTGATGACCTAGATGTTGATTTGATTGCCCTTGGAGAAGTAAAAATAGATAGTATAATTGATGCTTTGCATAACGACATACGACAATTATCCCAAATAAAAGGTATTATGTATAAGCTTGATGGAAAGATCAACATCAATGAGCCTGTTAATGAGTGGGAAAATCTTGACGATGTACCTATACCTGACCTTTTATCATTCCCTGTTAAAGAATACTTTAGGTTAAAAGGCGTTAGAGAGCTCGGAATAGTCTCTAGCAGGGGCTGCCCTTATAGATGCACTTTCTGCCAGCCCATCTTGATAAGTCTTTTTGGCCCAAAAGTCAGGTTTGCCTCAGCCAAAAGAACTGTTGACGAAATTGAGTATATGGTAAAGAACTTCAAACCTGACTTTATTTTCTTTCAGGATGATACTTTTGCATTCCACCAGCAGAGGGTAGTTGATATCTGCAAGGAGATAATAAAAAGGAAAATCCCTATACTATGGAGGTGTCAGACAAGAGTAGGCTTAAAGAGAGATGTGCTTGAATGGATGAAAAGAGCAGGCTGTTTCGTGATAGCTTTTGGCGTAGAAAGTGGAAGCCAAAAGATTCTTGATAACGTGAACAAGCAGGCAACTGTGGAGATGATCATAGATACTTTCAAGGATTGTAAGGATTTAGGTATACTAACCCACGCTTACCTTATGATAGGCAATGTAGGTGAGTCCAAAGAAACGATAAACGAGACTATAGAGCTTATAAAAAAGATAAAGCCCTTTTCTTATAACATATCTGTAGCAACCCCTTACCCAGGTACTTATTTATATGAGTATGCAAAAGCAAATAATATCTTCATTAATCCTGAATGGTCCGAGTATGATCATATATTAGGTGAGGCAGTAGCTAAGTTCTCAGACTTTGGGCCAGAAGAACTGCTAAGATTAAAAAAGGAAATGGAAGTTATAGTGGATAAAGAATCAGAAAGGCTAAATGATTTGTTCAGATTAATTAACGACGGTAATTTTCTTAAAAGAATGACTCATCTTCTTTTTTATAACCCCGGCACACCATTTAGAATGCTAAAGATTTTACTGAGAACTTACATTAAAAAGGGTGCAGGATTTAGAGTTTTAAATCCTATGACGAAAGCGTAAGTACTTGCCTTATAGCTTTATAGGGCTTAGGTGAAAATCTCGTAAGAATTATAAACCCTTAGTCCTCGTAAGAGGACATATTTTGCTAGTCATTAATTGTTGATTTATATGAAACTAAAACTTGTGCATATATTAGTAATATTTCATTTCTTATTGATTTTTTTATTTCTAAAAGTTTTTAGCCTTTTATCAATTAGCATTCTAATTATTGCATTTTTCATAGATTACCTAACAAATATCAAAAATGGAATAAAAAATCTTATCTACTTTTCAGCTGCTTTTTCTGTTTTCCCACAATTGTTTTATATATTTTTAATTTATCTTCCATTTGCTGTATTTGGGTTATTATTAAGGAAAAGAAATTTTATATTAAATTATCTAATTGGTTTTGCGATATCATTTATACCTTCTACTATGATTTATTTAATTTCAACATATTTATCCGTTCGATTGAGTTTATTCGCAATCGCTGCCATTTTTTATTTATTACCTTTAATCAGTTTTCTTTTATTAAAAAGTAAGTCATTAGATGCTTTCAATTTGGACGATAAAGATTTCATTTTGGCTTTAGCAGCTATTTTCTTTACTGGCTTCATAGGCATGAGCATACTCAATGATAAAAATTTGTTTATGGCTAATGGCTCAAGAGAGTTTTACAGAGTTCAAGTTGCTGTAAACGGATTGAATAATTTTGGTTTAATACCAATTTATGACCCAAACATAGGAATGGGGGAAGCAACCTACTTATGGGTACCGCCAACGTATATCACACACGTAGCACTATCCAACTTTTTCCTTGGGTTTATACATCCAATTTTATTCTTCAATTCCATCTCGCTATTCATACTGCTATTGTCAACATTATCGCTTGGAATGCTTTTTTATTCTATCCTTAACAAAGAAAAGTCAATCTCGAATGTACTAACTGTAACAGCCATCAGCATGTCAGTGGGCCTCAATTTTTATTCATTGCAATTTTTGGAGAGTTTTAAACAATATTACGCTTATCCTTCAGCTTACCTGCTTATAAGCATGATTATTGAAAACCCAAAAAAATTAAATGAGTTTATTCTTATAATATACTTCTCATTTTTAGTTTTATTGATACATTCTGCTTATGGAGTAGGTGTTATTATTCTTGCTGCGAGTTTATTTTCGATAACAAAATTGTATTATTTAAAAGATCGAACTGAAATCAATAACTTCTTGAAATTGGCATTTAACAATAAAGTTAAAATTTTAATTATAGTGACAACTATTATTTTATCGCCATTATTTTTTGTTTCCACACCGTTAATTTTTAAGGATTTTCTTGTAGAACATAAAGTGAGCTTTCATAATATAAAGTCTGATGTAATTGTTTTTTTCAAAAGTTTTTTCCATGAGGAAATCAAAATAATCTCATTACGCTATCCTGATGTAAACAGGATAGATGACCACAAAATCGGTTTCTTCCTTTCTATATTTGGAGTTGGTATATTTTTTATATTAATGCTTTTGTACAAATTGAGTAGCATAAAAAATTTTAGAATATACGCTTGGGGATATATACTAAATCTTGCTGTATTATCATTATTAATATACAACATAGGAATCAGGGTTGGCGGTTTATCCAGGACAATTGGACCATATTTATTAATCCTACTAGGCGCATCCATTCTTGTAGCAATTTGCTTGATTGATAATAAGTACATAAAATCAATATCAATCATTGCTGTTTTTCTTGCTTTTTTGCACACAGTTCCGTACGCGAAACAAAATATTACAAATATTCATGGTGAATCATTCATGAGAGGTGAAATTTACAAAGAAGAGATTAATTTTATAAGACAAATGCCAATAGACGGAAGAATAATGACCTATGGTGTGTTTAACAATGTAGTGGATTATGGGATCAGTTACCTTACCGGTAGATATGGCTCAAGAAGTGAACGTATAGAACTTGTAATATCTAGAACCCCTCATGAGAAAATTCATGGCCAGAATTCATTTGGAGAGCCAGATATAATATTAACTAAAACTGGTACTGAACTATCTAATTATTTAATATTAGGGGGTTATAAATATTTATTGATGAATATATGTCATCCGATTGGAAATTATGTCATATTGCAACTTTACCCAAATTTTACTTCTCCTTTATATCAAAAAGACTGTATGTTAATATTGTTAGTTAACAACACCAATTATGCAGAAAAAGTTGACTTGGTTGGAAGTGTAAATGATGAAAAATATAAAGAAAAGGGGGGTTACAAATTTACAACTATCAGTAAATACTATCCTTTTAAGTATGACGGCATAAATTTTGTGGAAAATCCTAAGAAACCTGAGTCTTTGAGGTTTGAAAGATTGACACCCACAAAAGTGGAGATTTTTGGCAATTTTAGTGATAATGACTTGGTTGTATTCAAGGAGCAATATTTTTCAAGATGGCAAGCATATATGGGTGGCAAAAAAGTTCCAGTATTTGCTACTAATAACGAGTTAATATTAATCAAACCTACAAAAGGAGACACCATAGTTCTTGAATATTCTGTTCTAAACATTGAAAAAATATTCGGTATAGTATCATTAATAGGTTTTGCCGGAATAGCCATTATTTTTACTGTTTTGCTGAAAAAATACTATGAAGGATCCAATGTTAATAATTGATTTATAGAATAATGCACAAAAATTTAAATAAATGAGCTTTTCATATAAATATGACAATTAGTTTTTTAAATTGTCAATTAAAAATAAGCTATACTAAAAATTGAAAAATGATAATCACAAGGACACCATTCAGAATAAGTTTTGTAGGCGGTGGTTCTGATATGGAAGAATTCTATAAAGAATCACAAGGTGCAGTACTGAGTACTACAATTAATCAGTTTATGTATATTTCTACTCATAATTTTTTTGACGAAGATAAAATAAGGATAAGGTATTCTAAACTAGAGACAGTAGTCGATATTAAAAAAATAAAACATCCAATTGTTAAAGAAGTGCTAAAGAAATTTAAAATTAATGGCGCACTTGAGATTAGCTCAAATGCTGATATACCGGCAAATACTGGGTTGGGTTCATCATCTTCATTTACGGTAGGATTATTGCATAATTTATATACAAAATTTGGTAAGCATGTGACAAAAGAACAACTTGCAGGTGAAGCCTGTGATATAGAAATCAACAGATTAAAAGAGCCAATTGGAAAGCAAGACCAATATGCTGCTTCATTTGGAGGTTTAAACGTGATAAAATTCAATCCTTCAGGCAATGTAAATGTTGAGCCAATACACTTAACAAAAGATACCTATCAAACTTTGCAAAAGAATCTGCTGATGTTTTATACAGGTCTGCAGAGAAAGACGTCTTCGATACTTAAAGAGCAGAAAAAAAACATCCATTCTAAAGGCAAGCTTAATGTGCTTAAGAAAATGGTCCAATTGGTTTGGAATTTACGCGACGCCTTATATCAAAGTGATTTAGATGAATTTGGGAATCTTCTGCATCAAAACTGGCAATTGAAAAAACAACTTACTTCAAAAATAAGTAACCAGCTTATAAACAAAATTTATGATAAGGGATTGAAGAATGGTGCAATTGGTGGCAAATTATTGGGTGCCGGCGGAGGTGGCTTTATGCTTTTTTATTGTAATGAAAGGAATCATGAAAGATTAAGAAGAGCAATGAAAAATTTAAGGGGGTTAAAATTCAAGTTTGATAATGAAGGTTCTAAGTTATTATATATTGGGGATGAATATAATTATTAATTAAAGTAATTTTATGGAAATATCTATTATTTTACCGGCTTTGAACGAAGAGAAAAGTATAGGTAAAACTATAAGGGAAATAAAAGACGTACTCTCAAAGGGTAAAATCAAGTTTGAAATTATAGTAGTAGATAGTGATTCAAGGGATAAAACAGCTATGATAGCTAGAAGTTTAGGAGCCAAGGTAGTGAATGAGCCAATAAAGGGATATGGTAATGCATTGCGAAGAGGTTTTAGGGAAGCAAAAGGAAGATACATTATTATGTACGATCCAGATGGTACTTACGATGCAAATACTCTACCTCTAATGATTAAAACATTAAAAGAAGGTTATGATTATGTAAATGCTAATAGATTTGCTGAACTAACTGGGAATTCTATGTCAACAAGTCATTATATAGGAAACCTTATCTTTAATTTTATGGGGAATCTTTTTTTCTGCATGAAAGGCAGGGATGTATTAAGTGGTTACAAAGGATTTAGAGTTGATGCATTAAAAAAATTAGATCTTCAATCTCAAAAATGGGATTTGAATATTGAGATTCACTCTAAAATAAGAAGTAATAACCTGAGATTTAAAGAAATACCTACACGTTATTTCTCGCGTATAGGCAAATCAAAATTGTCAGGGACAAAGGCTGCTTGGCATAATCTCAGGTTTATGTTAATCCATAGTCCTAATATTATGTTTGTTTATCCTTCAATTGTTTTGATGCTAGTGAGCATATTTGCAATAATTAACATCCTAATAAGCTCACGTTTTGGTAACATATCTCTGGTATTATCAACTGTAGTATTCATTATTGGATTTCAAATGTTTTTGTTTAGTATTATATCTAAAACTATTATGTTTAGAAGAGGCTTTGAGAAGAAAAATTTGCTAAATGTTATAGGCTCAAAATTAACTTTAGAGAAAGGAATAATAGTAAGCTTTGGACTATTTCTTGTAAGCTTTATAATATTTCTTTTAATATTGATAAAATGGTTAAGGTTAAGAGTGTTGTCATTAACTGATATAAAATTCAGTATTCTAGGCTTTACAATACTTATGATATCTATATCGATAATAATGTATAGTTTTATGAACGAAACCATTAATGAATAATGCAAGCTGTAATCTTAGCAGGTGGCTTAGGAACTAGGCTAAGACCTTTAACTAACAAAATTCCAAAACCAATGATAGAAATAAATGGAAAGCCATTTTTGGAGTACTTAATTTTATATTTAAGAAATCAGAGCTTAAGGAATATTTTGATATTAACTGGTTATATGTCAGAAAAAGTAATTTCTTATTTTAAAGATGGTTCTTTATTTGATGTAAAGATAAAGTACTCTAATGAAAAAAAATTGCTAGGTACAGGAGGAGCTTTAAAAAATGCACAAAGGTATTTAAACAAAGAATTTGTACTTTTAAATGGTGATACATTTATTCCATTAAATTATCATGAACTTATTGATTATTACAAAAAAATCAACAAAAACATTATTGTAGTTAATAGAAACAAAAAATATCAAGGTAATATAATGCTTAAAAATAGATTTGTTGTAAAATATGATAAAGTAAATAAAAATTTAAGCTGTACAGACTGCGGTGTGCAAATTTTTAGGAAAGATATTATTAAGCTTATACCAAAAAATAAGTATGTTTCATTGGAAAATGAAATTTTTCCATTACTGATAAATAAAAAAGATTTAATTGCATTTGAAACAAAAGAGAATTTTTTCGATTTGGGAACTTTTGAAGGTGTAGATAGATTTAAAGGAGGAGTGGGTAATTACTTCAAGAAATGAAAGATGATATAATTAATAATTGCATAAAAGAATATTTGTTAGATGTAGAAGAACAGATAAAAAATTTAGATTTGAAGAAAATACATAATATAGTTAATGTCTTAAATAATGCCTATAGAAATGGCAAAAATATATTTGTTGTCGGTAATGGCGGCAGCGCCGCAACAGCAATCCATATTTCTTGTGATCTTGGAAAAGGCACTGTAAAAGACATAAATAATAAAAAAGAAAAAAGGTTTAGGGTTTTTCCTTTAACAGCAAATATTGCTACAATAACAGCGATAGCAAATGATATAAACTATGAAGAAATTTTTTCACAACAATTGCTAAATATAATGTCAAAAGGTGATGTGCTTATCGCAATAAGCGCAAGTGGCAATTCTAAAAATATAATAAAAGCTGTTGAGATTGCAAAAGAATTTGGCTTAACAATTATTGGGCTTATTGGCTTTGATGGAGGCAAGCTCAAAGATATTTCTGACTATAGCATTGTTGTGAGAAGCAATAGCTATGGTGTTGTGGAGGATATACATCATATGCTTGGACATATTTTACATTATTGTCTAAAAAGTATTAAAGATTAAAATTTTTGTTTATATATGAAATGCTTTATTACAGGTGGAGCAGGATTTATTGGCAGTAATTTAGTGGATTATCTTATTAAAGAGCATAAGGTTACAGTATATGATAATTTAAGTTTGGGCAAAAAGGAATTTTTAAAGCAGTACTTTAATAATAAAAACTTTAAATTTATTGAAGCTGATTTGTTGGATTTTAAAAAATTAAAAAAGGCAATAAAAGGCTATAATGCAATTTTTCATATGGCTGCTAATTCTGATATTAGCAATAATGAAATTACAGATACAGATTTGAAAAATGGAACTATTGCAACATATAATGTATTAGAAGCTATGAGGGTTTATAAAATAAAGCAAATAATATTTGCTTCTACTTCTGCCATATATGGCGAAGCTAAAATAAAGTCTACTCCAGAGGATTATGGACCTCTATTGCCAATCTCATTTTATGGTGCAAGCAAATTAGCATGTGAAGGCATGATTAGTTCATTTTGTCATAATTTTGGTATGAAAGCCTGGATTTTTAGATTTGGAAATGTTGTTGGCAAAAATGGAACTCATGGGGTTTTAGTAGATTTCATAAATAAATTAAGAAAAAATAATAAAAAATTGCTCATACGAGGAGACGGCAAACAAGCCAAGCCATATTTATATGTAAAGGAATGTGTTGAAGGTATGCTTTATGGTTGGCTCAACTCTGATGAAGAGGTAAGCTATTTCAATTTAGCATGTAAAGGTGCAACTTATGTTAATACCATTGCTGCTATGGTTATTGAAGAAATGAAGCTTAGAGATATAAGATTTGAATACACAGGCAAAGACCGAGGATGGCCAGGAGATGTTCCTCAAGTAAGATTAGACACAACAAAGATGACTAAACTAGGATGGAAATCAAAGCTCAGCTCTGATGGGGCTGTAAGAAAAGCAATCAAAGATTTGTTAAATCAATTCAAATATTGGCATAATTAGTGCATTTATATTTCAATAATTTTGTAATAGCATTTGCAAATCCTTCAATATCATTTTCTTTTACCAAACTGCCATTTTTTACAATTTCTGGATGCGAGCATACATTAAATGCAACAACCTTTTTGCCACATGCTTGGGCCTCAGCTAAAGGAAGGTTAAATCCTTCCCACAACGAAGCCGTCACATACAAATCACATGCATTGTAATAAAGAGGCAATTCTTTTTCGCTAATAGATTCCTTAAAGACAACATTTTTGTTTGCAAGCTTTCTTAGCTTTTTATAGTATTTTGGAAATGTTGGTTTTCCCACAATAAGTAATTTTGTATTAGGTAATTTTTGATTTACTATATTAAATATTTTTAATAATGTATGGGTATTTTTATGAGGTGATAACCTTCCTATAAAAAATAATAATTTTTCATCTTCCTTTATATTCAAAATTTTTCTTATTTTGCTTGCATCAATGCCTTTTCTGAATATCTTTTTGTCTATTTTATTATAAATAACTTTACTTTCCAACCCAGTTTCTTTTTTAAGTTCAGATTGCATAAATTTGCTTATTGAAATTGCTGAATCAATATTTTTTAAAGATAATTTGTTAAAAAATTTGAATAAAATCATATAGAATTTTTCAAAAATGTTACTAAATAGATGGCTATAACCAACTCCATGGTTATAATAAATATACTTAACATTATATCTTTTCTTTGTGTAATAAGCAATCCAGTTCATAGGATAGAAATGTGAAATAATAATATCGTAATCTTTTAATTTTTCTACTGTGTCCTTTATTTTTTTAAAGTCAAGAAAAAATAATAACCTGTATAAGCGCTGCATAAACAAACTCTTAGGCATTCCTAATACTTCTAATCTGTAATTCTTTGGCTTAATTGTAGCTTCAAGTGCAAAAACCGTTACCTTATGTCTTTTTTTGGCATATTCTTGTGCTTGTTGCTCTGCAACCCTATCAATTCCACTGAAAGAGGAGAAAGTTGGAGTTAAAATTGCTATTTTCATTTGATATTTAAAAAATTTAACAACTTTGTTGTTAAATTTTTTCTAATGTTTTACATCAGGAAAATTTTTAATTCACAAAGAATTAAAAATTTTCATAAGTTTTAATTTTAAAACCATAAAGTAACCTGCTGCAAGCTGTGGAATACCAAGTTTTGAATTCCCTTTTGTTCTATTTACAAAAATAATGGGTATTTCTTTTATTTTGAAACCTTTTAGATGCGCTTTAAATAAAACTTCTTGTATAATAGCAGGACCTTTTGACGCAAGTTTTTCAAGATCTATTTTTTCTAGCACTTCTCTTTTAAAACATCTAAATCCGGAATTGCAATCTTTTACCTTTAATCCAAGCATCAGTCTTATATATAAATTCGCGCCTAAAGTGATTAGCCTTCTAAATAGGCTTCTTCCAATCTCTTTCGCTCCCTTAACCCTTCTTGAACCAATAACCAAGTCTGCATTTTTCAATTCCTTGATCATTTTTGAAATATATTTTGGATCATGCGACATATCGGCATCCATTTCAACTACAATATTAGCACCATGCTTTAAGCAGTAAATAAAACCATCTCTTCCAGATGTTCCTCTGCCTTTATCTCTTTTTCTCAACAAAAGATGGACATTCTTGTTTTTATTAGAAATTTGCTTAACAATTTTCCATGTTCCGTCAGGGCTATTGTCATCAACAATGACAATTTCCAAATTTTTAAGCTTAAGCTTAAAAATTTGGCTAATTAAATTCTTGATATTTTCTTTTTCATTGTAAGTTGGAATCATTACAAAGGGTTTCATTTTACATATTGTATTAAAGTTCTGTTTATAAATGTGTTTTTGTGGTAATATTTAAATAAGGTGCTTAATTTTTACTAGTTGGGGGTAAAATAATAATGCTTAGACGACTTTTTGTAGTTGTATTATTTATAATAATATTTGCTAATCTTACTTATGCAATAGACGCGCCTGAAGTAGAGTGGAATAGGACATATGGTGGCTTAGGTTTAGAGAGTGCTTATTCTATTCAACAAACCTCCGATAGCGGCTATATAATAGCAGGAAACACATCATCGTATGGTGCTGGTGAAGAAGATGCCTGGTTGATTAAATCAGACGCAAATGGTAACCTACAATGGAATAAAACATTTGGAGGTCATTTTTCTGATGCTGCACGTTCTATCCAAGAAACATCTGATGGTGGTTATATTTTAGCAGGCACAAGGTTTTTTGGGTTTTATAATGGTACTCTTTGGCTTATAAAAACAGACCCAAATGGTGATGAACAATGGAATAAAACATTTGATACACTACGAGGTAGTTTCACAATTAATTTTGCATATGAAGCACAACAAACCTCAGATGGAGGATATATTATGATTGGCGACGAATATGGACTGGGAAATGGTGGTATTGATTTTTGGTTAATAAAAACAGATTCAAATGGGGGTGAAGAATGGAATAAAACCTATGGTGGTCCAAATTACGATACAGGACGCTCAGTCCAGCAAACACTAGATGGTGGCTATATCTTAGCCGGTTCAGGTGGTAGAAGTTTCTGGCTTATAAAAACAGATTTCAATGGCAATGAATTGTGGAACAAAGCATTATCTCCTGGTGGTGGTTTCGACATAGCAAATTCAGTCAAACAAACGTCTGATGAGGGGTACATATTAGTTGGAGATATATTTTCTGAAGATCTCAATACAGATATTATGCTCGTAAAAACTGATTCTAATGGAAACCTTTTATGGAACAAGATTTTTGATGGTCCAGGGTACGAAAAAGCCTTTTCTGTACAACAAACACTAGATGGTGGCTATATCTTAGCTGGTTTCAAGACCTTGGACATTGTAAATGCATACACTAATGTTTGGATTATTAAAACCGATTCAAATGGCAGTACAGAATGGAATAAAACATTAGATAGCGGTTATAATAATAGTGCAGCATTTTCCATTCAACAAACTTCAGATCATGGATATATTGTGGCTGGTCGAACATTCTCTTCTTTAAATAACTCTGATATGTGGGTTATAAAGCTAAAACCAGAAAATCTTACCGGAAGCCCAGGGGGCGGTGGTGGTGGCGGAGCAGGAAATGTTTCAAATATTACAAAGCCAAATATTACAGAATCTTTTACTATAGATTTAATTATTAAAACATTTCTGAACAATAGCCAATTCTTCGATTTTGTTGTAGGAGATACAGCACCTGCAGAGGATGTTATAGCTGCTTCAGATTTGTTCAGTAGCTGGAGATATATCAATTGTAATGGAAGCATCAACAGCACTTGTGAAATAAAACTTGATCCAATTCAATTAGCTTCTCAAATTATTGACCCCAATAATACTAATATAGTAAGTATTGGAAGACCACATAATAATGCATTAACAAATATTTTTTTGCCGTTATCATTATGGCCTCTTGACCAAAACACTGCATTGATAAGTAGCTTTGTGCATAATGGAACAGCAACATTAATAGTAGCTGGAAACACAGATATTGATACAAGAATTGCTTCTCGAGTAATGGAGAATTTTAGTAAGTATAATCTAAGCGGTCAATGCTTTGAAGTAAATACCTCTAATCAAAATAATTTGACACTTCATGATTGTAATATGCCTAAATATCCAAAAAAAGAAGGCAAAATAAAAAACTCTAATTTTGATATGAACATTATTTCACCACAAAATAACTCTGTTATAGGAGAAGATTCTATTTTGTTGTCTTTGTTTACTAATAAATATACAGCTTGCAATTACAGCTTAGATTCAAGCATTTTCACAGAACTTCAGGAATCAGAAGAAACTATAATTACATTGCCACCAGGAATTGAAGTTGAGGGTGATGCTTGGGCAGTTTCAACATCAAACCATCTAGAATTAAGCGAAGATGGATCAGCAGATGATACGATAGAAACATTAAGAAACATTACTACTTACATAGACAAGAACAATCTAAAGGCACTAGCATCTGGTTCTGTAACTAACAACAAAGTGACTTCTCCATTTAACCAATACCTTTACTTGTTGGGTCCAGGAACAGAAGCTGCATTAAACACAGGTTATGTTTTATATACAGAAAGTGATGATGATGTGACAGCTGATTTTCTATATTTTAAATCAGGAAAAGAGATAGGAAGATACTTAATGGAGTTCACAACAGCACTGGAAAGTGATGTTGATGATTCAAATGGCGTAGCATCAACAACTGGTTTGTTTTTAACAGACTACCAAGATGTTGACATTAAAATGTTTGGTAAGACATACACAATTGTAACTGCAAAAAGAACATCAACAGTAGGTAATAATGTTGTATTAACATTGATGGGTGGGGTAGCAAAAGATACTTTATTGGAAAAGCAGACAAAAACTTATACTGTGAATGGAATTGACTACGAAGTAACATTAAACTTTGTTGATAGTGATGAAGCACAATTTGTAGTAAACGGTCAGACGACAAGAAAAATGATGGTTGGTGATACAGATAAACTAGCAGACGGTACAACCATTGGTGTAACAGATGTACTATACCAAGACTATGCTGGAGGTATCCATAGTGCAACATTCTTCATAGGAGCGAACAAATTAGAGCTAAAGGATACTGACATAACAGATGTTGCATCATCCACCGATTTAAAGGTAGATGATAACACAATAGATGATGCAGATGTAATTATAGAAGGTTCTGATACAAACTCAACCTTTAAGATAACAAGGATACATGTTAACATGACTGCTGATGACAACTATTTTGTTCCAGCAGGCGGAAAGCTTAGCGACGCAATCAAGCAGGAAGGTGGAACAAGTGCGGAGCCAGAGGTATTATTTACTCAAAACTGGGATATTGAGTACAAGGGACTGAAAAAAGTTAATACTGAGAATATTAAACTAAAAACAAGCGGTTCGGACCAATACAATCTCGAATTTGTTGATGGCGACGGCAACAAGGTAAATGTGCCAATTGCGAAAGCACCAGCAGCAAACAAATTATTGTTTGGTGATACTGATAAGCACTTCATAAATGTTGAAAATAGGACAATTACAAAGGATGACTACTTGGTTGTTACAGATGGTACTAGGAAGAGAGGAGAAAGAAAGACATATGTATTGCAGTATAAAGGCGCAGACAAAGTAAGTAATGACAATCCAGTGCTTAAGTTCAAGGATATGGGAAGTGGTAAAACTATAGAACAAACCTATTCAGCAGGAACAACTGATGGAGCCAATCAGTTAGCTACATTAAAGATAGGAGGTGCTGATTTTAGGGTATTTAACGCCTCCAACAGTAGTGCTGGTACCATAAAGCAGAATGACTTTGACATATTAGTTGACTTAGATGCAAGTGGGGCATTAAACCCAACAAACAATTCCTATGTAAACATTACAACAAGGTATAGTGTAGAGATTGGACTAGTTAACTTAAGCTTAGGAAGTAATGAAACATCAAGTATAATTCTTTCAATAAAAACACCCGATAACTCATATGAAGATAACGCAAAGGATAATACAGAAAATCTAAGAGCAATGGACTTTGTTGTTAATATAACAAGTGGCTCTAATGGTAAAGTATTGCATACAAAATTGTGGAGATTTACAGCAGGTCAAAAGGGCACTCAGCTGACATTAAGGACACCTGATGGAAAAACAAACATTGAATATGGTTACACAAGTTACGGTACTTTTATTACACGATTTACACCAACAAATGACCCAGCAACATTTGAAATAGAGTACCCAGAAAGCCAGAGATACCCATTGGTTTACATCAGTACTGGGAAGTCTAGTGTTATTGAGATACCATCCTCAAATATAACTATTAGCAATACCAAACGTAAATGGAAAGTTGGAACATCAAACCATCTAGAATTAAGCGAAGAATTTAGAAATGGCAATAAACAAGTGGAAACATTAAGAAATATTACAACCTATATTGATAAGGCAAATTTAGACATATTAGCTTCTGGCAGTGTTACGAATAATAAAG
>CAZGEW010000002.1:0-45433 GCA_964524225.1 uncultured Methanosarcinales archaeon | reverse complement strand
TCACCCAAAGACCTTAAACAACTAAGTAAAGAGCAACTTAAAGTGCTTGCTCATGAGATTAGAGAAAAGATTTTAGAAGTTGTTTCTAAGAATGGTGGTCATTTAGGTGGTCCTTTTGGGGCAGTAGAATTAACGTTAGCTGTGCATTATGTTTATGACGCACCTAGAGATAAAATTGTGATTGATACAGGTCATCAAAGTTATTCTCATAAGCTTGTCACAGGAAGAAGGAATAATTTCCATACCCTAAGGCAATACAAGGGTGTATGCGGTTTTTGTAATATCGAAGAATCAAAATATGATGTTTTTGGAGCAGGGCATGCTTCTACTGCAATATCAGCAGCATTAGGCATTGCAAAAGCAAGAGATTACAATAATGAAGATTATAAAGTTGTTGTTATCGTTGGAGATGGAGCTTTAACAGCAGGCTTAGCTTTTGAAGGCTTAAATAATGCAGGTGCCTCAAAAACAGACATGCTTATTATTTTAAATGATAACAGAATGAGTATATCCCCTAATGTAGGTGCTATATCTAATTACCTCAATAAAATAGTTCTGCATCCGAGCTACTTCAGGTTAAGAAAAGGTACTAGAAAACTATTAGACAAAGTACCAGGAATTGGCCCAGAAGAGGTTGACAAATTTTTTTGGATGCAAGAAAGATTAAGGAATATTGCAAGTGAAGGTGTTTTCTTTGAGAGTCTTGGCTTTCAGTATTTTGGGCCTATAGATGGTCACAACTTTGACGAGCTTATACCAGCATTGCAGAATATAAAGCATCTTACAGGTCCTGTTTTGCTGCATGTCAAAACAGAGAAAGGGAGGGGCTATGCGTTTGCTGAAAAAGATATGGATAAATTTCATGGAATGTCACCATTTGACCCTGTAAATGGACAAAAATTTGTAACAACTACAAATATAACTTATACTGATGCATTTGCAAATGCCTTGATAAGGATTGCAGAAGAAGATAAAAAAATTATTGTAATAACAGCAGCAATGAAAGCTGGGACAGGGTTGAGTAAATTTGAAAAACATTTTCCAGACAGAACAATTGATGTTGGAATTGCAGAGCAGCATGCTGTTACATTTGCAGGAGGATTAGCGATTTCTGGAATCAAACCAGTATGTGCAATTTACTCAACATTCTTGCAGCGTGCATACGATCAAATCATTCATGATGTTTGCCTGCAAAATCTTGGTGTTATTTTTGCATTAGACAGAGCTGGATTAGTAGGAGATGACGGGCCTACACATAATGGACCTTTTGATATCGCATATTTTAGAGCTATCCCAAATGTAACAATTATGGTGCCAAAGGATGAGAATGAATTGCAGCATATGCTTTATACTGCCACTTTAATGAAGGGGCCTGTTTCATTGAGGTATCCAAGAGGAAGTGGCATAGGAGTTGGGCTTGACTCAGAATTTAAGAAACTTGAAATTGGCAAAGGAGAGGTACTAAAGAAAGGAAAAGACTTATTGATTCTTGGAGTTGGTCCAATTTTGTATGACGCAATTCACGCAATGGAGGAGCTTAAGTGCAATGCAACTGTCATCAATGCAAGATTTGTTAAGCCACTAGACGAAGAATTAATTTTAAAGTATGCAAAAAAAATAAAAAATATTATAACGTTAGAAGAAGGCACTGTTAATGGTGGCTTTGGTTCTGCTGTATTAGAACTATTGGAAGATAATGGAGTTAAGGCTAATGTAAAGAGGATAGGTATCCCTGATAAGTTTATTGAGCATGGCAAGCCGGACATACAGAAAAAATTAGCTGGCATTGATAAAGAGAGTATTAAGAGAATTATAAGTGAAATGTTAGAGAAAAGATAATTATTTTTTTATATTTTATTTTTAAAAATAAATTCAATATTAATAAAAACTTAAAATGACAATACAAGAAGAAAGCAAAGAAGCAATTTGATGAGTGGCTAAAATAATTTATCGACTCTAGACTTTAAAGTATTAATTAATTCAAGCTGATTGTAATGGTAAATATCAGGAATATC
Organism: uncultured Methanosarcinales archaeon; assembly: GCA_964524225.1. Lineage (GTDB taxonomy): Archaea > Nanobdellota > Nanobdellia > Woesearchaeales > GW2011-AR4. Next base: position 43,418 of record CAZGEW010000002.1, on the reverse strand, counting down.
GAGGGAAAGGATGCGTTTCTGCATGTAGTGTTTAGGAAAACGTTTAGCTATTTCAGCTCTTTGTGCTTCTTCCATAACAACTATCACATCGGCCCAAGAAAGTTGTTTTTCAGTAACTGGTTTAGTATTGTAAAGTCCAGCAGACTTAGTTTCAAATTTGCCTTTGAATACTTCTTCAGCTGTCTTACTTCTATTCTCGTTTTGATTGCAAATAAACAGCACTTTCATTTTAATATCTCAATGCAATTCCTAAATTTAAATCTTTCGAAAATTGATATGTATAAAAACCTAACAATTTTTTAAAATGCAAAGAAGAAAATCTCGCAAAGTAAAAGTTGGAAAATTGTACATTGGTGGAGATGCACCTATAACTGCTCAATCGATGACTACAACAGACACAACCGATGTAGAAGCAACTGTTAAGCAGATTCATGGTTTAGAAGAGGTTGGTTGTGATATTGTCAGAGTTTCTGCTCCTACAATGGAAGCAGCTAAAGCTATGAAAGAGATCAAAGAAAACATTAACATACCTCTTGTTGTAGATATTCATTTTGACTACAGGATTGCTTTGGAAGCTGTAAAGTACGTTGATAAGTTAAGAATAAACCCAGGAAATATAGGCAATCCTGATAAGGTGCAGCAGGTTGTTAATGTATGCAAGAACTACGGAGTGCCAATGAGAATTGGTGTTAACCTCGGTTCTCTTGAAAGGGATTTGTTTGAAAAGTATGGGTATGCTCCAGAAGCAATGGTCGAAAGTGCAATGCGCCATATAAAAATTTTGGAAGAGCAAGATTTTTACGATATAATAGTTTCATTAAAAGCATCTGATGTGCCTCGAATGGTAAAAGCTTATAGATTATTTGCTGAGAAAACAGATTATCCATTGCATCTTGGCGTAACAGAAGCTGGCTCTAAGATTCCAGGAACTGTTAAATCAGCAATGGGAATTGGAATGTTGCTAGCCGAAGGCATAGGTGACACAATAAGGGTTTCACTTTCTGATGACCCAAAAGAGGAAGTTAAAATTGGTAAGTATATATTAAGGGCGCTTAGCTTAAGAAATGAAGGAGTTCAAGTAACAAGCTGTCCAACATGTGCAAGAACAGAGGTTGATGTAATCAAAATGGTAGAGCAATTAGAAAATGCAACTGAAAAAATAAAGAAACCGATTAAAGTAGCTGTTATGGGTTGTGGTGTAAACGGTCCTGGAGAAAGCAGAAAAGCAGATATTGGAATTGTTGGCGCTCCTGGAAATCATTTGTTATACAAAGACGGCAAAATTGTAAGAAGAATTAATGATAATGAAATTATGGAAGTTCTTTTGAAGGAGATAAATGAGATGGCGAATGGAAATTAGAAATCAAATTATGTTATATTCAATAGCCTTGGACGCATTACCTTAATGGACGGTCGAGGTTTAGTAAGAATTATAAAGTCTTTAAAATAAATAATACACATGACTCAATTAATGACAATACCAAAAGAAGAATCTAGCTGGAAAGAAAAGAATATTAAACTTTTTGAGAATGATTTATCTTTTGTAGATGTTCCAGAATGGCAAAGAACTAAACATGTACATAGACTACATCCTTATTTAGGCAAGTTCATTCCTCAATTAGTGGAAGTGTTTCTAAATAAATATTTTAGACTAGGTCAGATGATTTTAGACCCGTTTCTTGGTTCTGGAACAACGCTTATTGGAGCTAATCTGTTGGGTTTAGATTCTGTTGGAATAGAACTATCAGAATTTAGTCATTTAATAACAAAAGTAAAAACCCAGAAATATGATTTAATTTTACTAGAAAAAGAAATACTAGACATTTACAAACAAAATTAAAATGAAAAATTTTAGTCAATTTTTAATTTCTATACTTGTACTTGTTATAGTAAGTTGTTCTCTTATAGATGATCCTGTTGGCAAAGCAAGTGGTGATATATTTATCAATCCTGATTTTAAAGAGAATATATCTATCGAGGAAGAAGTTAACATCTTAGAAAAATCATCGATAAAACTTACCCATGCAAAATTTTCAATCTCTTCAAAAGAGGTAGATCAATTAAATTTTGTAATGAAAAAAGGAAGAGAAAAAATAGAAGATAAGTATATCATAGAGTTAGGGAAAGGCTTAATTAGCATACCTCAATTTAAAAGATCGTCAGAAATTGAAAAAATAGATAAAATCCAAAATAGTATAAGAAGTTTAGTAGGAGACCATTACAAGGGTTCCGTCAAAAATGTAATAAATGGAATCTTTATATCAAATCCATCTTCCAGATCACTAAAGGAAATCAAAGACAGATTTCCACATGTTAAAATTCATAGAGATAAGATTAAATATGCTTCATTAATGGATTCTGTTCCACTAATTGGAGCTAATCAAGTATGGTCTTACGGATATAACGGAAGTGGTGTAAAGATAGCTATTCTTGACACAGGAATAGACTACTCACATAAAGACTTTGGTTCTTGTATTAATTTAGATAATTGCCCTAAGATAATAGATGGCTATGATTTTGTAAATTTGGATAATGACCCATTTGATGATCGTGGTCATGGAACTCATGTTGCAGGTATAGTGGCCTCTGAAGGAGAGTTAAAAGGTGTTGCACCGGGAGCAAGTCTTCAAATTTATAAAATCTTAGATTCTGATGGTTATGGCTATGACTCAGACATAATTAAAGCACTTGAAAAAGCAACAGACCTTAATGGTGATGGTGATTTTTCTGATAAAGCTGATATAATTAGCATGAGTATCGGTGGATCAGGAACTCCAAATGACCCATTGTCTATTGCTGTAGATAATGCAAATAATATTGGAAGTCTTGTAGTTGTAGCAGCAGGAAATTTTTGGTCAGGTGCAGACTATGGTAATATTGACTGCCCAGGTTGTGCGAGAAATGCATTTACAGTAGGTGCAACGGATAAAGAAGATAGTATAGCTTATTTTAGTGGCAAAGGCCCAGTATTATTTAACCAAGAAAATATTATTAAACCTGACATTTCTGCAACTGGTGTTTCAATTTGCTCTGCTGATGCTTATTCTCAATATGACGCTGACTGCTTCGATGATGAACATTTAACATTAAGGGGAACGTCAATGTCTACACCTATGATTAGTGGTGTTGCGGCTTTGTTAATTGATGCTAATTCCTATGGATATGCTCCAGAAGACATCAAATCAATACTAACACAATCTGCAGTTAATTTAGGTTATGATATCTTCACACAAGGTGGTGGAAGGGTTAACGCTTCAAGAATTATTAAACCCTTAGAGGCATATATAAAACCCCATATATTAAATCTAGGTATAATTAATCATTCAAATAGTTCAAGAGAGTTTACTTTTGATATTATTAACAATGATTATCTAAAACAAGACATTAGCGTAATTTTGAGCGATTTAAATGTTAATAATATTGAAGCCGATGAATCTTTTACTTTTAAAATAATAGAAAACGAGCTATGTTTAAACAAGGAAATTTCTACTTATAACTTTAAATCAGAATTAAATCTGGATAACTTGTCTAATGGATATTATTCAGGGGATATTAAAATTGATATTTATGAAAATTGTGGCGATCTTAAAACTTATTCCCAATCAATTAATCTGCCTGTCGGCTTTTCTAAGTTAAATGAATTTAAAATAAATTTTATTGGAACTAGACCAATAGGCAATCGAGGTTATTGGTATCATGATAATTATTTTACGATTATTAATGAAGATGGGGAAGTTACAAGGTATTCATTTTTTGAGTATGGAGATAAGTATAATTTTAATTATACTATATATTTATTGGAAAATAAGTTTGATATAGTAGGGTTATCAATTGAAAATGCATATTATCCGACATATGACCGGTTAAATGTTAATTATTTCATTGATCATATAGATACCGATACTATGAACTTTATTATTTTTGATGAAACTAAAGCACAACATATTGAACAAAATATAGTTGATGTAGCAAGTTCAAAAAATCTTGAAGTCTACGGATTTATGACCGAAATACTTCAAAAAGAAGATTACTATTCTAATTTATTATATTATTTTCATCCATGGACTGGTCCATTTAAGTATGTTGATTTTGGTATATATTCAAACAATGAAGATAATTTATTCTTTAACGATTATATGATCTATTTCTCTCCACATGCGAGAGATATAGGTTCAGATTATTATACAACTCAAAATTATATGGTTACTCCTCTAACAATTAATTATCCATTTACAGATTTTATTAAAAATATTAGTCAGGAAGATTTAAAAACTCAATATATAAAAATTACAGATAATCTAATTCCTTATTTTAATCAAAATCTGTACTTCGGTATTAATTCTTATACACCATTAAATTATTGGTCTGATGCAAATCCAGAATTGATACATACTCCAAGAAATGGGAAATTTTTTTACTTAGATAATTGTGACGAATGTTATTATCACTATCACCTTAAGATTTTTGATTCAGAATTAGCAGATAACTCCTATATTTGGACAAATTATTTTGATGGAAAAGCAAAGTATATCCCAGAAACAACAGGAAAAAAACTTAAATATATCAGCTTTTTTGAAGAACCATTAAAATTAGGTTTGGATACAAGGCACTGCGTTGAATACTCTCCTGGCTCATTTTATTTTTGTAAAAATGAAGATATATTAAAATATGATGATGTATTAAGAGGATTCTTAAATGATAGATTCAATGCGAAGAGTCATCTTATGACAGGAGCCACATCTGGGGAATTGCTCATAAAAACACCATTAGGAAATACATATTCTATTTTTCAAGATGATCAAACGACTTTAGAATTTGGGAGATACGGCTCTTGGATAATAGATTGTACTGATACAACACTTTCATCTCCTGATACCTTGATTAATGACGAATTTTGTGAAGATGGGTTATATAGAATATATTGGAAAATGTCTGACGTTGTTAATAAATCAACGCTTAAATTATTTGCCAAGGTAGAGCATAAGAATAATAAATTTCAAATAAAATTATTATGCACAAAAGAGGATTCTAGATCTCATTTGGGTGATATTTATGATTTAAAAATCGGATCTTCTTGGATTTGCAATCAAGAACAAAGTTATTAAACATACGTAAATTAATAAATACATAATTGGTATAGATGTACCAAATCACAAAAATAAGTCTAAACCCTCCTCATAACAGCCATTTTCTTACTTTTATTCAGCGGCTCAATAACCAAAGTGTCAAACAAGTCAGCCATTTTTCCAATTTAAAACCGTAACATTTAAATAACAGTTGTTATTTATATAATACAAATGTCACAAAAAAAAGACAAGAACAAGATATTATTTTTTAGAGAAAGCATATTTAAGGTAGCAGAACTTATATTTAATTACCCAAATAAAACATTCCATATAAGGATGCTTGAAAAAGAGACAGGTTTTTCAACTACAGCTATTATTGACTCCATTAAAGAACTCAAAAAATATGATGTCATCAAAATAGAGGAAACTCCATTAACAACCAACATTAAAGCAAATCTTGAATCTGAAGCTTATCGCTTCTACAAGCTTATATTTAACCTATATAGATTAAAAAGGTACCTATTTGTTGACAAATTCGTGGAAATATTCAACAATCCAGAAGCAATTGTGCTGTTTGGCTCATTTGCCCAAGGCGAAGATATTGAAAAAAGTGATATTGATGTACTTGTAATATTTCCACAAAAAAATCAGGAAAATTTAGGGAATTTTACAAATGAATTTGAAAAAGAGCTAAATAGGAAGATTAATATTCATATTCTGCCTTCCCTCGCTAAAAGCTCAAATGAATTCAAAAATGCTATAGCTAATGGCATTGTTCTGCATGGCTACGTGAAAATTATATAATGATAAACTTATTTAAAAATTATCTGGACAACGGATATGTAAAGAAAAAAACACCAGATTTCGAAGAAGCCAAAGCTCTTTTAGAAAAAGCAAAACCTGTTACTAATGAGGATGCAAAATCTTCTATAATATTTGCATTAGAATTTATAAACAAAATAAGCTTACTATTAAAATTTAAAAAATGAAATACCTTTCTATCTTAGGCTCAACAGGAAGCATTGGCACTCAAACTTTAGATATAATTAGACAATATCCTAATGAATTCAAAATTGTTGGATTAACAGCAAATAAAAATTCTGAATTGTTATTAAAGCAGATTAAAGAATTCAAACCAAAAGCAGTTGCAATAATGGATAAAAGCAAAGTCGATGATTTGTTAAACTTCAGTCCTTGCCAAGTCTACTTTGGCGTAGAGGGTTTAAATAAAATTGCAACATTAAATGAAGCTGACACAATTGTCAATGCCTTAGTTGGCTCTGTTGGTATTGAGCCAACGTATAATACAATAAGGAGCAAGAAAAATATTGCACTTGCAAATAAAGAAACATTAGTTGCAGCAGGTTCTATAATTATGGAAGAAGTCAAAAAAAATAATATTGCTTTGATGCCTATTGATTCAGAACACAGTGCTATTTTTCAATGCCTAAATGGAGAAAATGTCAAAGAAGTTAATAAAATAACAATAACATGCTCAGGTGGTCCATTCAGAAATTATACAAAACAGCAATTAGAAAATGTAACTATTCAAGATGCGTTAAAACATCCCACTTGGAACATGGGTAATAAAATCACAATTGATAGTGCAACTTTGATGAATAAAGGACTTGAGGTCATAGAAGCACATTGGCTTTTCGGAATTCCGTATGATAAAATAAAAATTGTTATTCATCCGCAAAGTATTGTTCATTCCTTGGTAGAATTTGTTGATAAATCTGTAATAGCTCAACTTGGATTGCCGGATATGAAAATCCCAATACAATATGCACTAACTTATCCAAAAAGATTACAAAGCAATAATCCACAGCTTGATTTAACAAAAATAAAAAATCTTAATTTTAATGAGCCAGATTTTGAGAGGTTCCCATGCTTAAAATATGCCTATGAGGCTGGAACTGTTGGAGGGACGCTACCAGCAGTAATGAATGCTGTAAATGAAGTTGCTGTACATGCATTCTTAGAAAATAAGATAAAATTTTTAGATATACAAAAATTGATAAGAAAAATGATGGATGAGCATAAATTAATAAGTAAACCTACCTTAAAAGAAGTTCTCGAAGTTGACAGAAAAATAAAAGAGGAAACGAAAGATTTTATTGAAGAAGAAATAATAATTAATAAATGATGTGATTGTTAAGAATTGAATAATAATTTTATAGAACTAAGTATAATAATTCTTTTCAATATAGTAAATAAGCACTGGACATGCTCACGTGATATTTATATATAGGTTCATATATGCTTATATGAGGGTGATAAATTTGGTCAAGAAAACTATTGCACTAAGCATTGAAAAAGATATTTATAATAGATACAAAGCCTATTGTGATAAGAAAGGGATAATACTATCAAAACAAGTGGAATTATTTATGCAAAAGGTATTACAAAAAGTTGGTGAAAATGAATCTAAACAATGACGAGCCAAAAACTACTGAAGATTTTATAAATAAACAGATAAAAGAGGAAGGGCTTAAAGATTTAGATAACTTAAAGCCTATTGACCATGGAACTCTTGCTAAACCACATACTCCTATTTACAAGATGCACAGATATTTTGCAAGAAGACCTTATTCTGTTTTCAATGAATTGATTAGGCATTATTCTAATCCTGGAAGCATAATTCTTGACCCTTTTTGTGGAGGTGGTGTTACTGTTGTTGAAGCTTTAAGATTGAGAAGAAAAGTGATTGGTGTTGACCTGAATCCAATGGCGACGTTTATTACGGAAAATGAAGTCCTATATGCAGATCTCAAGAATTTTGAGGATATTCTTTTAAAAATCAAGGAGAAATGTAAACCTAAGATAGATTCTTTATATCTCACTACTTGCCCAAAATGTAAATCAGAAGTTCCAGCTAATTGGTTCGAGTGGAGTAATGTCGTAAAATGCAAAGGTTGTAAAAAACCAGTTATACTTAATGATGCTCAAAGAGTGGGTAAAGGTGAAAAAATTGCTGGCGTGTCAGCTGGGAAATTTAGATGTTGCAATAAAGGATGTAATGAAGAGTTTAGACCTTCCGAATGTGAAAGGATAGGTGAAGAATTGATTTTGGTTCAGTTAGACTGTCCTAAATGTAAAAATAAAATTAATTTTAAACCAAAACTAGAAGATTTAAAATTAGCATCTAAAATTAGTAAAAATGCTTTAGGAATAATCAAAAAAGAAAATTTATGGTATCCCAAATCAAAGATGCCTGATTGGTGGGAGCTAAGAAGACCTTACAACGCTCATATTAAATCTTTTACAGAATGGTTCACAAATCGTAATCTTCTTGCCAACACAATATTAGCTACAGAGATAAAAAAACTTAAGGTAAATGAAGATATAAAATCACTTTTAACTTTCATCTTTAGCGCTTCTCTGAGATTTACAAATAGAATAGTATTCAGGAATCCCGGATGGCAAGGAGGTAAACCCATTGAATGGGCAAGTAGCGTTTATTGGTTACCTGAGGTTTTTTGTGAGATTAATGTTTGGGATGCTTGGGAGAACAGACAAAATGCGATTAGTAGAGGTAAAAAATATTCTAATCAAGAAATTGGTACATATTGTTCTTTTGCAAAGAAATTCGCAGATTTGCAAAATTCCTCGTGTTTTACATACATGGGTAGTTCAACAAAAATTCCCGCACTCGATGCATCTGTAGATGTTATAATAACAGATCCTCCTTATGGAAATAATGTATTATACGCGGAACTCAGCAATTTTTATTGGATATGGGTTAGCGGCATACTCAACAAAGAGTCTATGATTGATGATAAAGAAGAAGCAGTAGTAAGTAAAGAACATGGAAGGAGTCTTAGGGAGTATCGAGATTTGCTATACAAAATATTCAAAGAATGTTATCGTGTTCTTAAACCACGAAGATGGATGGTAATGACTTTCCATAACAAAGATTTTGCTGTATGGAATGCCATCCACCTTGCAGCTCATGACGCAGGATTTATTCTCTCGGAAGAAGATGGGTTGATTTATCAACCACCAATACAACAATATGTTAATACAATCCAAACTCGAAGAACTGGTTCAATGCTCGGTGATTTCGTCTTATCCTTCCAAAAAGCAGAAAAGAAACCAGAAATAAAGATGATTGAAGAAGTTGAAATTGGCAATAAAGTAAGAAAAGTTGCAGGTGAAACAATTGAATATCATGGTGGTGCTAAGTTATCAACAATTTACATGAGGTTAGTTCCATTTTTATTAAATAATGGGTTACTACATAGATTTGGAGAAAAGGATATTACCCCCTTCTTAAAAAAAGATTTTGTCGAAAAAAATGGAAAGTGGTATTTTAAAGAGAATATTGATGAAAAAGGCGAAGTTAAGCCAATAGAGTATGTTCCCGTCGAAGCTAGAATTGAATACCTAATACGTTCATTGCTTTATGAAAGGAAACAAGCAACTATGGATGAAGTTCTTGAAGCAGTTTTTACTAACTTAATAAATGGAAATGCTGCAGAATATGAAGAGATTTCTAAAGTTCTCAATAGAATAGCAGAAAAGAAAGACGAAAGAACTTGGCAACTTAAAGAACTCGGCTCACAAGCACAACAGCAACTTTTGCATTTTGTAGAAAAAAGAGAGAAGCCAAAGGTTGCTCAGCAGACTTTAACAGGAGAAGAACTCACAACAGAAGAATCACTCCATGACCTAATGATAAAACAATTGGCAGCTTTAGGAGACGATGAAGGATACTCATCTCATATCGGTCAAACAGAACAAAGAAAATATGTTGAATTTAGAAAAATGAGCACCCCTATGGGTAATAATGTGCAATATGGACTAAATCGACAGGCATTTGATATTATAAGAGAAATTGATTTGTTATGGTTAAAAGGAGACACAATAGTTGCAGCCTTTGAAATAGAGAAAAGCACAACAATAGACAGCGGAATAAATAGGTTTAGAAATTTATTTGCTGCAACACCAAATCAAAACATTCCTGCTTATATTGTTATCCCAGATATTAGGGAAAAAGAAGCCATAAATAAAATTGGCTCTTTAGCAAACAGAAAAGACAAACTACATAAAAAAATAAAATATTTATTATTTTCAGATATAAAAAATAAAAAAGGGATAAACATAGAAGACAAAGCTAAAGAAGTGGTTTAGATGACTCTTGACAATGAAAAGATAAAGGAAATTGAATTAATATTCAAGAAGTTCTTTGGATATGAAATAGGACAAACCAAACTGATAGTATCTAAAATAAAAACAGAGGAAGATTTGATTGAGATTTTTGAAGGTGCAAAAAATATTTTCGAAAAGAGCGGCAAAAATATAAATAAGAATTTTTTTGGAAGATATTATACAGTACTAAATGGAAATCTTACAATAGACAGTTCGTGGAATAAATTCAAAAAAAATATTATTGAGTGTATATATAGCGACCAAGGAGTTATGGTAAAAGAACTTCTAGAATTCTTTGTTGCAAAATCAAATACAAATGAGTTGCCTATTGACTTTACTGTTTTAAAAGCTCGATTTCCAAAAGTAAGAAATCCTTTAGACAAGATAATCGGTTATAATATAATCGAAAAGATAGATAAAAATGGAACAATCGCTTATTCCTTATACGAAGAAACTATACCATTAGTAAAGGAAATTCTAAATTCTGAATATATTAAAACTAAAGCTCTAGTTCCAGTAACCACAGATGCAGCAGCAGAGGAATTAGAAGAAATCAAAAAAATGGATGATGAGTTTGAAAATTATCTTAAAGAACTTGTAGAAGAAAGACTTGATGAAACTATAGAATTTGGTAAATCACTTACAGTAAATTTTATAGCTGATTATATTAAAAAAATGTTTGGACATATTCTTTATTTTGATAGTGTTTTGGGTATAACGCACCAGTATTCTTTATCTGACACTACTGTCTTCAATCCAGAAGGTACAGTTGCTATGACCACGGGCTTTAATTTGGCTTTTTTTGGTGCTCCTGGTACTGGGAAAACATTTGCTGTTGATGATATGATTAGAGGGGATAAAAGAAAAGGAGTTTTAGCTCATGGTCTGCCAGGAAGAAATAGATATTGTGGTGGAATAACGCCTGTAAGATTCATATGTATAGGAGAGGCGTATCAGAATAGAAGATTTAATTTTATTGTACCGGAGTTTAACGACTGGTTTAAGTATAAAGGTATGGTTGAACCATTAAAATTGGCTATGGAGCAAAGGGATATAAGATATGAAACAAAGACTGGTGTAGTAGGTCCTTACAGGTTCAATTCGTTTTTTGCAACAAATTATAATACAAAGACTTTGGAGCAAGGATACAAAGTAACTATATCCGACCCAAATTTTAATGCTATTGAAGATAGAATGTTATGTAGTTTGCATAAAATGACAAAGGAAAGGTTTAATGAAATTGTCCAAAGCCAGAAAAAATTAGCGCTAGGGAAAATAAGAATGGAGTATGCTACTAAAATTAGAGACCATGTAACTTTAGTTTATGCTATTCTTACAAGACACGAATTATTAAAAGACAAGTTTCCTCAAAAAAATGTTTTGCTTACAGAAGAACTTTATCAAGAAATAGAAAAAGCGAGAGATTTTATAATTAAAGAAATTCAAGAAAAGTTCCAATTTATACCTTTTAGTGCTAGGTTAGAACGAAGAGCATTACAACTTGCTTCTGCAATGTCTTTAGTTAGTTATTTCTCAGCAAAAAATGATGAGTATATTGAAATTACAAAAGATGCATTAAAATTTGCAACTAAATTTTTCATAGAAGAGGCAGTTGTAAGAAGCCAAGAGAAAATAGATTCTATTAGAATTTTAAACAAATTGCATATTAATTATTAAATTTCTAAAAAATGAACTTCGCAATTATCTTAGCCGCTGGCAAAAGCAAAAGAATGAAAGTAAATATTAATAAAGTATTTCTTCCATTATTAAATAATCCAATCATTTATTACACAATAAAAACTTTTCAAGATTGTAAGTTAATTGACGAGATTGTTGTTGTAACACAAAAAGAATATTTCAAAAAAATTTTTGAGGTACTTGGCGAGCGAGGCGATACGAGCTCGCCTTGCATGCCACACAAAAATTTTTTTGCATTTGATAAAATAAAGTATGTTATTAATGGTGGTAAAGAAAGGCAAGACTCTGTTTATAATGGTTTAATGTCAATAAAAAATGCAAAAAGCAAGGACATTATTGTTGTGCATAATGGTAGCAACCCATTAGTTAAAGAAACTGAAATAATTGAATGCATTAATGCAGCAAAAAAATATGGTGCTGCAGTTGCCGGATTTCGCTTAAAGGATACAATTAAAAGGATAAGAGATTGTTTTGTTGAAAAAACAATGGATAGAACTAATGTTTATCAAGTTCAAACTCCTCAAGCTATTAAATATGGCTTATTTGTTGAAGCTTTTAAGAATGCAAAAAAGAAAAAATTGAGATTTAGTGACGATGTCTCTTTAGTTGAGGCGCTAGGCAAAAAAGTGAAAATTATTGAGTGCTCTTACGAAAATATAAAAATAACAACACAAGATGATTTAAGCATTGCAGAAGGGATTTTGATGAAAAGAATAAAAAGCAAAAAAAAATTTTTTCGAATCGGAATTGGTCACGATAGCCATAGATTTTCAATCAACAAAAATAAAAAATTAATTTTAGGTGGCTATGTAATAACTAATGAAATTGGATTAGAAGCAAACTCTGATGGAGATATTATTTTGCATGCATTATTCAATGCAATAAGCTCTGCTATTGGAGATAAGTCATTAGGGCACTACTCAGACGAGATGTGCAAAAAAGGTGTGACAAACAGTAAAGAATATTTAAAAGTTATTTTAAATAAAATGAAGCAAAAGAATTATCGACTAAACAATATATCAATTACAATCGAAGCAATTAAACCAAAACTAGAAATTTATTCAGAGGAGATAATACAATCACTTTCAAAAATATTAGGGTTAGACAAAGAAAATATAGGGATTACCTATACAACAGGAGAAAACCTGACATCTTTTGGACAAGCTAAAGGAATGCAATGCTTTGTTGTTGTAACTTTGGTTTAAGAATGATAGTTATCCTCTTTCTTGTAAATTCTCCAAGGAGGTAGTGTTAGAGCTCCATTATAGCCCATTTGCTCAAGTGCTTTTTCAATATTATCCACTACACAACTTGTCAGTTCACCAACAATATGAAATGGATGAGGGCCTACAACTGCTCCTTTTAAAAAATCTCTCCCATTTGAAATAATGTAACGTAAATTGTCATTCTCTTCAAACCCTTCAATCTTGTCAGTAGAACCAATAATGACTATGCTTCCCCTACGATCAACTTCTATACTTATTTGTTTTTCAGTTTATCATTACTTGGAATTTGTGTACCCATTGCAAAGCTCAATCTAAGTTATTCTTGAGTAAATAGTATTAACCTACCCTATTATAAAAATCTTTTGTTTCTATCAAGTAGTTAAAAAATTATACATAAATTTAATAAATCATTAAAATTCCAAGTTAAATATGCCTTTTAACTCTTACGCCAAAGTAAACCTTTATCTTAAAATAGGCAAAAAACTAAGCTCAGGTTACCATAACATACAATCTGTAATGCAAAAAATAGACTTAAGCGATACCATAACAATTGAGCCTATAAGTGATGATAGGATAATTGTGGAGTGTACAAACAAAGAGCTTGAAAATGAAAATAATCTTGCATATAAAGCTGCTTTGTTACTAAAAACTAAATATAAATTAAAGTACGGAGTTAGGATTTATATTGAAAAAAATATTCCAATTGAGGCTGGCTTAGGAGGTGGAAGCAGTAATGCAACTACAGTGTTGCTGAACTTAAACAAACTATGGGGATTAAGGCTAAAAGAAAAGCAACTTATTGACATAGCTTCCCAAATAGGCTCTGATGCCCCCTTTTTTATAGGTGAAAATGTAGCATTAGTTGGAGGCATAGGAGAAAAAATAAAAAGAGTCAAGAAATCATTTAGCATTAACATTGTACTTATAAACCCTGGCTTTAGGATTTCTACTAAGTGGGCTTACTCTGCATTTGACAAACAAAAATCGAGAGTAAGGACTAAATCGGAAATAAATAGTCTTATCAAGGCTTTAGAAAAAAAAGATATTAAAGCCATAGCAAATAATTTGCATAATGATTTTGAACCTATTGTTATTAAAAAATATAAAATCATAGATGAAATAGAGAATAATTTATTGAAAAATGATGCATTGAATGCATGTGTTTCAGGCTCAGGCCCAACTGTTTTTGGTATATTCAACAGCATTTACGAGGCAAGAGAGGCATTTTTCAAGATGCAATATGACTACCCATTTGTTTTCTTGACAAAAACTATTTAAAATCGGAAATTAAAATTAAAAGAAAAAGAAGAAAAACAAAAACAGGAGCAAAAAGAAAATCCTGAGCAAAAGGTAGAACAAATAAACCAACAAGCAACTGAACAGCAAAATGAAACCCAAAAGGAAGCAACTACAGAAGAAGTGAATGTCAAATTTTCAATAAAAAAATAAAAAAATGGAAACTTCAAGTTTGACAATTAAAACTATTAGTGAAGAACAAGTTTACAAAATGGCAGAGACTGTCCTGATTTATGCAGGCCAGAGAATTCTAGTTACTCCAAAATCCGTGCTACCACCACGTTATGAGATGAGTCATACTCTTCAATTTAGATATGCAAACTTTCCTAAAAATACATTTGCCGTATTTGGTGATGTACATATTGACGATTTAGTGAAGAATTTTGACTTAAGAGGAATTGCCAAATTAACTTACAATCCTAAATCATTTGATAGTATAGAGATTTCTAATGGAATGTTCCCTCTATCAAATCTAGAAGGATTAGAATGGGTATATAAAAAATATAACTCTCACCCTGAGTGGAAGTCAATATTTGAGAGAGGGGATTGGTTAAAGGATATGATTGAAGTTTATGAATCAATTGTTAAGTCGCATGAGCTAGACAGAGAATAAGTTAATTATGTATAACAAACTAAAAAAATGGACATTAAAGTTGCAAAGCATGCAGGATTCTGCTTTGGTGTAAAAAAGGCAATTGAAATTGCAGAAGAAGTTGCATTAAATAACAAAGGAAAAACTTATGTTCTAGGCCAGCTTGTGCATAATGAAAAGGTAATAAAAAATCTTCAAGATAAAGGAGTTGTTTTTGTTAACGGTATCAATAATATTCCACAAAATGCTGTTACTATTTTAAGAGCCCATGGTGAACCTGGGACTACTTATGAAATTCTTGAGAAAAAATCCATTGTCAAAGGGAAAAACCTAAATGATGCAACATGCCCACTTGTTACATTAGTACATAATGTAGCTATAAAGCTAAAAAAGAATGGTTACGAGGTAATAATTTTTGGTAAGAAGAATCATCCAGAGGCCATAGGTACAAGCTACTACATAAAAGGTAATGAAACTTTTATTGCGGAAAGCCCAGAGCAATCAGATTTAGTTGTTGATTACATAAATAAAAATAGTTTTAAGAAGGTAGCAATTATTGCACAAACAACAATGTCAGTTTATGGATTTAAGAAACTTATTGATGATGTAAACTCCAAATTAATTGATGCAAAGTTTGAAGAGATTCCTCTAAGTATGAAGGACTTGACAAAAAAATATGGCTATGTTGATACCATATGCAATCCGACAAAGCAAAGACAATTTGATACAGAGGAATTAGCGAAAGAATCTAATATCGTGATTGTCATTGGAGGCAAAAACTCAAGCAACTCAAAAGAGCTTTATGCAAAATGCAAAGAATTAGGAGTAGAAAGCTATTTTATACAATCAGAAGAACAATTACAAAAAGAATGGTTTATTGGAAAGGAAAAAATTGGAGTTAGTGCCGGAGCTTCTACACCAGATTATTTAATAAATGATGTTGTTAAGAGGATAAAAGAATTGACCTTTACTATATAATACTGATTGTCATCAACGAAGAAGATAGTATGCTCCCGCCGAGTAAGTAGCCTTTTTGTCCAATATCTGGGATAGTATATTTATGATGTATTTTCAAAAACTCCAACGCGAGACCAACTTTGCCATACCGGGTTCTGTTTTTTAGCTACATACCCGATGCTTTTTATAAGAGAGCAGTATTCAACAAAATCTATAATATAAAATAGAATCCATGCACATGGAGCAATCAGTAATAAATTCCTATGGTAACGAGTGTTGGAATCTGAAATAATCTGAAATCCAATAACGCCAGTTAGCAACAGTATAACAAATACCAATGGTGCAAAGTCATTTGTATAAAATGTATATATATAAAACACCGCTAATAAAAGACCTTCAAAAAAAAGTAGAATTTCGGCAAACAATGCTATAGGAAGTACCACAAAACTTAAATAAAAATTGTGCTTTTTGTTAAAGCTAAAGAAAAGGTGACGATATTTATAAAATGTAAGAAGTCGGCCAAATTTCCAGCGCAAACGTTGGTTAAATAATCCTTTAAAATTTGAAGGTCCCTCTGTGTACACAATTGCATCTGCAGCATAACGCACGCGATAACCCTTATCCTGCAAACGAGTGGAGAGTTCAATATCTTCTGTGATTATAGTTTCATCAAAACCCCCAAGATCAACAACAATCTTTTTTCTATAGGCTGCGGCAGCGCCACCAACAATATATACGGCATTCATAAGTGACTCGGCACGCTTGAAATAAAAACCATAAAGATACTCTAGCTGCTGAATAAGCCCTATAGGTTTAGTACAGTTACCAATAGCAACGTTACCTGCAACAGAAGCAACGCGTGGATTAGTAAAATGCTTAACCATGTTTTTGATAGCATTGGAGTCCATAACACTATCAGCATCAATCGTAATTACAATATCGCCAAGTGCCATTGAAGTTCCAAAATTAAGAGCACGAGCCTTCCCGCCATTTTGCACATATTTATATTTGATAGGAATACAATTTTTTTTAGGGTTACTATTATGGGTGTCAATAAATTGCAGAACCACGTCATGAGTATTATCGGTAGACCCATCATTAATGACAATAATTTCTAGTTTTGGGTAGTTGGTGTCAATAACAGATTGTATAGTTTTTACAATACCTACCCCCTCATTCCATGATGGTATAATCACTGACACAGACGGAACATGTTCAACTGGTTGCTTCTTTGACCGGAAGAACTCAACAATAGGGTACCAAGGAGCAATTAGTAGATGAATTACATACTTTATAATAATTGGTGCAAACAAAAGAAGAATAACAAGACGAATACTGAAAAATTCATCCATAGGGGTGTAATTTTTAAATGCAGCAAAATAAAATACTAGCGCAGTGAGCATATAAAAAGAAAATAGAAAAGCCATGTTCACCGTGTTCATTGGAAGTCCAAAAATGGAGTTGACTTTAGCACTAGTCTGGTTCTTTAGGCTAATAATAGTATCAGCTATACTATTCCTTTCATTGAAGGCTGGAGCTATAACTGTTAGTTTTCCAGTTTCTAACGTTTGGGCTGCATTTTTCATGGTTTTGTTTAATAATTTTTGTTTAATAATAATAGCTCAAATCAAACAAGATTCAGTGTTTTTATTTTGACAAAAAAATCACAGAATTCTTAATTCTCTTTGTGATATACTTTATTTGTTAGACCGAATTATTTAAATATTTAACTGTTTTATTTCACTTATACTTGTCATCATACTCAAAAACTTGAAGACTGATGGTATATTTTCGACATATCAAAATTATTGATTTTATAGTCGATAAACTAAAAATATGCTCCCGCCGAGACTTTCATCAACACGAAAAAATTTGTTTCTTCGAGAAACAAATTTTTTCCAGATTGCTTACAATCTGCAAAATTTGCGACAAAGTCCAAATTTTTGATTTAAAAGTTTGAACTCGGGTCACTGCCTTTCTTCGTGTATCACGAGAGGGCAGTATGATTGTCTTAGCCAAATCTTTTACATCTTTTTCGCAAAAGATTATCGGGCTACACTACGGGAGCAATAGGTTGGAGGTTTAATCACAATTATATAAAACTTAAGTTTTTTCTTAACCAAAAAATTTTTAAAATTGCATTTATTTTGATAGTTGATGAAAAAGAGCGGGGTGGTATTTTTAATATTCTTATTTTTAGTTACATCAGTTAGTCCTATATCTGTAAGGCAGTTACTTAATAAATATAATTTTTCGATGACATCGATACAAATTAATGTCTTAAATTTTTCAGATTATATGGTAGACACAAATTATGATGGTATAGGTAACAGAGTAATATTTGAATTGACAACAGATAATGACTATGGCAATTTTATTTTTGTTGTAAATGTTTATGATTCAAATGGCATTATAACAAATGAGAGCAATATAAGCTTAACAAATGGACTAAACAGAATCAATTTATCAATTGACTCTACCTCATTGACACAAGCTCAATTTAATTATTCTATAAAAATTTACAACTCTACCTACAGCTTAGTATACAGGAAAGACAACATTCTATCACAGAATTACACTAACTATGAAAAAGGATTCAGCATACTAAATTTAGGAGACCTGAAGCTAGATAAGGGTATTATGATAAACGTGACATTAAATTCTTCAATATCTGGTATATCCGAAGTAAGTGTCTTTCTATATTATAACAATTCTGCGATTTTTATAAATACAAATAAATCTATAAATGATTCTATAAACTATTTAATCTTCTTAATAGATAACGAAACTATTAAGAGGACACATCATATCGGTAATTTTGAAAATATTTCATTGAAAATAGATAAAAAGCTTACTAAGACAAATTTTGTAACTAATCTTTATGATTTCAAAGATTTTGCTACAACATCTTACATAAGCAGCTTAAGCGAAACACCTATCGATATCAATGGTAACAATAAGTACGATTTCCTCGAACTTAAGACTAATATTGAGATTTTAAATGATAACCTTTATACTCTAGAGTTGGCATTTTATGATTCCTTAAGCGACATAATAGAGATAAAAAATGTTAGTTCAATTTTAAGTGTTGGAAACAACCAAATGTCAGTTCTTATTAATGGTTCCAAAATTTATGATAAAAAGCTTAATGCCCCATATTTAGTTAAATATGTAAGACTTTACGAGAATGGAGTTCTAATAGACCAATTAAATAATGCTTATGTGACAAGCACTTACAATTTTAATGATTTTGAACCTCCTCTTTTCTCAGATTTAACAATTAATGTTTCAGTTTCTGATAAGCATAATTATGGTATAAGCAACATAAGCATAAATTTTAGCTTTAAAAACATTGGGACTATCAGCGCATTTAATGTATTCACTGAGATTTTTGACAATGTCTCATTTTTAAGGAGGGATATATCAATTCTTATGAGTCCTAAAACTGATATTTTCTATCAATTCAATTTTACAGACTTTTCCGATTTTGAGGTTAGTTCTATTATTGATTTTGAAGACTTTGTAGAGGAATTAAATGAAAGCAACAATTTAAAAAAGATTATTATAAAAGTTAATAGGAAACCACAATTATCACCAGTAGAAAATATTACTGTAAGCGAAGGCGATAAAATAATAATAAACCTAACAGCTATTGATACAAATGGTGATAGTATCACATATTCAATTAACTCGACAAAATTTTCAAACAATTCAAATGTTTTTGAATGGTTAACTTCGATTAATGACGGTGGCGTGTATACTTTAAGGGCAACTGCATCAGATGGTTTCATAAATGATTCCCAAATTTTTGAGGTTGTTGTTTTAGAGCTTAATAATGATTCCGATAATGATGGAATAAGCGATGCTATAGATAATATTATAGGAGATAAAAACTCTGTAAATACCTCCACAATTAATTTGACAATTTTGATAGCTGATTCTAATAACTTATCAAGGTTGCTTAATGGAAGCCATATTGTAAAATTTCTAGATAATGGTATTACCGTAGTAAATTTTGAGTTTAATTTCTCATTAGGTAAATTGAATTTGACAAATATTACAATTGATAAGCAATTGCCTAATCAAAAAGGGTCTTTATTATTTAATGGTTTAAAAATGCCAGCTTCAAAAAAGAAGATAATGTATGTTGATAGGATTGATAGGACTCTAAACAAAGTCTGTATAAAGGACACAGAACTACATGAAATTAGCAACATAAACAGGGGATGCAAATCGGCTTATGAATACAAAATCAAATGCAATGGCAGATTAAGAAACTCCTATAAATGCACTTATAACTCCACAATTAATAAGTACAAGGTGGAAGGATTAAGGTACAGTGGAATTGTGCAGATTAGTTAGTTTTTATGATTTAATTATTATCTGCTGTTAAAGCAAAAAATCTTTAAAATTTTATAGTTTTCCCCTTCAGGATGGGGGCTGTGGTGTAGCTTGGACTATCATTGGCCCTTGGGGCAAATAAAAAATTTCAACATACAAATTGTTGAAATTTTTTCTTATAAATTGGGTCCGACCCCGGTTCAAAACAATCAACTGCAAGGTTGTTGAAAATCCGGGCAGCCCCATTAAACTAAAAATTTAAATCTTGGATTGAAATTTTTGTATATAATTAAACCACACTAACACTCTCTTCCTTAATTGTATTAAGAATTAATTTTGTTTCTGTCCTTTCAACAAAATCATAAGTTTGTAATTTTTTCAGAAAATTATCCATCTGTCTTCTTGTTGGGAATCTAGCAAGAATTACAGCATCAAAGGCTCCTGTTATATCATAAACTGCAAAAACATTAGGATGCATTGCAATCTTTTTTTCAACATCAAACAACTTTCCTTTAGAGATTCTTATTTCAATCATAACTTCAACATCAAAACCTATCTTTTCGTAATCGAGTTTTGCTGTATACTTTTCTATTATTCTTTCATTTTCCAATTTTTTTATATGATGCATAACAGTTGCTACTGAAACTTTTGCTTGTTTGGCAATCTGTCTTAAAGAAAGTCTTGAGTTCTCTATTAGTGTGTTCAATATTTTTTTGTCAGTTTCTTCAAGTTGCATTTGATTCTAAAAAAATTCAATAGCAGAGCTATTGAATTTTTTCCTCATGTAATACTTATGAAAATTTTTTCAATCGTAGATTGAAAAAATTTTGTGATTTGTAATATTCATTTATTTTCTGATAGTTTAATTATAGATTTCTAAACAAATATTTAAAATTTTTTATTTTTTATAACTTTTTGTTTAATAAATATTAGAAAATGATATAAATATCAATAAAATCCATAAGCTCTTGATTTATTGAGGTACTTAATTTATGATGGATGAGACTAATTCAAATTAATTATGGATGATAGCATGGCCACTTCTTTAGACGATTTAATAAAAAAAGAAGGATTAATTAGAGCTATTGACATTGGCATTAGCAGAATTCGCGACGCTATACTCAGTTCAACATTACAAAATGGTTTTGAAATAACAAAACAACGCGCGATTTTGCTAGATGCGGTAGTTAGGTATTTTTACCAAAATACCGGGCTATCAAATGATAACGTACTACTTGCAGCTTGTGCTAGTTATGGGAGAGAGGAAACTACTCCAAATTCAGATACAGATTTAGTATTAGTTTTTAGGCGCCTTGACAAACATGTAAACAGTCTCTGGCATGCCTTACAAGATTTCTATACAATGCATCCTCAGATTAAAGGAAATATTGTCATTTATGATTTAGACGAAGCCCTGCCTGAAAGAGACGATAAGCATGTAATTCAAACGAGTCTTTTAGACCTTAGACCAATTGCTGGTAACTTTAATCTTGAACATAACGTTAGAGAGCAACTTAAAGCTTATGTTAATCCACTTGAGTTTGTGTTGGCTAAGTCAGGCGAATTAAAAGAACAACAACACAAATTCCCTAGGAAAATAGAAAATCTAAAGTCATTTAACATTAAATATGGAATAGGTGGTCTAAGGTATTTTAATACAGCAGTATGGCTACAAGCAATAGAGAACTTTGAGTCATCAAGGTATGTCTATAGTAAAGTGCCAGCTGATGTAATGGAAGCTGTAGGTATTCTCCTAAAAGTTAGAGCTTGGCTAAATCTTAGAAAAGGTCCACCTCCAGGGATCCTATCAAATGACGAATTATCTTATGATGATTTCATTGAATTTAGAAAATACTTTGGTGATGATAGCGTCAGAGTTTATTTATCAGCCAGAAAAGTCATAGAACGTTATACTGAGATGGTAATCGGTCAGAAGACTGTAACTATTGATGGTGGTGTAGAATACAGACATTCTAGTTTACGATTTAGTAGGATGCCAAATTTTAATGAGAATATCGCATTTTATACATTACTTCTTAATGCCCAGAAATACGGACTTGACGTAAGTTCTGATGAAGATCATAATTTGTTAGCCAGAGCACATGATTTTGTACAACCACACCCAGTATTTTTAGACTTATTTTCTGTAAGAGGAAGTTTAAGTAGAACTTTGAGGTATTTACAAAGTTTCAATGTTTTAGGAAAGCTTGTTCCAGGTTTTTCAGATTTGGAATTTTCTCTCTTTGAACCAACTCATAGAAATAGGGGAATAACTCGAGAAGGTCAAGCAATACGAAGAATAGAAAATTTAGAAACTCTACAAAATGTTAGTGGAGATGCAGATGAGCAAACAAAATTCTTTGCAACAGAATACTCTGCTTTAGAACCTGAAGAATTGAGGGCATTAAGGTTTGCTCTGCTTTGCAAAGGGATTCCAGAAATTCTTAGAACTGACACCGAGGCGTATACAAAAATATTGACTAAACAATATTCACAGATTGCTCCTTTATCTGAAACTATAGCTTTCTTAATAGAAAATAAAGGCTTGTTATTTGATTCGGCACAAAGGCGTATTATTGATGAGCCGAAGGATATAAATCACTTAGTAGGAGAACTACCAGGCGTATCACATCTAAGAAATTTATTTTTGTTTACTTATGCTGATTTAGGCCATGGAAAACAAAGGAAGTTTTCACGAGAACAATGGGCAAATGTTATTGACTTATACAAAAATCTAATGAGCAGATTACTTAATGAAAAACGTACTTATTACGATCCATTTAAACTAGATGAAGAAGGTAGGTCTATTGCTGACGCTTTACCAGAAAACTTCTTTTATAGTAGGTATGCACCGGACTTAATGACGCATATCAATAAACTTAGAGAGGTAAATGAGAAGAAAAAACCTAAATTAGAGTACAATGTTAATTATTCCGAAAGCAGTGGCTCATTAGCAGTCTATGCTGAGGATTATGAAGGACTCTTCTGGAGAATTGCAGGAACTTGCTATAAACATGGACTAAATATAAAACACGCACGAATTTATTCTTTAAAAGAGCCATACAAATTGGCTTTAGATTTTTTTGATATTGCAATTGCCAATGAAACAAACATAGAAGAATTCAGGAAAGACCTAGAAAGGATAATTGTTCAAAGAGAGGATATTGATATACCTATAGCTCCCTTATTAAAACAAGTTAATATTAGTACTATAGGACTAGAATATCTAGCAGATTTAGGATATTATAGAACGGTAATGAGGGGAGAAGATATGAGGGGTTTATTATATGCAGTAACAAGAACTTTATCAGAAAAAGTTGGTGCTAACATCTATACAGCAAATGACCACACATCACGCGATGGAAAAATTGACAATGTTTTTATTTTTGAAACAGATAAGCCGCCTAAAACTGTGAAAACAGCAATCCAAAAATATTTTGGAATAGAAGCATTAAATGTTACAAGTTGACAGTTCAATTCTTAGTTTATTCCATTCCCCCCCCACAACCTTTTTAAATTTAATTTTTATTCTTTATCTAATGAAAAAAATAATGTGTACTGGCACTTTTGATATAATTCATCCAGGACATTTATACTATCTTTCTGAAGCTAAGAAATATGGCGATGAACTGATTGTTGTAGTTGCAAGGGATGAAACATCTAAGGCATTCAAAGGGAAAAATCCTTTGCATAATGAAAAAGATAGACTGGAAGCGGTGAGGATGCTTAAGATTGTTGATAAAGCTGTATTGGGTAATAAAGGTGATATATTCAAAATTATTGAAGATTTAAAGCCGGATATCATCTGCTTAGGCTACGACCAAAAGGTGCAAATGCAGCAGCTTGAGGAAGAATTGAAGAAAAGAGGAATAAAGGCTGAAATTATAAGAATTGATGCTTACATGCCTCATCTTTATAAGAGCTCAAAATTAAATAAAAAATGAATCTAATATATCTATATGGAAAAACTTTTGGCATAGAAAATACAATTCCGGGTATGCTATATTATGGGATTATATTTAATATTCGGAATTTTTACTATGGTGAATGGAAATATTTATATATTGAATGTTGTTTACTATTTTATAGTGATTGCAAGCATTTTATCAGTACTCTTTTCAATTTACCTTACTGGAGTGCAAGCATTTGTACTTAAAAAGTGGTGTGATTATTGCATGGTTTCATCAATAGCTTCGGTTTTGATATTAATTGTAATTTTGGTCTAAAATGGAAAATAAAGTGTTCACAATTGAGTTGGTTATGTATATGCCAAATCAAAATAGTTTACTTATCCGTACTGAACCTTTAGTAGCTTTTGCTACTATTTCTGATGCTATAGAAACGTTGAAAAGATTAGTTGAAGAGGACAAAGAATCTGGATCCTATACATATTCTGCTATTGTAAAACCATATCAAGTAAGATACCTTTCACGAGATGCGGCAACTCGTGTGGACTATGGAGTGCAAGGGGGAGAGCTAGAAAAAGTTTATCATGGTTTACTGCTAAAAGATCTACAAGGTACAGAAATGCAAGTTACTCCATCAAACCCAAGAATTGAGGTTTTAAAAGAGGGAAAATGGGTTCCTAAAGAAGAATTAACCAGCGCAGGCTGGGTTTCATTGGAAGAAAGACTTAAGAAGTGATGGTATAATAACATAAACAATAAATCAGTATGATAATGTATAAAATAGTAACACAAAGTCCAACGCATGGTGGCAAGCTTGCTGAAGTTATTTGTGGGTACTTAGGCCGAGACAAAGACAGGATAAGAGAACTAGAGGTTATGATGGGTCTTGTACCAGCCGTGATGGTCTCTGAATTACCTGAACGTGGTGGTAGAGATTTGTTTAATATTCTTTATGGTGAACCACCGTGGACAGCAAGAGAGCGTGTAGAAGGGCAGAAGTTTACTGTAGAACCAACAGGATTCGATAAGTGGATATTTGAAAGCGCCTTAAAAAAAGCACAAAGCACAGGATATATAACTAAGTTTAATGAGATTTATGAGACTGAATCAGGTCGGTAATGTTATTTATTAGAAAAAAATTTCAATGCTCTACATTGAAATTTTTTTATATTTAAAATGCCAAAAAATAATAGCATAAGTCAATGGACATTAACTCTATTAAGACTTATACTTGGAATTATATTTACTTACCATGGTTATCTAAAGCTTTTTGCACCTGGTGGCTTCACTGGAACTGTGGACTTCTTCACCAAAATCAGCATTCCATTACCAGTTTATTCCGCGCTTATAGTATCAGTTGTGGAATTTGTAGGTGGGCTATTTTTAATATTCGGAATTTTAAGTTGGTGGTCTAGTATTTTATTGTTAATAGATATGCTTGTTGCATTTTTCGTAGTTCATTGGAAAAACGGATTATTGGTATCAAAAGGTGGCTATGAATTTGTGCTAATACTTATTGCAGTTTTAATAGTCATCATTGCAAATGGGCCGGGAAAGCTTTCCATGGGCAAGATGCTTTCTAAGAAAAAATATTTGTATTAATATTTTTTAGTGCTATCACTAATTATTTAAGCAAAATGGTTACAGGATTGACTAAATTACTACATCAATCATTTGAGTTAGTAGGTGTAAAACTAAGATATATTTGGCATCCAGTGCTTAATGAGTATGGTAGAGCTATTACTGGTTCTTATGAATCCCAACTTAGAACTAGAAATGGGGAATTCAAATTAAGTATAGAAAGTCCTCATCACCCTATGGTTGAGCACCCCAATGGTTTAGAAGGACTTGTACATGATTACAATGCTGATACTAAGATTAGCATATCCAAAATAGACAAAAGAGTGAGAGTAGTTACAATGGCTAAATTTGGACCATTAATAATGCCAACCGACATTGAACCAAGTTCTATACCTATGTTTGATGCTTATTTTAGTAATGGCAATTTTCAAGTTGGTTTTAAATACAAATTAGGTTTACATCCTACTAATAATAATGGCAATAATGCACAAAGTCAAACATTATGCACCTATGCAACCATAAAAGAATTTATTGGTAGTGTCAACTACTATTTAATGCCAAATAAACGCATGAGCCTAGGAGAAGTATTTGAAAGTTCAAATTTACCAGATAAACTTAAACTATCTGTTAATGAGCTTATAACAGCAAAAGCTTAAATTTGATTTCAAAACTTAATTCCAAAAATGGACATGTTTAAAACAATAAAAAGGGTTGTGCTGGCTGGATTTATCCTCTTTCAAAGTGCTGTAACAGCAGTAGAAATAGCACCACCAGAGTATGCACCAACAGATTTGTTTACAGGTTTATTGTGGGAAATCATCAATAAGCAAAGTGGAGAAATAAGAAATGGTGTTGTGGAAATATATTCTAAATCTTTTAAGTTTACTGGGCATGGCTTTTATGGAAAACCCTTCGTAGAGGTTTACTATTTAAATTGCGGTCAAGGTGTTAGTAGTAAACCATTTGCGATTTATTCTATTGATTCAAAAATTTTATTTATTCCTCAACCAAATGAGGTTAAATACGAAAGCGTTACAATCGAACCTAGAACACGGAAAAATGACGATAAGAGAGAGGTGCTAGACATGGTAGTTACATATACCTATAGCTCTGGTGATTATGTGTATAAGACAAGTGGAGGTTATGTTGATTTGGAAATGATAATTAACCACATACCTGCATGCAAATAAAGTATAAGATAAGCTTAAAATATCTGTTAGGGAGCTTATAACAGCAAAAGCTTAAATAAAATTAAAAAATGTTTAAGGCAATATATTAAGATGGAAATAACTAGAAGACAATTTATTCAGCTTGCAACCATCGAAGCAATAAACTCATCTCTAACTATTTGTGAAGGTTATATTAAGAATGTCTTGCAAAAAATCGAAGAAGAGAATAAAATAAGAGAAGTAAAGAATATTCAAGAGGTTATAGATAGTTATGTTACATTAAAAAGAACAGCGTATTTTAAAGAAGGTGGCGAAGTGCCTGGAGCACAAAGAGAAGGGATAGGAATACCTTATGGAAATTATATTTTAACATTAAAACATATGACAGATATAAATCAGATAGGTATGCTTCGAGTTGATGCACTGAATATCCAAGGACGCATAGTCAAAGGGAAAGTCCAACTTGATGGTCAAGATTTAGAGGAACTAGTTATGGGTGAAGAAGTGGTTATATTTAAATTGCCTGAAACCTATAATGGGAAAAAGTTTCCTTTTAAGTTGGGTGATTCAGATACATTAAAAGATGGACAAGAAATTATTGTGATTGGCTATCCAGATAGAGAAAGATTCTACCATAGAGACGGAATAGTGACTAAACCTTCTGATGGAAAGGTATTCTATATCAGTACAAAACTCTTCCCAGGAGATAGCGGAACAGCAGTAGTTGATAAAGAAACATTTGAATTGTTAGGACAGGCTTTTAAAGCAAAGAAAAATGGGGAAAATCAAGCAATACCAATTAATTTATTTACAGACCAGTTAACAAAAATTCATCAATAAAATTTTATTTCAAAAAACTAAAAATCCTTCTGTGCTGTCTCATTTCAGGTTTTGTTTTATCTTTCAATCTATACTTATTAATTACAACATGCCCGCAATAATCATCTTCAAGAATAATTGACATATCTTCAATGACTAAACGTTTTTGAAATAATGGACAATCTGTGACTAATGTATCGGCATAACCACCTTCAAATCCTATATGGAAACCATACCTTACAGAATCTTTCTTTAGTTGTGAAAAGTTTTCTCTAGTTATAGTTTTTCCTAGCCACTCTTTTAATCCATCAGATGCTATTTGTGTTATTAAAATCCTGTAACCTTGATTTAACATAGCTTCCATCAATAAATCATGATCTTCGCCGGAATTCATTGCAAACGCTTCAACGTTCAATGGCATTAAAGCATTTTGTAAACTTTTTAGCTGTGTTTCTTGCAGTCCTGTACCACCAAGCACTAGAGCATCTATCCTTGCTTTGGCTTGATTTTTTTCTACAACTTCTTTAACTACATTTGCTTCTTTCCTTGGGTTTGCAACTCTACATTTTATATAGATATGATTAATGCTTAGTATACTTGCCAACTCTTTTGTTTGCTCAACAGTTGCAAAATGAAATAGGTAACAATCTTTTCTGTTTGGCTTTACAGACAACAAATACTTTATATTCCAGCCTTTTTGGATTGCCTGATCAATTGCAAAAGTGCTGTCTTTGCCTCCTGAATAAAGAACTGCAACATCCATTTTGATATGAAATGACTAAATAATTTATAAAGGTTTTGTTAAAACATTAATTTTTCTTAAGTCTTTGACTAATTTCTCAAAATTTCTATATCGGAAAGCCTTTATTCCTAATAATCTTGCAACAAAAATAAATTCCGGTATATCGTCGAAGTAAGCACAATTAAACGGCATTGTTTTAGCTTTTTTTAATGTTTCTATAAATATTATAGGGTTTGGTTTTCTATAACCAACTTTATAAGACAAAACATATTCATCAAAAATATTAATTATCTCATACTTATTTTTTATATATTCGAAATGCATAATATCTGTGTTTGATAACAAAATCAATCTAAAATTCTTTTTTAATCTTTGAATAAGTTCAGCAACATCATCGTTTAAAGTGAAAATATCACAATAATGTTTACTAAATGTTTTAAAATTTATCTTAAGATTTAATTCTTTAACTATTTTGTTATAAAATTCTCTCGGACTAAATCTTCCTTTTGCAAAATCATCCATTATTGACGAATTTTCATAATAATTTTTAAAATAATCAATAGTTTTGCCGCTATCTTGAGCAAATTTTTTATAAAGCTCTTTCCAATTAACCTTAACAATTACATTTCCGAGGTCAAAAATAATTGTTTTAATCATATACTTAGGGTATCTAGGTTATTTAAAAACATTTTTAAACAAATAAAAAATTTCAACTTCGTTGAAATTTTTTATATTCAAAATGAGAATTGCTTTAATACAGATAAATCCAATTGTAGGTGATATAGGGTGGAATACAAATAAGATAATATCTATAATCAAAAAAACTAAGGCGGATATTGTTGTTTTTCCAGAGCTTTCTATTACCGGTTATAGCCCACAGGATTTATTGCTTAAGCACAATTTTATAGAGCAAAACATGCACACTTTAATAAAAATAGTTGAAAATGTAAAAGATAAAGTAGCAATTGTCGGTTTTGTTGAAAGAGCAAAAGGAAAGCTCTACAATAGCGCTGCTATCATTAAAAATCAGAAAATAGTTAATATCCACCATAAAATATGTCTACCAAATTACACAATTTTTGACGAGAAAAGATGGTTTAGTGAAGGAAGCAATGCCACAATTTTTGAACTAAATGATAAAAAAATTGGAGTAAGTATTTGTGAAGACTTATGGTTTCCAGAAACTACAAAGTATCAAAAAGATAAAGGCGCTGAATTGATAATAAATGTCTCTGCTTCTCCTTATAGCAAGGGTAAAATTGAGGTAATTGGAAATGTACTAAAGCAAAGATGGGACGAAAACAAAATCCCAATAGTTTATGTAAATCAGGTTGGTGGACAAGATGGAATAACTTATTATGGCCATAGTATGTATTTTAATAATGGAGAAGTATTGGTAAGATGTAAAGATTTTGAAGAGGATGTTAAAATAATAAAAATTTAAATAATAAAAATTATATTGATTAGGATACTATGAATGTAGGAGAAATATGTAACGCTATTTTACTTGGAATAAGGGACTACTTTAAAAAAAATAATTTTCAGAAAGCTGTTGTTGGGTTAAGCGGTGGTATTGATAGTTCTGTTGCTGCTTATTTATCTGTTAAAGCGCTTGGGAGCAAAAATGTAACTGGAATTTTAATGCCTGATTCAAAGGTGACATCTAAACAAAATATTAAGGACGCAATAAATATAGCGAAAAGGTTGAAAATTAAATATCATATAATTCAAATAAACAATCCAATTAAATATTTTGAAGGTATAGATGAACAATTAAGGATAAAAAAAAATATCTATGCAAAGGCAAACCTAAAAGCTAGGATTAGAATGATGATTCTTTATTATTTTGCAAATTTAAATAAAGCTTTGGTTATTGGCACATCTGATAAATCTGAAATTGCATTAGGTTACACGACTAAATATGGCGATAATGCTGTGGACATACTGGTTATAGGAGATTTATGGAAAACAGAAGTTATTGAGATCGGTAAATTTCTAGGAATTTCCTTATCAATCTTGAAGAAAAAACCAAGTGCTGAACTAATAATTGGCCAAACTGCTGAAAAAGAGCTTGGTGCTTCTTATGATATTCTAGATAAAATATTGAAGATGTATATTGAGGAAGATTTATCCACAAATGAAATAATCACAAAAGGTTTTAACAAGAAAATAGTTAGAAATGTTGTTAAGAGAATAAGATTAAATGAGCATAAAAGGAGGGCTGCAACGATAATTAGAGTATCTGAGCGCTCATTTCATGGTATGGAATGGCGAATGCCGATAACTAACGGGTTTATGGATTGATGTAATTTTTCATAATAAACTTTTTATATCTTTAAATATTTGTCTGGTTTATGAATGAAAAGTCAGTTGTGATAGGGGCATCATGGTTACAGGAAGCAAGCTTTTGTGAGCAAAAGCTTTATTTAAGCAAAGTAAAGAAATTGCCTTTGATAGAAACATCAGCAATGACAAAAGGGTCGTTACTACACGAGAGAAAATATGAAAATTTTGTAAAATTGGCAACACCCATAACTTGGGAGGAATTTTTTAAAAGTGAGGAACCTGTAACATCAAGAGAAATTGAGCTACAGCATATCTCTAATGATGTAATACTTCTAGGTAGAATAGATGAATTAGGTTGTGATAAGGATGGGGTTTATGTGATTGATGATAAGCCAAATAATTATGCTTATATCGGAGTAAGAAAACAGATATGGGCTTATTGTTATTTGTTGGAGAATAATTTTAAAGAGCTGATAAAAAAACCGATTTATGCTGTATTGAAAAATAGAGACAATAGTTCAATTATCTGGAAAGAAACATATACAGGAGTTCATAAAGAACAGTTATTATTGGCAATACTAAGATTAAGGGACGTTTTATCTGAAAAAAGAAAGCCTGAGCCAACTAAAAACCCAAATAAATGTACAGTTTGCCAATATAATAAAATTTGTGAATTTTCTTTAGCGAAATAATTATTAAATGATTATTAATATCAATATGTTATTAAATTACATTAAGCAATTGGAATACAAATCTGATGTAGAAAGGTTAAATTTAATAAAACAAATTCTGAAATCTAAAAAGATTAAGTTTATTGAACAAGACTATACTTATTTTAATTTTAAGGGAACAAATATTATTGTTGATGTTGGAAACTTAAAATCAGAAAAACACATAATTCTATCAGCACATTTTGATGTAGTTAATGGTTCTCCTGGAGCAAATGACGATGCTTCTGGAATTGCTATCTTATTCAATGTGGTTAAAAAACTGAGAAAAATAAAACTTAGAAATAAGGTTAAGATTATTTTCTTTGACGATGAAGAAATCGGTAGGTTTGGTTCTATCTCTTACATTAAGGAATACGGGCTAAAGGATTTATTAGCAGTTTATCATTTAGAGTTATGTGGTTATGGTGATACAATTGGTCTGTGGCCAATAACTACAATTAATGAAGATAGTTATGCATTAAAAACAATAGAAGGAGTTGTGAAGGAGAAAAATATCTATTTTGAAAGAGTAGGTCATTTGCCAGTTTTTTGGGGTGATGATTTAAGCTTTAGAGATGCTGGATTTAGGCATGCCCTCTGTATAAGTGTAGCTCCATATAAGGATAAGGGAGCAATTAAAAGGTTTGTCAAAGGAAATATCTTCAAAATTATATTTGATTCTTATACTGGAAGAATTCCAAAAATGTTTCAGCTTTATCATTCTCCCGAAGATAAAAGTGAGCATCTAAGTGAAGATGCATTACAGATGGTAAGTGATGTTTTGGTTAGGACAGTAGTTAAATCGGACGAATTTTAAAATATTTTATTATCTCATAAGACCTAAAATTTCAGGATTTCCATAATCCCTCCATGTTCCTTGAGTTTCGTAAATAAGTATTTTATTTAAGTCTAAACCTAAAAGTAATGCAAATGGGTTTACTAAAACAGCTCTAGAAAAAATATAAACCCCTGGTGATACATAAGGAGAGTATCCTTTTGCTGGTTTGCTAGAAAACCATTGAACTGAGGTTAATCTTCCATTTTCAACTCTAAAGTTATATGTTCTTCCGATTGTTCTTCTTTTAGACAGTATTGTTATTTGCCTTTCATTAGGTGATGAAAGACTTTTGTTATGGAAATCAATCATTGCCTTGAAATCAACCCCACTATAAACAATATCGGAAGCGAATGTTAATATCGAGTCAAAAGATGCAAGGTATTTTCTATCAGGCGAATGGTATTGTTTCCGTACTAAGTAAGCAAGTTCCAAGAGATGTGGCAATTTGCGATGCTTTGCTTTCTGCTTCATAGCTTTAAAACCTCTACTTTTTACTAATTGGTCTAAGCTTTCATACGATTCAGATGGATATGTAAGAACAGCAGTTTCATATCCAACTTTTTCTGCTTCTTCAAGTGCGTACTCAATTAGTCTTTTTTGACCTATTTTTATCATAGGTTTTACTGGTTCGTCTTCTGTTAAAAATTGTCTTACTCTTTCACCTTTACCACCAGCTAAAATCAACCATAAAAGTTTTTGTAACATAAAATTATAGAAAGTAATGTTTGTTTAAAATTTTTTTTCTTAAAAAATAAAATTTATAAATAATAAAAACTTAACAAATTTTATGCCAGAAATCATTTCAAAATACCCTGATATTGTGCTACAAATCAAAAAATAAAAAAATGAAATCCTACACAGAGCATTTATGGTTTAACACATCAAAAAGAATAGAGTTTATCAACATAACAGCTAAGGTTGAGCAAGCAGTGAAGAAAAGCGGTATTAAAGAAGGACTTGTTTTAGTTAATGCAATGCACATAACAGCTTCTGTTTTCATTAATGACGACGAATCTGGGTTGATAAGTGATTTTCAGGAATGGTTATATAAATTAGTTGATATAAAAAAAGCCTATAAACATAACTTAACAGGAGAAGATAATGCATATGCTCATTTAATGCGTACCCTAATGGGTAGAGAAGTTGTTGTTGCCATCACAAATGGCGAGCTTGATTTTGGACCATGGGAGCAGATTTTTTATGCCGAGTTTGATGGACAGAGAAAAAAGAGAGTGATGATAAAAGTTATTGGCGAGTAATATATTCAATATTAAATATATACAAATTGCCAAAAATAAAATAATTTATAAATATCTCATTCTTTTAATATAAAATGATTAACAATTGGCTTGAGGCTTACTTTATACCATCAGCAATAAAATATTCTCTATCATTTGTAGTTCTTTTAATTGGCTCATACACTGATTTTAGGACAAGAGAAGTACCAGATTGGATTAATTATGGCTTTATAATGTCTGGTATAGGATTAAACTTATTGTTTGGTATTACATATTCTGATTATTCTTTTATAATAAATAGTTTGCTTGGCTTTGCTGTATTTTTTGTATTTGCTTATATTATGTTTTATACCGGCCAATGGGGTGGCGGTGATAGCAAAATGCTTATGGGCTTAGGTGCAATGATTGGTATCGAAGCAAGCTTTAAGTCTTCACAATTTTTATTTGCTTTTTTTGTAAATGTATTGTTTATTGGAGCCCTATACGGATTGTTTTGGAGTGCTTATTCTGCCATTAAATATAGAAAAAAGTTTAATCACGAACTAAAAAAAATATTAAAAAAGGGGAGCATCATAAGAGCAAAGAAAATAATCGTATTCTCTTTACCCTTAATATTTTTTTTAGTGATTATTGTTAAAAACAGATACGCAACAATATTCTTCTTATCTTTAGCGCTTGTAATACTAACTACTTTTTACTTATGGGTTTTTATCAAGGCTATAGAAAAATCGTCAATGTATAAATTCGTTGAGCCAATGAAGCTAACTGAAGGCGACTGGATAGTTAATGATGTTTATGTCGATAAGCAATATGTATGCGGACCAAAAGATTTAGGTATAAGTAAAAACCAAATTAAAAAATTGATTAAACTTCGCAAGCAAGGAAAGGTTAAGAGGATTTTAGTAAAAGAGGGTATACCATTTGTTCCGAGCTTTTTGATTGCTTTTCTTGTCACTTTAATATTTGGAAATCCATTAACATTGTTGTTGTAGTTTCTTAAGAACTTAAACTACTATGCTTACATTGCCTTGCTTTTCTATCCTTATTATATTTTGTACAAAGCCTTCTATCTTGCTTTCATGTGATACAATAATGACTTGCTTCATATTTAATTGCTCAAGAACATCTCTAATCTTGTCTAATTGCTCTGAGCTAAAACCATCAGTTGGCTCGTCAAGCATTATTATGTCCTTAGTTTTGATTTCAGCAACAATATCATTTACAACCTTATTTAAGGTTAATCTATAGGATAAAGCTACAGAGGTTTTTTCTCCTCCGCTTAAGTTATCAATAAATGTTTCATAGCCATCTTGCTCTATTATTGGTGTAAATTCTTCATCAACTCTTATATTAATAGTTTCGTCTTCAAGCAATATATTAAACCAATTCCTGAAAAATTCATTGAATTGTAAGTGTATATTTATCATAACATGTTTTTCAATTGTTGATACTAAATCAACAAAGAAACTATCAATCCAATTAATCAACTGCACAATGTAAGAAAGCATTTCCTTGGCTTTCTGTTTTTCTTCTATTTCCTTTTCTATGCTCAATATAAATCTTTTAATTGAATCCTTTTCCCTTTCATAGCCATTCTTTTCCAAATCCAAAAATCTTTCTTGCGGTATAAGTTCTTCAATTTCTTTTTTTACCACTTTATATTTTTCTTCTATTTCAGAATATCTTTTTATTTTAAAATTGAGCTCTGTTTTTTTTGTGTTTAATTGGGCTATCTGCTTCTTTATATTATCCTTTAAATCTGATTTTTCATTCTTTAAATAGGACTTCTCATTTAAGCTCTCAAATTTAAATTTCAGAATACTTAGATAATTTTGTTCTTTTACTAAAGCATCGAGCTCTCTTTTTAGTATCAACCTAATTTTTTCTAGTTTTGATTTTTCTTCATTACATTTTTTGAGTTCTTCTACTAGTATTTCAGATTTTTTCTTTTCACTTAAATGGACATTATTCTTATGAGCTTCGTCAACTTTCTGCCCGCATAGTGGACATACATCAAGCAATTGTATCTTTTTTATTGTATCAGTATAGTTATCTATTTTGACTTCTAATTCTTTTTCTTTCTTTATGATATTTTTGTAATTGATTTCTACCTCTTCTAATTCTTTCTCCTTATACTCTGTTCTCTTTTCTATATTCTCAAGTTCTTCTATTTTTTTGCCTTCCAACTCCTTGTTAAGTTCTTGAATTTGAATTTCAAACCTTTTTAGCTCCTCACTCAGTCTGTTGTTTTGCTCTATTTTATTGACAAGATTTGCTTCAATAATACTTAATTCCCTTTTTAGCTCATTCAATTCCTTAATTTCTTTCTCAATACTATCCAATACGTCTTTTTTCTGATTTATGAACCTTTTCAACTCTTCAATTTTTGGAAGTATTTCACTTATTTTCTTTTCAATATCAACTATTTCCTTTTTTCTTTCTTCTAACTCAATTTTCTTATACCCTAAGTTTTGGGTAAAGCCTTCTAGATGCTTTTTCTTTTCTTTAAGAGTCAATACAATAATTTTGGAATTTTCCCTTATCCTTTTATATTTGTCAATACCAAAAACTTTTCTTAGTGTATCTAGCCTTGTCTCTTTGTCATCATATAATATTTTTTTCATTTCCTCTTGAGGTGTATAGACTGTGTACCTATATATCATGTCCTTTCCCTTTTTAATCAAATCTTTTGGATAGCCTAACAGTTCTAGCATAATTGCCCTTAATTCCTCTGCTGTTCCTTCCCTTTTCATACCATTGATTATAATATAACCTGCCTCTTGCCTAATTTCATTACTGCCTCTTTTTAGTGTTCTTTTTATTATCACATCCTTATTATCAATTTGCATTCTTAATTCACTGCTGCCTTCTTTCTTGTTATGTCTAAGCAATGTGTAAGCTGGCAATTCTCCTTTCTTTGCACCAAAAATAGCAAATTCAATTGCAAGCAATATAGTTGATTTTCCACTTCCAATATCGCCAGCAAGAAGAACAGAGTCAAGAGGGAAATTTATTTCTAAGTCTTCATAACTTCTAATGTTGTGGAGTTTTATAGATTTGAGTAGCATCAATATAAGTAATTTTTTTGATTATAACTTCTTCTTTAAATTTTCAATAACATTAACAGGGGTTGGGTCAATTTTATTTGCCAAAGCAAGATAATAAGAGGCAAAATCTCCATAATAGATTCCTGAAAAAATCCTTGAAAGCAAATGCTCACCTTTTGTTTCAATGCATTCAACATCAACTCTTGTTGAAATTATCTCCTTTGTTACATCCATTCTCTTCTTTATCCTGTCATTATCAAATTTGTCACGAATGAAAATAGCAATAAATTTATCTTTTGTCATAGTTTGATAGCCAGCAATCTCATTATGGTTCATCTCGGAGAAGACATGGTAAAAAGCTGCTATTTTACTGTTTTCATTAAATTGAGTTTTCCATCTATAGGCAACTGCTCCAAGTAGCTCAGAAGCATAGATAAGTGGTGTTTTGTTTTGGCTCTTTCCTGCAATAGCCTTGCCTACTGCTTTGAATTCATTAGTATTATCTAATACATTAAGCATCTCTGCTATTTCATTATTATTTACATCAATTATGTTTGAGTTGTTTAAGACTCCTAATACCGGAAAAAATAGATAAGCTAATGCTGCCCTTGGTTGCAATCCAGCTGGAACTTTAATTACTTTTTTTGCAACCTCGCTTAGTTTACCACCACTTGTGATAGCAATTATTTTCGCCTTTTTATTCAAAGCATCTTTAAATGCCGATAATGTCTCTTCTGTATTACCTGAATATGAGACAGCAAAAACAAGGCTGTTTTCATCAACAAAGTTTGGCACTTTATAATCTCGAACAACAAAAAGAGGAATCTTTGAATTACGCATGTAGATTTTTAATA
Source organism: uncultured Methanosarcinales archaeon (assembly GCA_964524225.1). GTDB lineage: Archaea > Nanobdellota > Nanobdellia > Woesearchaeales > GW2011-AR4. The sequence continues at coordinate 5,899 of CAZGEW010000002.1, read as the reverse complement.
TATCGCCGCCAATACCAGAGCCGCCCATTCCACAAACAACAATATTGCTGAATTTACCAGAAACAGACATCCCTTTAGGCAGCTCCAAAGCTGTTTTGCATTGCTGAGGAAAATCTTCGATAACTTTTAGCATATTAGAGCCGTCTATTGCCATTTTAAAGTGAGTAATTAAGAATAATATAAAAAGATTTGGTTATTTTTTTGCATGAATAAAATATAAATACTAAAGGCTAAATTAGTAGATTATGGAGATAACAATTTCTGGAAAAGCAGGCTCTGGAAAAAGTACAGTTGCAAGGCTCTTATCTAAGAAGCTTAATCTAAAACATTATTCAATAGGAGATTTGATGAGAGCGATGGCAGCCAAAAGAGGGGTAAGTTTGATGAAATTTAATAGATTAGCTGAAAGTGATAAGTCAATTGATTTACAGCTTGATGAGAAATTGAAGGCATTAGGAAAAACAAAAGATGATTTTGTAGTTGATGGAAGGCTCACTGCCTTCTTCATACCCCATGCTGACGTCAAAATCTTTCTCAAAGCAGACGATAATGTTAGGGCAGAAAGAATATTAAATGACAGGAGACAGCAAGAAAAAAGTAGTAGCTTAAAAGAAACAATAAAAAATATTAAAAAAAGAGAAGAAAGTGAAAAAAAAAGATACCAAAAGTATTATGGAATTAATTATTTAAATAAAAAGTTGTATGACTATGTCATTGATACTTCAAACATGACTCCAAAACAGGTTGTAGAAAAAATTATAGATTTTATCAAAACAAAACACTAAAAAACTTCAAAGATGGTAAATGTAAAAAAGTACGATTTCGTCGAAATTGATTATACAGCTAGGATTAAAGAAGATAATACAATATTTGATACAACAGAAGAAAAAGTCGCTAAGGAAAATGGATTATACGATAAAAATGCCGAATACTTACCAATAGTCATCTGTGTTGGTCAAAACCATATTATAAAAGGTATCGAAGAACAGCTTGTTGATAAAGAAGTTGGGAAGGAATATACTTTTGAAATAAGCTCTGACAATGCTTTTGGCAGCAAAGATCCAAAACTAATACAGCTAATTCCCCTAGGCAGGTTCAGAGAACAAAATATAACTCCGTTTCCAGGTCTGCAGTTAAATGTTGATGGTGTTTTCAGTATAGTAAAAACGGTAAGCGGTGGCAGATGCCTTGTTGACTTCAACCATCCATTGGCTGGAAAGGATTTGATTTATGATGTCAAGCTAAGAAGGTTAGTTGTTGATGATAAGGAAAAGTTGAGGTCTTTAGTTGATAAACATACCAAGTTTAAAGATTACCAAATTGAGTTAAAAGATGGTATAGCAACCATAAGTCTAAAAGACAAAATCAGCAATGAAACCAGAGAAATCCTAAACAGCACTATTACGAAGTTAATTCCATCTATAAAAAGCTTAAATTTTACCATTGGCGAAGGGAAAAAAGAAATAAATTTAAATAGGTAGTTAAAACCTATTAGTAAGGGTGAGTTTGTGACATCAATTATTCAAGAAGCAATTGAATCAGAATTAAATGATAATCCCAAACTTCTTTCTCGGGATATAAAGCAAGTAGTTGAAAAAGAAGTTGCAGATATAGATGCGGAGCTTGAGCAATTACTATCAAAACAAAGAGCCACAATAAAAGTAGTTGGATGTGGTGGCGGTGGCAATAATACAATAAACAGGATGTCAGAAGTAGGCATTATTGGTGCTGAGACAATAGCTGTTAACACAGATGCACAGGATTTGCTCTATACGACTGCAAATAAAAAAATATTGATAGGGAGAGAGCTAACAAAAGGCTTAGGTGCAGGCTCTGAGCCTAGACTAGGCGAAGAAGCTGCTCGCGAGAATGAATCCGATGTCAAAAAAGCTTTGCAAAATGCAGATATGGTATTTATCACATGCGGCTTAGGTGGTGGAACAGGAACAGGCTCTGCCCCTGTAGTTGCGGAAATATCGAAGAAATTGGGAGCGCTGACAGTTGGTGTTGTTACAATGCCATTTTCCATGGAAGGTAATCGAAGATACGAAAATGCAGTTGTGGGATTAGAAAAGTTAGAGCAGATTGCCGATACTTTAATTGTTATACCAAACGATAAGTTGCTTGAGCTAGCACCAGATCTGCCATTACACACTGCTTTTAAGGTTGCTGATGAAATATTAACAAATGCAGTTAAAGGTATTGCAGAGCTTGTTACTAAAGCTGGCTTAGTTAACCTAGATTTTGCAGACATAAGAGCAGTAATGAAAGGTGGTGGCGTAGCCCTAATTGGTGTAGGTGAAAGTGACACTGAGAATAGAGCAGTTGAAGCAGTTGAGAAAGCAATCAATAACCCATTACTTGATGTAGACATTTCTGGCGCAAATGGAGCTTTAATTAACGTTATTGGCGGCGAAGACATGACGCTTGATGAAGCTAGAAAGGTAGTTGAAACAATAACAGAAAAGCTTGATGAAGACGCAAGAGTCATCTGGGGCGCTCAAATCTACAAAGATATGGAGAAAACTATTAGAACAATGCTTATTGTTACTGGAGTGAAATCTTCACAGATTTTTGGCTCAAGCAGAAAGACTGCTGAAAAAAAGAGAAAAGAGATTGAGCAACATCTTGGAATTGAATTTTTAGACTAAATGTCACAAATGAAAGAGTGGTTACTTTGACGAATATGGATTCTCAAGATGTAAATTCATGGAAGTACAAAATAAAATCTTTTATTCAGGAATCAATTAGAGTTTTGAAAATTACAAAAAAACCAGATTCAGTTGAATTCAAGACAATAGTCAAGGTAAGTGGTTTAGGCATTTTGATTATTGGGCTGATTGGATTTGTTGTACAGATGATTAAGCTTTTGTTTTTTTAGTTAATATTTATATAATAGATAAAAAATACAAATATAAAAAATCAAAAGGCAAGCCTTTTGATTTTTTCATTCAAAATGTCAAGAGAAGATGAGACAATATTTGTTTTGAGAACTACAGCAAATAGAGAAGACCAAGTTATGGACTTTGTTACAAGCAACGCTATAAAGAAAAAGCTTGAGATATACTCTGTCATCAGACCACATGGTATGAGGAGCTATATATTTATAGAAGCAGCCACAAAGACAGATGCTGAGCAAGCTGCTTTCAATATACCTTACGCTAGGGGTATTTTGTCACAGCCTGTTAAATACTCTGAAATAGAGCATATGCTTGAGCAAGTTAAGCACGAGGTAAATATTCAAAAAAATGATATTGTTGAAATCATCTCGGGTCCATTCAAAAGAGAGAATGCAAAGGTAACACGAATTGATAAAACAAAAGAAGAGGTTGTTGTTGAGTTGCTTGAAGCAGCTGTTCCTATCCCAATAACAGTAAAAATGGACGCTGTAAAGGTTATTAGGCGAGAAACAGAAACAGCTCCGGTAAAGGAAGGTGAAGAGGAAACATTGTAAATAACAAAAATTTTTGATTTTTAATCAAAAATTTTTCAGAAGTAAAACAATAAGAAAAAAATTGTGATTAAATTGTCAAAAACTACTGTTGCAGTTCTAGTAGAAGGCGGTAAAGCCACTGCAGCCCCGCCAGTGGGAAGCAGCCTAGGGCCACTAGGAGTTAATATAGGTCAAGTAGTTTCCGACATCAACAAAAAAACTTCCTCATTTGCAGGCATGCAGGTACCTGTTAAAGTAATAGTAGATACAGATACAAAAGCATTTGAAATTTCTGTTGGAACTCCACCTGCTTCTGGTTTAATAAAAAAAGAAGCCAATCTTGAAAAAGGTTCTGGAAAAGCAAAGCACGAGATGGTTGCTGACATTCTAATCGAGCAAATTATTAAGGTTGCAAAGATGAAGGAAAGTGCGACTTTAGGCAAATCACTCAAGGAAAAAGTAAAAGAAATAATAGGGACATGCCAATCAATGGGAATTCTGGTTGAAGGTAAACCAGCGAAAGAGACATTAAAAGATGTCGAAGCTGGGATTTATGATGAGGAAATAAGATTGGAGAAGACAGAGCTTACAGCAGAAGAGCTTGCCAAGCTTGAAGAAGAGAAAAAGAGACTTGCAGAAGAGCTTGCAAAGAAAAAAGTAGAATTTGAAAAGATTGCTAATGAGATTATTGCTTCTATGACTGGTAAACCAAGAGGAGAAATAAAGGCTAAGTTAGTCCAAGCTGGCGTCCCAGATGAAATGATTAAGGTATTATTGCCTGTTGAAGGTGCAGCAGCTGCAGGTGAAGCAAAACCAGCACCAGGAGCAGCTCCGGCAGCAGAGGAAAAGAAAGAAGCTAAAGAGAAGAAAAAGTAACAGGTTCAAGAAATTAAACCAAAAGGTTTAAATATTTGAACTTTATTCTATAAAATTGATACATATGGTTCAATTACTTGAACTAGGCAACAGGACAGCACTTAAAATTTTATCCTTTTTTCTTAGAAATCCTACCAAAAAAGTTTCGTATACAAACCTAAGAAAAACGCTGAAAATAGCCAAAGCCTCATTAACAAAACATCTTAAATTACTTTTGAAGGCGGAGTTTATTAAAGTTGAGATAGTTGGGTTAAACAAAATTTATGAATTAAACAGAGAAAATGTAGTGGTCAAACAACTAAAGATTTTAGATAATCTACTAATATTAAGCGATATAAAAACATTATGCGATAAACACGAAATTGAAATTTATTTATATGGAAGCACAGCAAGAGGTGAAGATAGAGAAAGCAGTGACATTGATTTATTGATAATAGGAAAAATAAGTAAAGAACAGATTTTTTCTGATATTGTGAGCATCTCAAAGAAAATCGAGAGAGAGATTAAATTTAATATACTTAGCCCTTTAGAATGGTCAAAAATGTCAAGAAGGGATATTGCTTTTTATGAAAGAGTTGAGAAAGACAAGATAAGGTTATGCTGATGGACATAAAAAAATGCTTGGAAGAGGGCTTTCTTAAAAAAATCAAGCCCGATGAGAGATTAATAAAAAAAGAATTTGATGAGTCAAAGTATGACTTAGAAATGGCTGAAAATGCATTTAACGAAGAAGATTTTAAGTGGTGTATTATTAAGGGCTATTACTCAATGTTCCATGCTGCAAGAGCAATCTTGTTCAAAATCGGTTATAGGGAAAAAAGGCATTTTGCAATTAGTATTGTCTTAGAGGAACTGAACAAGAATGGAAAGCTGGAGTCAAAATACATAAATGATTTTAATGCAGCGATATCTTCAAGAGAAGATGCTGATTATCACTATACTTACTCAAAAAATACAGCTGAGCATAACTTGGCAATTGCAAAAGAGTTTTTAGAAAAGATGAAAGATTTGAGCGGAAAGTTGGAGCATAGCGAGGAAGGACATAATAAAGAGGCTGCGAAGAAGGAAGAGAGGAAGAGATAAACGATAAAAATTTATACTTGTTGAATACAATTGAGTTCTCGCTAAATTACAGAAACTGGAAGGGGGCGTCGTCTTGCGGACATATTGCCTTGCTTCGCAAGAAATCATAGTATTTTGGCTGACTCACTTCAAATCAAATTGAAGTCAAAACAACATTTATATACTTGCTATCTTAACTATGTAAACATATGAACAAAAAATTTTTAACAGTTGGAATTGCACTCCTTATGGTTGCAGTAGTAACTGCGACGGCAGTATTGTTTCTTTTTCCATATCAACCAGACCAGCCTCCAAAAGCAGATGACATAGGTGCAACATCACAAGGAATTCAAGAAGTAGTAAACGCAAATAATAAATTTGCTTTTGATTTATATTCTGAGTTAGATAAATCTGAAAATGGAAACATTTTTTATTCTCCTTATAGCATCTCTGCTGCTTTAGCTATGACATATGAAGGTGCAAAAGGGCAAACAGCAGATGAAATGAAATCTGTTTTTCACTTTCCAC
>CAZGEW010000001.1:38060-50576 GCA_964524225.1 uncultured Methanosarcinales archaeon | reverse complement strand
GGCTTTTTTGATGGTGATGGTAGTATACACTTTAATAAACCCAATACAATAAAAGTAACTTTTATTTCAACAAAACAATTCCTAGAGAAACTCCAAATAGAACTCAATAATACTTTAGGCCTTAGAATTGGTCCTCTGCAAAGGCAAATTAAAATGTACATTGCATTATACTATAGCGATGATGCCAGAAAATTATGTAATTGGATGTATGAAAATTCGAAAGACTTATATCTTGTAAGGAAAAAAGAAAGATTTAATAGGCATATGAATTTAAGAACAAATGGTAAATTATAAACAAGTCATCCTTTTGCGACAGGACTTAAAACTATCTCTGGGAAAAGCAGGTTCTCAGATTGCTCATGCTTCTGTTGATGCAACCTTGAAATCTGACAAAAAAATAGTTGAATTCTGGAAAAGAGAAGGAGCTAAAAAAGTCATTTTGAAAGTAAAAGATGAAAATGAATTGTTGAAATATAAAAAATTTGCAGAAGAACTTGGATTGAAAACTGCTTTGATAAAAGATGCTGGGAGAACTGTTTTAGAACCTGGCACAATTACATGTTTAGGCATAGGACCTGATGTTGAAGAGAAGATTGATAAACTAACAAAAAATTTATCTTTACTTTAAACTTCAAGAGGAATTATAAATTATGGTTACAAAAAAATTATTGATTAGTATTTCCATCATTGTCTTTGTCCTTATTGTTTTTAGTATATTTCTTTATGATTTGTCCTTTTATGGCTGGCTTTATGGCTATTTGCCACGATGTAAAAGTGAAAAGCAAAATATAGTATTTGATCAATCACAAGTTTCTGTCGATGTAGATATTTGCAACAAAATTGCTACAAATCAAATTGAACAGAGTGGATATAGTTCTCGGAACATTAAAGCTTGTGTGCATGGAAATAAGATCATATATAAAAGAAGTTGGAGTACTGGTTATAGTGGAGGTAGTAGTTATTTCGACAAAAATGGAAATCTTATTGGAAAATCGTATTGGTATGATATGATTACATTAAAATTTGATTACAAAAGAAAGTGCATTGAAGAAGATAATGGGTATTCTAAGTGTTTTGTTGAAGGGATTGATTGTGAAGAATTTTATTGTCTTGAGAAACCCATTTGTAATGTTACGGATAAAATAACATTTCCACTCAAACGTGAGCTTGCTCGAGGAATTAATCCCTATGATCCTAACGTTACACTTTCAGGAAATATATCATTAATATTACAGAAAATAAAGCCATTTAACTTATTATATATTGAAAAAGAGATTCTTCCAAAACAAAAAATATCTGTAGATAATATTACCTTTTTATGGGACAATTCACCATTTGAATTGGGGTCTTTAGAAGAATATCCAATTAACATTTCGATTTTTTCAAATGCATCCCAAGCTTATAAGCACCTTAAAATACTTGTTATTGACATCAAAGATGGAAGCACATATGCTTCGCTACCATTTTATCTTTCTAAAAGAAATATACTTTATTGGGCCCACAGGAATGATTTTTCACGAGAGTTAGTGGAAAGCTGAAGATGATGTGAAAATTGCAAAAATTTTAAATGGGCCCAACGGGATTTCAACCCGCGACCCCCTGATTAAGAGTTTCGCCATCTTCTACAGGTGCTCTAAGCAGGCTGAGCTATGGGCCCGTCGCTGTTGAGCGGAAGATGTATAATTTAAATACCTTTCTCTATGATATTTATTGCTTGGTTTTACCAATTCCATAAATTTGTGAATGCTCTCTTGACTGGTAATCCTAACGAAATGATACACATTTTGTAATTAGCTTAATTGTAATGACTTAAATGATTTGAATATCTTTTAGAATATCTTTTGTATAAACTTCCATCCGTGTCAAAAATGGGTGACGGTATTATAATAAGTTTACCTTGTTAAATCCCCCCTGGCCCATATTTTATATTCTATGAAACATCCCTATGTGTTTCATACAGAAATGCGGCATCTTCGTTGTGCTTTCTCAGCTCCTCAATCAAAAATTTAAAAATTTCATTAGAGGTTACAACTTTTTTCTTATTTACAAATTTATTGGCTTCGTTGCATACTTTTTGGCATACCTTCTCTGCTTCTAATTCACTAAGATGCGCATTTCTGCACGCAAAATAACACGAGCCATAAACTTTCCTTTCATCATACACCTCAATATGGCCCTTTCTTTTCACTATCTTTAGCTCTGTTTTTTGTGCTGATTTTTTTATAATCTTTTTTCTTTTCATCTTAATTTAAGTTGATAGTTCCATTTGCTATTAATATAAGTAACCATCCAAGCAGTATTAAAATAATACCAGTTGCAAGCCTCATATAGGCTCTATTGTTTTGTTTCCATCTTTTTATGTATTGTATTTTTAAGCCAGAATAAACCATAAACAAAATGACAATTAATGGCAAAACAAAAATTATGTTGTAGAGGACAAGCATAAGGAATGCTGTAGCATTAAAATTTTGTGATAGGATAAGTAATATTGCAAGGTATGGGCCACCTGTACATGGCAGCTCTACACCAGCAACAAAAGCCCCTAAGAGCACTACGCCTGGCAATGTTAGTTTTTCCACCATTTTATGTATTTGCTTTGCCCTTGCTGGAGATATAGCTAATGATATACCTTGACCATACCAAAAAAAATCCTTGAGTTCTATTAAACCACCGACTACAATTAATGAACCTACAAATATTGATATGTATTCACTTACTGCCAATGGTATGAAATTTAGGAAATACAAAATGCCTAATCCAGCGAGCAAATATGTCAAGAAAACAAAGAATATGTATACAAAACCATATAGCAGAAGCTCTTTCTTTGACTTAAATGTTATCAACACAGAAACTAAAAGTATGAGAACACCTATAGCACAAGGGTTTATTGAATCAATAAGTGCTGTTGTTATTACAGTTCCTAATGTTGGAAGATATGTTTGTACTGTCATTTTAATTATAAAAAATTTCGCCTTTGGCGAAATTTTTTATTATTTATTGTATTTCTTCATCAATTGTAAAAATAGTTCCTTATCTGTAGATGTTATGCACCCATCTGCATTGAAATCAGCTAAAAACTCAGCTGAGGTATGAAAATCTTCTCTGCATTTACCAATTGATGTTTCAATAATTATTAAGTCATCATTATTACAATCTAAGTCACCATTTAAATCACATAGAAGCTGAGGACTTTCTTCACTAACAATTTGTGGAGGATAGCCTGTTTTCGGTTCAGTTAAATGTGGTGGCAGACCTTCTTTTGGAAATAACAATTGTCGGTCGGCTTCTGTAACACAACCATTGTGATCTGCGTCAGCTAATTCATTATAGTTATTTCCAGTATCACATTGTCCTACGACTTTATTAAAGAGTAGGTAATCATCATTGTCACAATCTGCATCCACATCTAAATCGCACTTAAGCCGAGTGTCAATTGTCATAGGAGGAATACCTTTATCAATTATTTCAGTGAGATACGGATTTACTTCCTCAACTGCTTTTTCACTAAACACAATTTTTATCCTATCTCCTGGAGGCACCTTTTCATAAGGTGCTATAACATAAGCAGATGGATTATCAATTAAGATGCCATTAACAAAAACATAGAGCTTTGCTGGTTTTTCATTGCATAAGTCACCGTTATGAACTGAAATTAGTCCATCCTTTGTTGGAACTTTAATTCCATCATTTGCAATTGAGCCACCAACTACATAAAAGAAAGCTCCTAAGCTAGCTTGTTTTTTATCTAAAATAACTCCTTCAACATGAATTCTATTATCATTGTGTGCGTGCATTAAATCAGTACCTTGTTTATTAGACAAGCCTTTTGACTCAGCTAATGTTATCTCTTTATCACAAACCATTATTTCAAAATCTGCATGCCAATGAACAGGACCTTTGGTTAAAGATATAATATTCAGATGCAAAGTTGTTATTATTAAATACAAAGTTGTGATTGATATCAAAATCACTATAAGCAAGAAAACAACTTTCTTTATAAGCTCGCTCATTGATTTATGGAAAAAAATTGTAATTACAATAATGATGCCAAATGCAATAATGCTATAGCCAACAAATGTCAATTGACTTAGCGGATACAGGTTTGTATTATCTAAGTTTATTTCTTGTTCGAAGTCCATTTCTTCTTCACCTTCGTGAGAAAAAGCTATATTCAAGGATATTATTATAAATAAAATAAATAAAACAAATAGTAACCTCTTTTTTATTTTGCTCATTCTATCAACTTTTATACAACTTACTTAATAAGTCTGATTTGGTAATAAGACCGATTAACTTTCCTTCATCAGAAACAAGAACCATGGGATAGTGTCTTAATAGATGTGATATAACTTGTGAAGACGACGTTTTTGACACTATAGGGGGTGCTTCTTGCATGACATCTCTTACTTTGTCGCCTTTTGAATTAAGCAATGTGTCTAAGATGGTTGACTCTGAAATTAACCCAATTAATTTATGCTCTTCTATAACAGGCATTTGTGAAATTTGAAATTTCTTCATTTTGTTAATTGCTTCTTTAATTGAGGTGTCTGGTTGGATGCTTATTATTTTGTTTGTCATTATTTGCTCTGCCTTTATCTCCTCCTTTTTCTCAAGTTCGCTTAATGCAGAAAATATTTTCTTTGTTTTTGAGTATGTTGGGTCTATCCTTCCGGACTCAACTTTAGCAATAAGGGATTGTGAAACTCCAGCTCTATTGGCTAACTGTGTTTGGGTCAATTCAAGCTTCTTTCTAATTTTTTTTACTTCCACAAGTTCATAGGTCATAGAGGTTTGAATATAAGTAGCTTATTTAAAATTATTCTTTTTAGAATAGAAACATTTTTATACATTAATCATAAAAAATTTAATTGCTCAACAATTAAATTTTTTTATCTAAAATGACAAAAACAATCATCTTATCATTAGGAGGTTCTTTAATATTTCCAGAAAAAATAGACACAAATTTCTTAAAAGACTTTAAAAATACAATTGAAAAATATATAAAAAAGGGATATAAGTTTGTTATTTATTGTGGTGGTGGTAGATTAGCAAGAGATCTGCAAAAGTCTGCTTCTCAAATAGCTAAGCTAGACAACAACGATTTAGATTGGCTTGGCATCTATGCAACAAGGTTAAATGCGCAATTGCTCAAAACGTTATTCAAAAATGATGCCGAAGGCGTCATTTTTGAAAATCCAAATGAGAAGATAAATTTCAAAAAAAATATTATAATAGCAGCAGGCTGGCTTCCTGGATGGAGCACTGATTATGATGCTGTTTTAGTTGCTAAAAACCTTGGAATTAAAGAAATTGTCAATATAAGCAATGTGGATTATGTTTATGATAAAGATCCCAAAAAGTATAAAGATACAAAAAAAATTGAAAAGATAAGCTGGGGGGATTATCTTATGTCGATAGATAATAGATGGAAAGCTGGAATGAATGTGCCTTTTGATCCTATTGCAGCGAAAGAAGCTCAAAAATTTAATATTGAAACTAACATAATAGGTAAAGACCTAAGGAATTTTGAGAATTTATTAGAAGGAAAAAAGTTTAAAGGAACAATTATAAAGTAACTTTAATAAAAATCCAATTACTTTGTAATTGGATTTTTTAAAATACAATGGAAGAAGAATACAATTGGGAGTTAATACTTAAAGTTGCAGTTCCTATCTCTTTAATAGAATCGTATGTTTTTTACACAAACATCGGCAATGGTTGGAAATGGTTTTCTTTAATAATAGGATTGCTATTGACAGGAAGCATTGTTTACCTAAAGGACAAAAGAAAAAATAGCATATTTACAGCAATAGGGATTGTTTTTTTAGCTGCTTTAATTGTTAGATTTTTGAAAGGGTTTGGATTATTTTAATATTAAAAACAATAAGTTCAATGGCATAAGAATTAAAGTTTTATTAGATGAATTCGAGACAAAAATTTAAAAAGGTTTATATACTTAGATTCGTATGATTGTAAATGAACAGAATTTATTTTTAGGATGAAAAAAATTAGAGTATTTTTTGATAAGGAAGGAAACACATTGGACGTGTGGTTTGAAAAGCCAAGAAAAGTTATTAGTGAAGAAACTGGGGAAGAAGTTATTCTAAAGAAAGATCCAAAAACAAAGAAAGTTATTGGCTTTGAAAAATTAAATTTTATCTCTGGGAAAGCAAAAATAGAAGATTTGCCTGTAGAAGTTGTGGTGAGTTAATTGGGCGAATTTTTTTATTGAGTAATCTCAATTGGAATTCTCTCAACTCCTTTGTAATCTGAACCTTTTAAATGTAAGACACTAAGAACAAATTTTTCTCTTGATGAGGGGGCATAAACAAATTTGGGATCTGCATGGACTAAAGCTATTGCTTTTATCCCCATTTCTATTCTTCCTTGGTTTCCTTTAAAGTCCCCACCTCTTGTATGAATATCTTTTTGTGTTTCTTCTGGGTCATGTGGATCTACACGATTAGTGATATAAAAATCAATTCCACTAGAATTAATAAAATTTGCAATTGCTAACTCTGACATGTGGTCTATAAGACTTTGGGCTAATTCTTCTCTTCTTTCTTTAGAATCATTTCTTAGAATATCGCCCAAAGTCTGTTGTCTCTCCAGTAGAGCTTTTCTACCCGCCTCTGTCTGATTTAACACCCTATTTCTATAATTCCTTAATTCTTCAGTTCTTGGAAGTGTCCATCCACAAACATAGGGAATAATAAATTCTCCTTCCTTGCGTGCATGTGTATGTCCATCAATCATCCAGTAGTTATTATTCCAGCTATCCTCATGCACTTCTTGAAATTGTGGATAGTTAGGTACAGGTTTAGCGCTATTACGTTCTCCTCTAAATATAAGTGGCATATCTAAGTAATCTAAACCGTCATCTTTCAATATAGCCCGAATTAAAAAACTAGATTCATAAGGTAATACGGCAAGTTCCTGTAATTTTTCCAATTCTAATTTAGGGATTTTCAATTTCATAGCATATCAATTACGTATTGTTAGTTTATAAATCTTTCTATTTTTACCACAGCAAAGTAACAAAATTGCTGTCGGGTAGAATTCTCATATGAGGGTGGAGGGGCGGACTGGAAGGTTGGCTGAATTTTTGATTTTTTTATTTTATTGTTTTTTCATTTAATACGTAAAAACACCAAAATCTTTATCAGAAATATTTACCTTTTAAATAAAATCACTTATCTTATGTGTTTTCTCCTCATGCCATAGCCACCAGAGCAATACAATTGCTTCAAGCCCTTGAGTTGCTAATGGTATATTTAGCCTTCCAATTAAATCCACACCATAAGTTGCGCTTGAAAATGGATAAAATGGAGCAATGCTTCCAATAAGCAACCAGTCTAGAAAAATATGGAATGCAATTCCAAATGTTATAATTCCAAATAATCTGCTTAATCTTATATTTGAAAAATAATAAATCAAAGAGATAATAAAAAATATCAAGATAAATAAGAATGTATGGGTTATTACCCTATGGAACCATAACACATTTAAGCCTAAAAAATTATTTAATAGCCAAAATAGAGGAATATCTATGTCTGGCAATAATCCAGCTACACCTCCAATAAAAATATAATGCAACGGTATTTTTTTCTTATCTTTAAGAAAATGGTCCCTATATAAATCTAATACAATTATTGTGAACAATACATGAACAACTACCTGTGGCATCTTTGCATAAAAATCTTCAAATAAAAAACTTCAACAGTTTCGCTGTTGAAGTTTTTTATTAAAAGTGACTAAATTTTTCTCTTATTATTGACATAAATAAGATTAATACAAGTAAAGATGCAAAAAAGAAACTGGTAAATGATAAAATCGGTACATCAAGTATAGTTGGTCCTTTCTCAACTTGTATTAATAAAGCAGACGTTATCAGCAAAGCTGCAATAAGTAATCCATAAGCTATCCTGTTGCTGCTTCTGTCTATTTCCAAAGCTAATTTTTTAATGTCAGTATCTTCAATATCTACCTTTATGCTACCTTGCTGGATCTTGTCAAGAGCCCTCATTGCCTTATCTGGAAATATCTCAGCAAATTTTTTATATCTATTCGCATTATGTATAAAATTCTTCCACATATATAAAGGACTTTTTCTTTTAGCGACTAACTTTTCTATGAATGGTTTTGTAGTTTCAACTAACTTGAAATTTGGGTCGTATTGAATAGCTACACCTTCAAGCGTTATTATAGTCTTGCCGAAAAGTACAAAAGGTGCTGGCACTCTAAGCTTATGCTTAAGTGCTATGTCAAGAATCTCCTCAAGAACTTTGCTTAACTTTATCTCCCTTAAGGAAGAGTGCTGTAAAGGCTGTATTATAAAGCTTATATCATATTTCAACTGCTCATAATCAAGAGCCTCATTTTCCATCCCCATACTCAATAATGTCTCTAATATAAGTTCTTCATCTTGCTCAATTATACCATAAAGCAAATCTATACACTTATTCTTTAACCCCTCACCAAAATAACCTACTATTCCAAAATCAACAAAAGCAATAGAATTATCATTCATTATTATTATGTTGCCAGGATGTGGATCTGCATGAAAAATGCCATGAACAAAAACCTGCGTCATAATAGCGTTGAATCCATTCTTTATTATCTGGTTGAAGTCTAATTTTCTTTTTTTGATTTCATTGATGTTGTGCAGTTCTATACCATCCATGTATTCCAAAGTTAGGACTATTTCAGTTGTTAAGTCGTCGTATATTCTAGGGATATGAACTATCTTGCTCCCCTTAAAATTTTCATAAAATCTCTTTGCATTTCGTGCTTCTAGCCTAAAATCAAGCTCCTTTTCTGTCCATTCTTTAAACTCATTTACAATTTTTACAGGTTTAAACCGCCTTATTTTTTCAACATATTTTTCAAGTAATTTTGCGAAATAAAACATTATTTCGATGTCAGTTTCCATTACCTGTTTTACATTAGCTCTCTGTACTTTTACGGCAACCTTTTCTCCATTCCTCAATATAGCTTTATGTACTTGACTAATAGAAGCTGAAGCAATTGGCTTTTCTTCAAAATGTGCAAATAAATGCTCTAAATTATTCCCAAGGCTATTCTCAATTATTTTCTTTACATCGCTGAATGAAAATGGAGTAACTCTATCCTGGAGTTTTTCGAGTTCTTTAGAATATTGACTAGGAATTAGGTCAGGCCTTACACTCAAAAGCTGACCGAACTTTATAAATGTTGGACCTAGTCTATCAAGTGTTCTCCTAAGCCTAACCTCTGGCTTTATACCTTGATTCTTTTTTAGTCTTGAGCTAAGCCTCTTTGTTAAAGGTATATGGTGTTTAAGACCTATCCTGTTTATTAATAAATAAAAACCCTCTTCAAATAGTATTGTAAGTATCTGATTAAATCTTTTTATATCACGCACCTCTTTTATTAAATGTAACATCACATAACTAATTGCTTAAGTTGTTTATTAATTTTTTGATGTTTAGAACAAATAACTACTTCATCTCCTTATTTGCCCACTTTTCATATTCCTCATTTGTGGTTGCATTTAGTTTCAAAATACATGGAATTTGATAGGAATGTATTCTTTTAACTTCTGAAACAACCTTTTTAAAGTTCTTGCTATTTGTTTTGGCTATAATTGCAATCTCTTTTTTGTATTCTATTTTTACTTTCCACCAGTACATGCTTTTTATCGGAAATATATTTACGCATGCAATTAGTCTTTTTTTTAACAAATGCAATGATATTTTTTCTGCTTCTTTTTTGTCCTTGCATGTTATATAAACAAGCGTCATAAATAAAGAAAAATTTTTATAAAATAAAAATTTTTCTAAATAGATGTATATATTTTCAAATATATTAGGGGTATTTATTTTTGATGAAAAATTTCAGTTGTTGGATAAGGTTTTGTTCAATAATTTGGAAGATTACAAAAATAAACACAAGTTTATTGAGCAATTAAAAAATAAATATAAAAACCTGAAAGAACTTGATAATAAATCTTTACAGAATTTCTTGGAATTTTTTAAGAACAAAGATTTTTTGAATGATTTTTACAATAAAAACCTAGAGTTGACAAAGCTAAGCTTAAAAAATTCTGCGAATGAAGATATTTTAATTATACGTGCAATAAATTCTATTGAAGAGCTTGATAAATCATTAAATTCGTTAGTAAAAGCTTTAAGGGAATGGTACGAGTTGTATAACCCAGAGTATTCAAAGGCTATTCAATTTCATGAAAATTTTGTTCAAGATATTGTTAATTATGATAAAAGGGAGTTGCTTGCTAAATTGAATTTTAATGAAGAGCAATCAATCGGTGCTGAATTAGCTCAAAGAGATAAGCAAATAATTATAGTTTTTGCAACTCAAATTCATAAGCTGTATCAATTAAGGAAAGATTTAGTTGATTATGTTTCACAATTGATGGAAGATTATTGTCCAAATCTTAAAATACTTTGCGAAACCATACTTGGTGCAAAATTAATAGAACATGCAGGCAGTTTGAAGAGGTTAAGTGAAATGCCCTCTTCAACAATACAAGTTTTGGGTGCAGAGAAGGCTTTATTTAGGCATATGAAAACAGGCGCAAAGCCTCCAAGGCATGGCTTAATTGTAGCCCATCCATTAATTGCTAAATCGCCTGAGAGAATGCATGGCAAGATTGCAAGGGCTTTAGCAGACAAAATATCAATAGCTTCAAAAGTGGATTACTTTAAAGGACAATTTATAGGAGATAAATTAAAGAAGATATTAATCAACAGGTTTAAAACTGATTGATAAAAAATTCAGCGGCAAATCCGCTGAATTTTTTATATTTTAAAATGATAAAAAAATCGAAAATATTTGAGGTTTACGAATCTGGAGAGCCTAAAAAAAGATTGTATACAATAAATTTAACCATGGGTAAAAGTGTATATGGTGAAAGGCTTATTCATGAAGATGGAATTGAGTATAGAGAGTGGAACCCTAAAAGAAGCAAACTTGTCAGTGTTATTTTGAAAGGCAGTCTAAATATTGGATTTAGAAATGGAGATGTAGTTTTATATTTAGGGTGTTCTCATGGTTATACTATTTCTTATGTCTCTGATATAGTTGGAAATAATGGTTTTATATTTGCAGTAGATATTGCGTCACGAGTAATGCGGGATTTGATCTTTTTATGCTATGAAAGGAAGAATATTGCTCCTATTTTGGCTGATGCAAATAATGTGTGGGCGCTAAAAGAAAGAATATGTAAAGTTGATGTCGTTTACCAAGATATTGCACAAAAAAATCAAGTGGGAATTTTTTTAAAAAATATAGAACTATTCTTAAAGGAAGATGGCTATGCGCTTTTGGCTGTTAAAGCCAGAAGCATTGATGTTACAAAACAGCCTAAACAAATTTTCAAAGAAGTAAAGCAACAATTAGAGAATTGCTTAAAAATAATTGATTACAGAGAGCTTGAGCCGTACCAAAAAGACCATTGCATGTTTATTTGCAAGAAAAATTTATAATTGACAAGAATTTTTTTATGTTATTTGTGCAACACCGTATGACAACCAATAAATTAATAAACCATATTTTTATCCCTATTTTCTTATGGTAAAATATCAAGTTTTAAATAATAAAGTAGTCATTGGATTAACTGAAAAAGTTGACATAATACATCCTAGTGGGAAAAAGAGAGTTATTGCAAAAATTGATACGGGTGCGACAAAGAGCTCGATTGATGCAAACCTTGCCGCCGAGCTTAAACTAGGCCCAGTGATAAAATCAAAGCTTGTAAAATCAGCGCATGGCTCAAAACTAAGACCCATTATAGAAGCTACAATTGAGTTGGCTAGCAAAAAAATAGGGTCAGAGTTCACATTGGCTGATAGAGCTCATATGAAATATAGAATATTAATTGGACAAAATATTTTGAAAGATGGATTTTTGATTGATCCTAATAAATAACAAAAATTTTCATTTTTACAAAGTGAAAATGAAAATTTTTTATATTTAATATGAAAGCAGCTGTTATGTCTTTGGGAAGCAAAAGCTCATTAATGATAATTGAGGCTATGAAGAATTATTTTGATTCGGTTGATAACATAGACTTAAGAGATGTTGAAGTGAGTCTTGGAGCTGGAAAATTAATGGTTATGTATGAAGGAAAGCAATTGCTACAATACAGCTGTATTTATGCAAGAGGTTCTTTTAGGTATGCGCCGTTATTAAGGTCAATTACAAGAACTTTATATAATTCTTCATATATGCCTATAAAGCCAGAGACATTCACTTTAGGTCATGACAAATTGTTAACACATTTAGCATTGCAGCATTTCAGTATCCCAATGCCAACAACATATCTTGCTTCATCAACGAGGGCTGCAAAGAAAATTTTGAATGAGATTAACTATCCAATTGTTTTAAAATTTCCACATGGTACACAAGGCAAAGGGGTAATGTTTGCTGAGAGCTATGCTGCTGCATCTTCCATGCTTGATGCTTTAATAGCTTTAAAGCAACCATTCTTGATACAAGAGTATATCGAAACTGGTG
>CAZGEW010000001.1:0-38050 GCA_964524225.1 uncultured Methanosarcinales archaeon | reverse complement strand
CGACAGAGTTGTTGCTTCAATGAAAAGAAAAGCTATAAGAGGTGAAATGAGAGCCAACATACATGCAGGTGGTACAGGAGAAGCTTGCACCTTAGACCAAAAGACTAAAAGCATAGCAATTGATACAGCCATTTCAATAGGAGCAGAGATATGTGCTGTTGACATGCTTGAAAGTGCAAAGGGGCCAATGGTCATTGAGGCAAATTTATCACCTGGATTACAGGGTATAACCAAAGCTACAAGTATAAATATTGCTGATAAAATTGCAAAATTTCTATTTGAAAAATCTGAAATATTTTCTGCAAGAGATAGGGATGAAGCAACTTTAAAAATTTTTGAAGACCTTGGCTTAAGCGGAGAAATTGCACAACAGATTATAACCAATCTTGATTTCAGGGCTTCAAGGATTTTATTGCCGAAGATTGTGACTGACATTGCGCAGTTTGGAGAAAAAGATGAGGTTGTCCTGAAGGTTGAGAAAGGGAAGTTGAGTGTGGAGAGGATTTAGAAATTTCTTAACATATATAATTTTTATATCATGAAACAAATCACGAACAAGGAATTAATTGAAAAGGCAAAATCTGTAGTAAAATTAAGAAAAATTAAACATGGGTTTATAGTGGGGGATGTTGGTTGTGCATTAGTTACCGATAAAGGTAATGTTTACCTTGGTGTTTGTATTGATACTTGTTCAGGCATGGGATTTTGTGCCGAACACAGCGCTATTGCAGCAATGGTTACACATGGTGAGTATATAATTAAAAGAATTGTGGCAGTTTTTGAAAATGGAATCGCTGGACCTCCTTGCGGAAGATGTCGAGAATTTATGCATCAAATCCATGAAGAAAATCTGAATACAGAGATTATAATTGGAAACAACAAAGTAGTTAAACTTAAAGATTTACTTCCACATCCTTGGGATGAAAAATATTAAGAAAAAAATGATAAATATTTATTATAAAATCAAAAACTCATTCCTTGCAACAATTGTCTGCTCTCTTTTTGGCCCGACAGATATAATAGAAATTGGAACTTTCAATAATTCCTCAATTCTTCTCAAGTATTTCTTTGCATTATTTGGCAATTTGTCATATGTTCTTATTTTTGTTAAATCATCCCACCAGCCGTCAAATTCTTCATAAACAGGCTGGCAGTTCTGCAGAATTTTCATATTTGTTGTGAAATCTTTTATTATATTTCCCTTATACTTATAAGCAACGCATATTTTTAATTTATTTATTGTTGTGAAAACATCAAGCTTTGTCAATGCAATTGAATCAAAACCATTTATCATAACAGCATATTTTCCGATAACAGCGTCAAACCAGCCTACTCTTCTTTGTCTGCCAGTTGTTGCACCAAATTCTTTGCCTATTTTTTGTATTTTCTCTGCAAGTGGTCCTGTGATTTCTGTAGGAAAAGGGCCATTGCCAACTCTTGTTTTATATGCCTTGCAAACCCCCAAGACACTTTGTATTTTTTTTGGTGGAATACCAAGCCCTGTGCATACACCTCCTGCTATAGTGTTGGATGATGTTACAAAAGGATATGTGCCATGGTCAATATCAAGTAAAGTTCCTTGAGCACCTTCAAAGAGAACTTTTTCATTTTTGTCAATAGCATCGTTTATTATTTTTGAGGTGTCACTAACAAATGGTCTTAAGAACTCTGCATATTTCTTATATTCTTGATAGAACTCGTACCCTTCAAATCTTTCTTTAAAGATTAACTCATCAATAAACTCATAGACTTTTAGCCCAATCCTTGCAACTTTGTCTGCATAAGCAGGACCAATGCCTCTCGCTGTTGTGCCTATTTTGCTTCCTGCTTTATTATCCTCTTCTACGTGATAAGGCAAAATTATATGTGCATTCTCACTTATGATTAAATTTTCTGACGATACTTTTATTCCATTCTTTTCTAGATTTTCTTTCTCCTTAAACAAGACTTTTGGATCTATGACTAATCCATTGCCGATGATACATAATTTATTTTTATGTAAAATACCTGATGGAATCAAATGAAAAACAAATTTTTTATCGTCAATTTCAATTGTGTGACCAGCGTTATTACCACCATTGAACCTTGCAATAATGGAAGCCTTCTGAGCTAAGAAATCAATTATCTTACCTTTACCTTCATCGCCCCATTCCATGCCAATTACTGCAATATTTGAAACTTGCTTTGTCATGATTGAAGCTAAACATATTTTTTATTTAAAGGTTTTGTAAAGTTACTATATCTTAACTAACCTTTCAACCTCTTTCAAAACATCGTTAACACTAATGTTCTTCATGCACTTTTGATAGTCATTGCTATTTCTTGGGTACAAGCAATCAGGCACCTCACCTTTATGGACATTAATGCATGGACTAAATTCACAATTATAACCCTTATACAATCCGATATTAGCTTTTCCATACGGTCCAAATCTCACGGGTAAATTAGGTCCAAATAAGCCTATTGTTTTTACTCCTTGAGCAGCTGCAATATGCATACTGCCTGAGTCACTGCCAATAAATAACCTTGATTTGCTAGTTAAGTAGAATAATTGGTTCAATGTCACTTGTCCAGCTGCATTTATTGTTCTATGTTTACTTTCCATCTTATCTTGTATTGTTTTTATCAATCCATATTCACTTAGAACTCCGACAAATATTATCCTTGCATCATATTTTATTATTATCTCGTCACAAAGTTCTGCGTAGCTGTCATTGAGCCAGATTCTTGATTTAGCAGATTCTGCAACACCTGGAGCAATACAAACAATAAAATCATCTTTTTTTATCTTATTATTTTTAAGATATCTATTCACAACATTCATGTCATTTTTTGAATAATTTAATTTTGGTAATTTTTCTGTGTTATAATTAATTCCTATCTCCCTCACCAAATCCAAGAATGTTTGTAGCACATGCTGCTTGTCATTATATTTTACTTTACGTGTGTATAGTCTTGCCCTAGTTCCATGAGAATACCCAATTATGTATTTTCCAACACAAAATGATAGGATTGCTGAAATGTTAAGGTACTCTTCCATATCTATAACTAAGTCGTATTTTTTTATGTTTTTTAAAATAAAAATAATAATTGGTATAGGATTTAATTTTATAGTCAAAACCCTGTCAATGTTCTTATTATTAAAAAATACGTCTTTATTTCGTAATGTCACTAAGACATTAAGCTCAGCATCTTCAAAATTCTGCCTTACAGCTTCAATTGAAGGCAAGGTTAAAATTGTTTCGCCAATGCCCCAAAGTTGGACTATTAATATTTTTTTTATAATCTCTTTATTATCTATAGTTTTTATAGTTTTCTTTTTGTTAAATAGAGCTAGAAAATTACATATTAAATTGCCAATGTACTTATCAATAAATTTTATTAAAAATACCATATTGTCAAGTAACGTTATAGGTTATTTAAATATTTAGAATAATGACATTATTTATTCTTCTTTATTGTTATTTCCCTTACTATTACTTCTAATTGTTGTTGGTTTTTTCTACTAATCGTATAGATATAAAAAATTATTATTATCAAAAAAAGGAAGCCTGCAATTATAAGCAAATCTAAAGTTCTTGCTATGTTCAAAGACTTCACTATTGGATCTAGCACATATGGAAATATTGCAATAATAGCGAATAATGTCCAAAGCATAAGCCAAAAAATAAATTCTTTGATTGTAAATTCCTTTCTTTTATAGTGAAGAAAAGAGTAGTAAATCATAAATACTCCGAACAACAATCCCGCAATTTGAATTCCAAGCACCATTTTGATTAAAAACCTCACTTTGCTTTGCAAAGTGAGGTTTTTCCTTTTATCGTATTTAGCTGTAAAAATTTATTTTCTTATTTTCTGTATGCTGTGACTTCTGGAAAAAATTTCAAGGTTTTGCCTTGAAATTTTTTCATTGCCAAATAATTTCCACCAAATCATATTCAAAACAATCTTTACTCCGTCAATAACAGTTGTACCTTTATATTTGTCAGCGTAAATTGTTTGTATTGGAATTTGGATATATTTTAATCTTTGCTTTCCAGCCCTCGCTATCATTTCCGACTCCATAGAATAGTCTAATGCATTCCACCTAATCTTTATATAAGCGTCTCTTGTAAAAGCGCGATACCCACATTGTGTATCATTGAGCTCTACCCCGTAAAGAACCCTTACTATACTTGATATAAACCAGTTTCCAAATCTAAGCACCAAAGGCATCTTGCTGCTAGCTTTTCTATAGCCAAATACTATATCATACTTTTTTAATTTTTCAATAAATCTTGGTATGTCGTCAGGGTTATGCTGAGCATCAGCATCAAGCACAACGACGAATTTTGCACCCTTTTCAAAGGCATAATCACACCCTGTTTTTAATGAAGAGCCTTTGCCTAAGTTCACTACATGACTTAATACAAATGCTCCTGCCTTTTCTGCCACTTCCTTTGTTTTATCTTTGCTTCCATCATCAACAACTATAACATTTGCTAAATATTTTTTTGTTTTTTTAACAATCTTAGCTATATTACTTTCTTCATTATATGCTGGAATCACAGCCCAAACATTGCTTTTTTCCATTTATGAAGTATTTAACTTATAAACATCTATTATTGTTGTATTTTTACCCTGCCAATCAACTTTATAAGTATATATATCTGTTCCTGTTAATCCACGCTGATGATCAAATAGCTTGAAGTATTTAAGACCATGGCCTTGCATGTAGAAAGTTCTTGTGAATATGCTCCCTGTAAGTTCTTTGCTTGATATAACTGCCATTAACTCATTTTCATTCTTTGGCACTATAGTAAACCCTATATCGGCTGTGTTTCCATCATAATCCTTAAACAAAAGCCCATCAAATGTTGGGAAAGCAGCCTTTCTTGGTCTTACAATTCCTTGCTGAGCAACAGCAAAAATGTCATAATTGCTTAGATTTATTTGAAAACCGTTGCTGCATTGATAAAAACCCTCATTATTTTTATAGCAGCTCATTGTGCCACCATATCCTGGCCATGGAGCAATCCAAGTATTTGCATCACCGTCACTTGTAATTGTTTGTATATCAAAATAAATGTTTTCTGCTCTTTCTTGTGTATAATTAAACTTATTTATCATATATTCAACTGCTTTCTCCTTAGGCATTTTCCTAGCATTTTGCCATATATCAGCCCTCTCAAAACTCCAGCTCCCAAAATGGCTCCATACACCACTTTTGCCAATCATATCCTCTGACGATATTAAATAAGCCTCTGGTGGCTCACAATGAGTCAATAATAATATCTTTTCAATTTGAATATCCTCATATCCTAAATCTCTCAATGTCCTTTGCGCATCTTTTTTATCCAATAAAATTATCTTTTTTATTATTCTTAATGTTAAATGGGTATCATTGTTTATGCTATATAACTCCTTGTAGGCATTATTGCTCCCACAATCCAGCATCCTTAAAATTCCTATAGCTTCTTGCTCATTATCAGTCATGAATAATCTTCCTACCCAATGTGCTGCAGGATGGGTCTGTGTTGTGCCATCAAATGTTACCCTTCTATCAGCAATTGCCTTGAAATGATGACCAAAATCCCACCAAGATGTTATGATTGCATCTTCTTTTGAGTCATTTTTTATGTTAATTAACGCATTATACCACGCGTCATTGACTATTGGAATGTCTGAGCCTGCAGAAGCTATTGCTCCTCTGATTGGACTGACATAAATTAAAAGAAATAAAATTATTAGTATGCTTGAGCCTATAGCCTTGTGAATCTTAAGCTCTTTTGTAAACCATCTAGAAAGATAAACATAAGATTTCCCTAGCGCAACACCAAATGCAACACTAAAGGCCGGAGCCATCAATAGTGTAAATCTAATGCCCTTGATGCTTGCAAATATAGTTGAGGCTATCCATAAAGATAATAATATTGAAAGCTTAAAATCATATGTTATATCTTTTTTGTATATTGCTATAACTATTCTAACAAATATTGGCAGAAGAATCCAAATTAATAGGCTTGTTAGCTGCATTGATTGATACAGCGGTGCTCTGCTTCCAAATCTTATAAACAAAATTATATAGAATAATGCAGTACTTGCTATATAAACAAAATCAAATCTTTTAAAGTCCTCACTTCTTGTGATAGCAAAAATCAATCCAAAAAGACTAATTAAGAAAAGGAATTGGCCGCCAATAGAGTTGATTATGCTATTAATAGAACCTTCATTAAGCTCTGCTACAGTTGTCAAGACATTGGGCCATAATGAAGGGCTTACAGGAGCCTTAATCGATGGGAAATTTAGTGGACCAAGAAAACTGCCCCTAAACATATCCCAACCTGATATTAATGTTACACATATTGTTGTTGACAAAAAATAAATAAGCCCTATAAGGATAACATTTCTTATTGCTCTATCAAAAAAAATCGAACGTATATTAAATTTTGCCCTATATAAATGTACAAGTGACAAATAGATAAACTCTATGGCAATAGTTACCAACAAAAAGTCAAACACGTACCACCATCCAGTCCAAGCAACTGTATATAGCCCAGTTAAAAAACCTGCGATTATAGTTAGAATTATCATTTTGAGATTACTTTTGGTTTCTATAATAATAACAAATAACCATGTTATGAGCAAAGGAAAGAATACAACCCATGCGTCGCTATCTGCATGTCCGAAAAGAGTTCTGCCCAAAAAGGCTGAATTGACAGCCATTATTAGCCCTGCAAAGAAACCGCCTAAATTTCCAGAGATTTTTCTTGCAATTAAAAAAACAAGCAAAACAGCTAATGCCGAAACAAATATAGGATAATAGAACATCGAGCGCATTAAGGTTAAATTTGGAGCAAAAATATGCATTACTTTATAAAAATAAGCTAAGGAATAGGCATGGAATACATCTGGAGTTACAAATCTGCCTACAGGCGCTAATTGATGATCGTCATAAGGTTTATTATCCTTTAATGTGTCGCCTGGATGTCCATGCTCAACTATATTTTTTGCATATCTATACCAATAATATGGATCGATGTCAGGCATATAGTTTTTTCCATTTTCATCTAGAAAAAATGATTTAAAATAGTTTGATGTATCTCTTATCTGCTGGTCAATCCTTTGCTTGTTTTGACTTATGAATTTTTGCAGTTCTGTATCAACTAATGCATTTTTGTTTGCATCTGGCAAATTAGGATACTGCTGATTTATAGAAGCGCTTATCTGGGATTTTATAGAATTTATTACGCTATTTGTTGCCCAATCATCAACTATTGGTAAGAAGCCTGCCTGCATTCTAACATAAATTGAGAGTATTATTGGCATTAAAGCAATAAATACTATGCCATATTTTTTAAAGAAATCAATTATTTTGGACCAATTTATTTGTACTTCATCTTCAGCTGTATATTGCTTTTCGTCAGACTTAAAAAATTTTTTTATTTTAGTGAAATCGAAAGAAAGCTCGTCATCGCTAACTTTTTCCTCTTTGTGCTCAGTTTTAACTTTTTCTATTTCATCGCTTTTGAAGAACTTTTTTATCTTACTAAAATCTATTATTATTTCATCTTCTTTAATAGGCTCTTTTGCCTCTTCTAATTTTTTTTCTTCTTTATTCCTTTTAAAGAAATTCTTTATTTTACTAAAGTCTATAGGTATATCATCATCTTCTTTTGAATCCATAAATTGTACACACCCACCAAAAGATAAAGAGCTTGTTTTAAAAAGGTTTTGTAAGATAAATTAATTTTTTTGTAAAGTACAAAAATCTTGGTTCTTTAAGCAGAAGATTAGCGACAAGAGGTATTGGTGTATCTCTATCATATTTTTTCAATATTTTTTTAACCTTTTCTTGCTCCATTAAACTAAGTAGTTTGTCATAATCTTTATCAGAAAATTTATTTAATAAATTCCTTATTGTGAGATGTAAAAGAAGTTCTCTTCCGGAGTGTCTTCTGAATTCCTTGTTATAGTCTTTCTTGTTTACAATACAATCACATAATGTATGTGCAGCTTTAAGTGACGGTATAATCCCGCCACCTGTCGTTGCTTTTAGCTGCGTAGCAGCATCTCCTATCAGATACACATTTTCTTTGTGTATAATTTTTCTAGGGTTATACAATGGAATCAAACCGCTTTCCCAGCACAATATCTCTTTTTTACCAGCTCTATTTTTTAAAAATCTGTAAAAATATTCTTGTGTATTTTCAAAGCAACCAATACCTAGCCTTACAGTATCTTCTGATTCAGGTACGCACCACCCAAAGAAGTTTGGAAAATCGCTGCCAAAATAAGTTTCAAAAGCTTTTGTGTCAATGCTTAGCTTTACCTTTGCTTGCATTCCAACATAGTTCTTAGAACTTACGCTTAAGCCTGCAGCCTTTGCAACAGCTGAATATGGACCATCTGCTCCAACTATGACATCTGCTTTTATTTCTTTTATCCTATCGATTTTTTTGTCTTTTACTTTAATTAAGTTTTTTCCACTTAATCCAACAAATTTATGATTAAGCGAGATTTTTGCGCCGACGTCTTGCGCCATTTCAGCAACAAACCTATCAAATTTATCACGCCACATCACGATTTCATCAACATTAACTGTTACTCTATTATTTTTGCTAATAACAATAACCTTGTCAAGTCTATTCGCAATTATCTCATTTTTCAACTTAAAGAACTTTTCAATTGAGTGAGTTACAATGCCAGTACATTGAATCGGCAATCCAACAACATCATGCTCTTCAAATATAGCAACATCTTGTCCTTGCTTTGCAAGTAAGTAAGCTAAGTAGCTCCCAGCAGGCCCTGCACCAATTATAGCTATCATATGTTTCAGAACTCATTTAACATTTAAATATATATTCTAATAACTATCTTTGACTATTTTTCACCCCAAAATAATTTCTTGTTCAAAAATGCCTTAACTATTTTTTTATCAAATTTTTTATCAGAATTTGCTCTTTCAGGATGCCAAAGTATTCCTGCAATTGGATATTTTGGATGATAAAGGCCTTCGATAATTCCATCATTTGTTATTGTAAAATATTTTAATTTAGGTGATAAAGAATTTTCATCAATGCCTTGGTTGTGGTAAGAATTAACTATGGCAGATTTTATATTCATAAATTCAGTTGTTCTATTGTCTGTTATTCTTATTGAATGAGTTATAGCAACATGGCTTATGCCAGTCTTATCTTTTACATTTTGAATAAGGCTCCCTCCAAAATATACGTTTATAAATTGCATACCTCTACAGATACCAAGTAAAGGCAGCTTTCTTTTAATAGAAAGCTCAATAAGCCTTTTTTCTGTTTTATCCCTCTCTATTGAGAAATCTTCATTTTTTAATCGTGCATTGTATAATTGCGGGTTTACATCATTACCACTAGACAAGATAATTGCTTTTATTGGAATCTTGTCAAAATAATTATCTAAATTTTCTGATACATTTGGTATAGGCAAAAGCGTAACTCCAAATTTTTCAAAATATCTTACATATGTATTTTCAAGTGCATCTCTATTGCCATTTTCAATTTTCATGTTTCTTTGTGATATTGCAACAAACATTTTAGTTATCCAGTGGCATGATTTTGCCTAATGCGCAGTCCATATAAAGCATTTTGGCATTTTTTGCCATATCAAAAATAATATTGCCACAGCCAATTGCAGCTGGTATACCAAATTCAGCGCATCTAATAGACATATGGGATGCTACGCCACCATATTTTGTTATAAGCGCAAGAGGGTTTTTTGTAAATATCCAATCATACCCAGGATCCCCTTTTTCAAGAATAACTACCCTACCATCAAGTTGAGGGACATTACTACTGGAAACATTATCAAGATTTATCACAGCCCCTTTTACCTTTTTTTGAGTTATGAAGTTAGGCCTTGCATCATAATACGTTACTATATCAAAGTCCCTTTCAGAAAATATTATAGGTGGCAACTTCAATTTGTTGTTTATTTTTCTTTCTTGTAAATTAGATTGAATCTTTTGTTTCCATAATTTTTTTGTTTCGTCTTCATTTAATTTTAAAGCCTTAAATATAGTCTCAAAACTAAGCTGAGACATCTCTTCTCTTGTAAATCCCAGCAGAATTCCTGCCTGAGCTATCAGCTCAATTGCATCACTTAAATTTTTTGTAAATTCAAATTTTGAAAATTCTCTTTTTTCTATAGCTTCCTTCACAAAATCAAGAAAATACTCTGAGCTAAAATCCATTTTATGCTCTTTAAGCACATTTTTTATATCATCATAGATTTTCTTATTTACGTTAAAGTATTTCTTATTATTTTTGAGAGAATGTGTGCTAATGTTTGCATGAAGTATATTAGGGTTTAAATCATATCTTTGGCTATTTATGTCATAAGTACCGGGCCTAAGATGTCCGTATTTTTCCAAGAAACTCTTTTTGGACATTTTCCCACTTATAAAATTATTGAAGTCATAGTTTAGCTGTGTAGCAACTGTACTTATTGATTCCAGAAATGAATGGTAAAAAATTTCACTTATAACTTTCTTTTTGACAAGGCTTTTTAGCAAAATTTTACCGATAAAAGCCAATCTTGCTAAGCGAGAAAATTGTAAAGTGCCATGCTCTTTGCAACTATCTAATAACTTTTTTGCATTTCTTACATACTCTTTTGGCGAAGGTTTTGTTGATGTTATAATTTTTTTTACTTCAATCCTTATGTCTTTTAATCTTTTAATGCCATCTATATCTTTTTTGATAGACTCTTTAGACTCTTTGATAAGTTTATTGGTTAATTCTAACAACTCATTCTTCAGCTTACGTATATCACTTTTTTTAAATCCATAACTCAAGAGTTCTTTAAGTCTTTCTTCTATATAAAAATCATAACATGTGAAAACTATATCAAACTCAACCTTATCTTGTAAATGAGGATTTCTCTTTAACTTCTCAAGATAAAAGTTTACTAACTTATGTCGAAGCTTTATGCTTATGTTTTTAGGTATGAAAGAATTGAATGTATTTCTGCAGTCGATATATGGTTTATTTCCAAATCTGATAACCAATTTTGCTGGATTTACATTATAGTAATATTGCGATGTTCTAGCTTGATGCCATACAGAATCGGTTATTATGTAGTCATAAAGGGAATAGTCAAGATAATTTGGGTTGTCTCCAATAATTTCTGCAGGGTTCCAGTCAGGCATATCACCAAAGTAAGTGGTGCTGCCACCCAGATGTTTTTTTATTTGCGATAACCTTCTGAAAAATGCTTTAATTTCATTTAATTTGTTGTGGAAGACATTATCTTCTATATAACTAGCATAATTATTTGTGGCAATAGGTCTAACTTGAAATATTATGACATTGTCATTTTTGTCAATCGCAAATTCTATATCAAGAGCAATATTAGGTATTATTATCTCTATTTCCTTAACCGCTTCCATTAATGATTTCATTTCACTTGGATAATACTCTGGATTAGAGAACCTATTGATGTATATAACTTTACCTTCGATGCCTTTTGTTACACTATCTGTAGCTTGAGTTTTATCGTCATAGTTTATAACATAGTAAGGAGAGTAATTCTCTAAAGTTCTTGTTAATAAAACACCACTTAACTTGATTCCAGTTGTTTGTTTCTGTACCAAGATTTGATTAGCTAGTTCGTTCATTTCTTTTTCCTTATAAGATTTTATTATTCTATTCACACAATTTCCTATTCGTTTTCTATCATTGGCTGGTACATTGAGCTCACTATAAAAGCACCCTGCCATTGAAGAATGAAAGGTATCTTCATTTATTGCTGAGCTTCTGATAACTATCCTTTCAGAATCAAATTCTTCTTTAATATGCTTATAAATCTCATCTTCTTTATTGTGCCAATCAGAAATAGTAAAAACAAAGGATTTTTCAATTCTAGATTTTTTCACTAATGGCTGAAGTGTCCTTAAGGTATTAGCTTTGGTTGATACTATATGTTTTTTAAATATGTTACTTTCAAACTCCACAAAGTTATTTATTGAAAAATAGTTACTAAAGTCTTCAAAGCTTGTAATTAACTCTTTACGACCTTGCATAAGTCTATTTACTATATTAAATTCCGATAATCTATCATAATATGGGTGTTTAATAACCTCAATACCTGCTGATGTAATATAATCTTCACCAGGCACCTTCTCCCAATTACTTCCAAAAACAATAAAGATTTTGCAACCTCTAAACTCCTTATTAATCTCCTTAAGATTTTCAGTTGGATCAAGCTCGTCTTGCTCAATTATCCTGTCAACAAACTTAAGCTCCGATATTATAGCTCTTCTTTCTTCAAAAGAACAGACAGCTTTTTTTCTATAAGATTCGACAGCTTTGTCGGTTAGAACACTACATATGTGGTAGTCGGCCAGAGAGTTTGCAAATTTAAGCAACTGTAAATGACCGTAATGAAAAAGGTCTCCTACAAGTGGAGTATATACAATTTTTTTGATATTTTTACTATTGAGCATAGGTTAACTGTTGTACAATAGTCTCTATGGACATTAGCCTATTTATTAATTTTACGTAACACTTTTATTTCCATAAAGTTTTTATTTTGATTAGTTTAACTTATGTTTCTAAAATGAGTTATGAAAAATATATAAAAAAGGATTTTTTCGAATACCAGCAGAGTTATCAATTTTCTAAATTTGAAGGTTATCCTTTTTTAGAGTCTTATAAAAAAACCAGATTACAAATTATTAAAAATCTAGAGATAAATATTAAAGAGCAAAAAAATCTAACACTAAGAGATTTTCTAAAATCTAAAGTTTATAGTGCTCGTATAAAACCTAATAAAAATTTCAGAACAAATGAAATATTAAAAAATATTTTGATGCTATTAGTTCTTAATAAGGGACATAAAAAAGAAATTTATAATTGGCTTAATAAGTTTATTAAGAAATACGAAGTAAGTAAAAGATTATATGAAGTATATGATAAAGAATTCAGAAAATTGTCTAATAATTACAAAAATACAGAGAATTATGTATTATTATCATTAAACTCTTTACTTTATTACAAAATATCAGGGAATTTAAAATTCCTTAATACTACATTAAAGCTAAATGATGCTATAACTACCATATTAAATAAGATTAAAAGGCATGATTTGTTTTTGGCTTATCAAGCCTTTGCTATTGAATTAGAAGAAATAAAAAGCCTGTCTGAAATAAAAGAGATAACAATATGATAGTCAAAAATCTTGGTATATTAGTAACGCCTGGGTTTAGATGTAAAGCTTACTTGCAGAATTTGGTAAAAAATAAACTCCTTCCAGAATTTGCTATAATAATAGATGGAAAAAATGTTATTTATCACAACGAATTTAATTCAATATTTTCAATTGATCATGCAAAAAAGTATTTTGATTTATTTGAGGATGCATTGACTACAATAAAAAAAAATGGAATTCCATTTAAGATAATAGATGCAAAAACTCCAAATGAAAAAGGGGTTATAGAAGAGCTCTTAAGAAGAAAAGAAAAATATTATATCTATACAGGAGGAGGTATATTAAAAAAAGACACACTAAAAACAGGTAAGAAATTTATACACATACACCCGGGTATAATACCTAAGTATAGAGGTAGCACTTGCTTTTATTATAGCATCTTAATTGACGATAATTGTGGTGCTACAGCATTTTTTATGGAAGAAGGCGTAGACACAGGAAGGATAATAATGCAAAAGAGCTTTAAAAAACCTAACTTAATTGATTTAGATAATATATTTGACCCTTACATGAGATCAGAACTTTTAGTTGATGTAATTAAGAGACTAAAAAAATATGGAAGGTTGCCATCAAAAAAGCAAAATTTAAATGAAGGTGAAACCTATTTTATAATTCATCCTGTTTTGAAACATCTTGCTATTTTAAGCTGTACCAATGATGAAAAGCACAAAACCATATCTTGAATTTGGCAAATTAGAAGGCAAAAAAAGAATTGTATATGATACAAGAGAGGGACAAGAAGCATACGACTTCTTAATGGTAGCGAGGTATTTGAAAGATATGATAGCTTATAGAACTAGAAACATAAAAAATGTCTATCACAAAGAAGATTTAGAAGACAATATAAAAAAGTACACAGCTTTGCAAGTTTGTAGGAAATTTTCAAAGCAATTGATTTATTACGAAGTTGGCTCATCTCTTATGGGCGTTATTGACTCGTTAGAATACATCAACAAAAAATTAGGTCTACTAAATGTTAAAGACCTATTATTTGTAGGCGTTGACAATTCTGATATGATGAATTTTGTTGCTTCTTATACTCACGAAAGATATAAGTTAAAATTATACAAAAAAATAAAAATTATCAAATGCAACTTATTTTTTGCAAAGGGTGTTTCATTGCTTTATGCATTTAAAGATGAAAAGCTTTTTTCCAGTATTTTAAAGAATGCAGATATTTCTGTATTTGACTACACATTCTCATTGAATGATTCGATAAAAGATTTTGTTGGGACTGGCAAATCTGTTACTTTCTTAAGCTTAGAAAAGTGCAAAAAATACCTAAATGAAAGGAATAAGGAATTGGTATTAAGGCCATCTGACAGGATACAAAATACAGACAAAAATAAAGCAACTTATGAGTGCATTTATGGAGATAAATCCCTTATTAATCAGTATGCCAAAGAACTAGACAAAAATTTAAAATCTGTTTTACCTATTGCTTAGTACCTTTATTATTAGCTGTTTGTCTTCTTGTTTAAATGCCCTGAGTATTAACATCACACCAAAATAAGATAGTGCACCTAAAAAAAATCCAGCAAGCAAATTTGGAATTAATAATATAACTATTGTCATAATGACAGATGCAATTAATGGCTTTATAAAAATTTCTTTCAGTTTGAAATTAAGCCTTTCTTTATATATAAAGTAATTGTATGTAACTAGGAAAAGGCTCTCTGATGCAATAGTTGCAATAGCAGCTCCAATAAATCCATATTTTGGGATTAACATTAAGTTAAGTACTAAATTTACAGTAGCCACAATTCCTTGTCCAATTACACGAGCTCTTTGCTTATTGATTGACGACAACAATGTGCCGGATGTTATGTTTACAAATCTTAGAAGTATAAACCAGCAGAGTATCTTTACTGCAATGATAGACCTTGAGTATTCAACTCCATAAGCCAAAAGTACAATATTCCTAGCGTATATAAAAATGCCTAAGGTTATCGGCAGTCCTAACATTAGCATATACTGGTACGATTTTTTGTATGCAAACTTAAGTAATTCCTTGTTGTTTATAAAGTATCTAGAAAAAACTGGATAAACTGCGTTTGAGAACATAAGTGGAATAAAAGTCATGCCCAATAGTAAATTGTATGCAGCGGCATAAAGACCTACTTCGTTAGGCTTAATATTTTCAAGTATTACGGTGTCAATATACAGCAATATATTCCCAAATAAGATTGACAAACAGAAAAAGAATGATTCTTTCATAAGCTTTTTATCAAAGTTTAAGTCGAAACCAAAGGAAATTTTAGCAAAATTTTTCATGTAGATTGCTATGGACATAATAAGCACAATAATCTCTGAAAGTGGAAATATAACTGTTAGTTGAGTTAATGTATAGTCTACCTTCATTGAAAGAGAAACCAACAACAATAAAATAACAACCCTTACAACCTTCAGTAATGCGTCGTAATACATTTTCTCAAACGCTCTGAAAACAGAATAGAATAAATCAGTAAATGTTTGCAAAACCATAAACACAAGCATTATGTATGCAATTGCAACGGTATCCTTAGAATATTTTCCTATAATAAGGAAGATACTAGCTATAAAAAATGTGATTAGTGATAAAAAGCATTTTATCGTTAATGCATTAGACACATATTTGCCTACATTCTTTTTATCTCTGCTTATCTCCCTTATCAACAGAGTGTTAATCCCAAAATCTGCAATTACGGCAATTATGGTAGCAAATGCAAACCCAAAACCAAATTTTCCAAATTCTAATTTGCCAAATATTCTTGCTAAATAAATAAAGATGATAATCTGTATTATTTTTGATATAAGTTCTGATAGAGCAAGACTTATAAAATTGCTTGTTATTCTACGTGCTGTTTTCATGTTAGGAATCTAACTATGAATATATAAAAATATTTGCATTAAATATCTATAATTTGTCAAAAACTATAATAATCTTCTAAAATAATCTTATCTATATTTTCTATGTTTCTGACAATATATAGCCTACCTTCTCCAATCTCTACTATTTTCTCTGCAAATTTTTTCCCTTTCTCATTAAGATTGATGCCAATTAATGATATAGTAATTCCTTTGCTTCTGGCTATTGAAGCTTCTTCAAGTGTTGACTTTTCAGGAGTTTCGCCTTTTGTTGGCATTGCATCTGTTATAAGAATTAAATGCTTTGTTATGTTTTCACTTGGAAACAGCTCAATTGCTTTCTGTAATGTTGAGATAATATTTGTTTCTTTAGAAGCTCTTACTTTAGTTATTCCTTTTAGCAATCGTGTGAAATCTAGCGTCGGCTCGATAACATTTTTTATCTCTGAGCCAAAAACTATCAACCCAACTTTGTCTTTTTCATTAATCGCTTTATATGCGAGTGCTATTCCGGCTTTCTTGCATGCCTCAATCTTCTTGCCCCTCATTGAGCCAGATGCATCAAGTGCATAAACAATGTATGCTTGACCTTTCCTTTGCTTTTCATAAACCATTAAATCTTTTTCACATAAATTATCATGGCCTCTTCTGATTGCAAGTTTAACAGATTTTTTTAATGCGATGTCTCTGTACCTATCGCCTTTTTTGTATAATCTGGAGCTATATTTTTCACCATAAATAAAAGGCTTTTTACTTATTTTTTCTCCTATAACATCTTTAGTAATTATTTTATCAAGTTCCTCAAAATATAAAATAAGGGATGCAAACTCAAAGCCCTTTTCTGTCAAAGAGTAGTCATTATCCAAAAAACCCTCTTCCTTAAGCTCCTCAACCTTATTACTTAACCTTTCTTTAAGCTCTTTCTGAAATTCAGGAAACCCTATATTTCTTCTAATATAATCAGGCTCGTACCCAAATACAAGTTTTATAACAGAATCGCCATAGATTTGTTTTGCAATGGAATAGTTTTTTATAAGTTGCTCAAACATTAAATCAGGAGTGAAAGAACTCATACCTTGATTTATCATGCCATTTATTAATTTACCATTGTCTATTGTTTGTTTATCATTTTCTATAACAGAATGCATAAACTTGTTTTCAAGCTCTTGAAATGCCAGCTTTCCACTTAATTCTTCTACTTTACTAATTTCCTTAAATGTCAATTTTACGCTACCGATAATCACCTGCTTTTTCCTTTTCTAAATTGTTCTGCCATTTGCTTAATTCAACGTTCTTGTGGAATTGCTCAATAATATAATCTTCCACACTTTCTAAATATCTAACAGAAGGTTTAAGCCTTATTCTATGTGATAAAACAGAAACTAAAACCTCTTTTATGTCTTCAAATTCTACTATTCTTCTTCCGTTGATTAAAGCATTTGACTGGCATCTCTCGTACAAACCAATTGAGGCTCTTACACTCGGCTTTTTTTCAAGCCTTTCGTCACTTCTTAATGATCTTATGAAGTAAATCATAATTGTTAGAAGCTCGTCACTTACAGTAGCTAATTTTTTGCCCTTGCTAACTACAATCTCTTTTTCAATTTCAACACTTTCAGGGTAATTCATGTAGATAATATCAAATCTGTCAAGCAACACATCACTCAGCTTTTCAGTTGATGTGTCTTCTGGATTCATTGTGCCAATAAATATAAAGTCTGTATCAAAATCAACATCGTAAGAGCCAATAGTCGCCTTTCTCTCCTCCAAAACTTGCAGTAATGAATTTTGCATTTTTTCAGGACATCTATTTAGCTCATCAAAAAATAAAATTCCGTTATTGGCTTTGAATATTTTGCCAGGGGTGAAAGCCTCCAAGCTCAAAGGTCCAAATTTTAAAGCTTTAATCGGGTCTATGTCACCAAGTAAATCTTCCACAGTTAAATCTGGAGAGCCTTGAATCCTGACAAATCTTTTTACACCTAATAGTTTTGCTATGTTTTTTGCTAATGTTGTCTTTCCTGTGCCTGGTGCGCCTATAATGATGATATGCCTGTTCATAAGCAATGCAGATTTAATACCTTGCTTTGCCTTATCTTGCCCAAGTATATCTGTAAAAGGGTCTGTGTTTTTTAACAATACTTCCTTTAATTGCTCGCTTAGCATTTTGACATAAAAAAATTTCGCCTGTGACATGTGAGCGAGTTCGCTCGTTAAGAACTCGCTCACTCGCATTCGACTGGTGAAATTTTTTTCTTATATATTAGAATTATTTATAAAAGTATTGGAAAGATTTAAATATAGAATATTAAAGACTTCTATAAGAATTAAGTTTTAAAATTTATTGAGATTGATTCAAATGTTTGGACAATATACAATGCGAGATTTGAAAAAAGATTCAAAACTTATTCGACAAAAACTACCAGAAGTTGAAAGACTTATAAATAGATTTGGTGATAATGTTGATAAAGCTCTAGTTTCCAATCCAGAGGAAGTTGCTATAATTAATGATTTTTTTGGAACAACTAAAAGGATTTCTGAATATGGTAGGAAATTAATTAAGTCTTAAATTTTATTTATTCACTTATTTTGCGGCTAATCTAATATCTCCTTCGTGCACTGTCTTTCTACCAGCATGTTTTGCAATCTGAGCTGCTTTTGTAGATATCTTAATTGCAATATCTGTAAGAACATCGGTGAAAGCATCTACTCCGTCAGCAGATACTCTTTTGGCTCCAGCATTCATTAAAATTCTTGCAACAGAAGCCTTTGGTATTGTAGAAATTTGCCTTCTCATAAAATCCACTTATTTTTAATTTGTTTTTACAAATTTTTTATGAAATAAAAAGGTTGGGAGAAAACCAAAAATAACCCCTTTAGTCCTTGTGATTGATTTTCTATAGAACAAGTTATTTAAATAACTTTCGATTTTATAAGAAATATGGAAGGTAAGCTCAAACAAATAATTTTGAAATATGCCTTGCAAAATGCAATTAAGTATAAAGGCAAAGCAAATCCAGGCGCCGTTATTGGAAAAGTTTTTGCTGAAAATCCAGATTTAAAGGAAAAAGCAAAGGAAATAAGCAAAGAAATTGGAAAAATAATCAAAGAGGTTAACAATCTTTCATTAGAAAAACAAGAAAAAAGATTGCAGGAAATAGCCCCAGAACTGCTAGAGAAAAGGATAGAAGCAAAAGAAAAAGGTATTTTTGAGTTTCTTGGTGTAAGAGAAGGCCAAAAGGTAATTACAGCATTTCCACCAGAGCCAAGCAAATACCCCCATATAGGTCACGCAAAGGCAATAATTGTTAATTATGAGCTTGCTAAACGCTATAATGGAACTTTCTACTTAAGATTTGAAGACACAAATCCAGAGCTTATTGAAGAAGAATTCTATAAGATACATCTTAATAACTACCAATGGCTTGGTATTAAGCCTGATAAAATTGATTACGCATCAGATTCCATGGAAGAATTTTACAAATATGCTGAAAAAATAACAAATGAACATCATGCTTATGTTTGCTCTTGTAACCAAGAAAAAATAAGGGAAAACAGAAAAAATGGCATTGAATGCCAATGTCGATACAACCAAATTGACAAGAATACAGCTTTATGGCATGAAATGTTTAAGGCTAAGCCGGGTAAATATGTATTACGACTTAAAGGTCATATGCAAAGCCCAAATACAACTTTGAGGGACCCAATTATTTTTAGGATTGTTGACAAACCACATACAAGAA
Source organism: uncultured Methanosarcinales archaeon (assembly GCA_964524225.1). Taxonomy (GTDB): domain Archaea; phylum Nanobdellota; class Nanobdellia; order Woesearchaeales; family GW2011-AR4. The sequence goes on along the minus strand of CAZGEW010000001.1, from coordinate 18,236 downwards.
AAAAGAAAAAATACAGAGTATGGCCAAATTATGACTTTGAAAGCGCAATAATGGATGGCTTAGAAGGAGTTACACACCGCTTAAGAAGCAAAGAATTCGAGCTAAGGAACGAATTACAAAGGTTAATTCAGACATTAGCTGGCTTTAGAGAGACAAAAATATACGAGTTCGCAAGATTTAATCTCGAAGGAGTTGAAAGCTCTGGAAGAATTATAAGAGAAAAGGTAAAGAAAAAAGAACTTATTGGATGGGATGATCCTTCATTGACTACAATAGTTGCACTAAGAAGAAGGGGATTTTTGCCAGAAGCTATAAAAAATTTTGTACTTTCAACAGGATTAACAAAAACAGAAGCAATTCTTACATGGGACGATTTAATAGCTCATAACAGAAGACTCCTTGATTCACGATGCAATCGTTATTTTTTCATTGAAAATCCAAAAGAAATAATGATTGAAAATGCGCCTGAGCAAACAGTAAAGTTAAAACTTCATCCAGAGTTTGAGGAAAGAGGTACCAGAATATTCAAAACAAAAGGTGAATTTTACATTACAGAAAAAGATTTTAAAGAATTTCAGGATAAAGAATTAATTAGATTAATGGACTGCCTTAATTTCACAAAAAAAAAGCGTAGCCTTTTTTTTGATTCATTGGAGTATGAAAAATATAAAAAACATGGCACAGTAATAATTCATTGGCTTCCTGTGCATAGAGATTTACCAAAGATTGAGGTTTTAATGCCTGACAAAGAAGTAAAGAAGGGTTTAGCTGAGCCAATGGTTAAGAATTTGAAAATAGGTGATATAGTGCAGTTTCTCAGGTTTGGCTTCTGTCGCCTTGATAGCAAGAAAGAAAACAAGCTTGTTTTTTGGTTTACTCATGAGTAAGGTATGCTAGTTCTTTAGTAGACTATTATCTTTTTCAATTAAAACGGGCCCGCTGGGATTTTCGTCAATGTTTGCGAACGAAGTGAATTTCGCAGTTGTTTCGAACCCAGGACCTACAGCTTAGGAGGCTTTAGCGTGTTTAACATAGTACACATATCGCTCTAATTCCAAGCTGAGCTACGAGCCCAATCAATACACAATCAAATGAGAAAGTAGTTTATTTTAAAAATTTTTATTTAAATTTTTATTTAATAAAGGTTAACAACAAATTTATAAATACCTATTAGATTCTTTTGAGACAAAATGGATGTAACCCAAACTTATGTAAAAGAAATTGAAATTTTAAGAGAGATTAAGGAAGCTGAAAAAAAGGCGGAAGAGATTCTAGAAATGGCAAAAAGCGAAAAAGAAGCAATAATCCGTGAGGCAGTAAGGAATTCTTCAAAGCTTTTAGCTATAAAGGAGGAAGAGATAAGAAAATCACAGGAGAAAAAACTGATTGAATTCAGGGACAAGGCAAGACTCCTAAAAGAAGAAAAGCTGGCAGAAGGAAGATTAATTGCAAAGCAGATAAAGGCAAAATCAGAAAAGAACATAGCAAAATCAGTAGAATTTGTGATGAAGAAGTTTGAAGAGATGGTTTAGATGTTCAATCCTTATGAGATGTCAAGCGTGATTATAACAGGAGCAAAAGGCTTGCAGGAGCCTACAATAAAAGAATTGCATGACTTAAAGGTACTCCACATTGTGGAGCATACAAAAAATGATACGGCAGACATAGGGACTCCATTGGAAAGTGCGTCAAAATTTTCAGAGATTCTTGTAAAGGTAAGAGCCTTGATGTCGGCATTAAACATAAAGAAAGAAGAAGCCAAGTTTGAGCTGAAAAAGGGCTTACTGGAGATTGAACCAACTGTAAATAAATTAAGCAAAGAAGTGACATTAACGTTAGAGGAATTGAAGAAAATAGAAGAAGTGCTCTCAAGGAACAGGGCTTTAATGCAGGAACTTGAAATTTTAAACGGCATTAATCTACCTCTTGAAAATCTAACCTCTTACAAGTCACTAGAATACTTCACTGGCTACATCAAAACAAGTTTTGATGTTTTGAGAGATGAACTCTCAAGAACCATAAAGGACTTTATGCTTTTCTCTTCTGAATCCAAAAAAAGAAACTTCATTATCTTGTTTGTTGATGCAAAGCTTAAGGAAAAAGCAATTCAGGCACTGCAAAAAAGTGGCTTTATGCAATTTAATTTTACTAACATAGCTAACCTTAAAGGAACTGCATCTGAAAACTTGAAGAAAGCTCAGGAAGAAAGCAGCAAAATTCAAGTAAAAAAGGAGGAACTGAAAAACAAGCTCCAAAGGCTTGCAAAAGACTATACAGGATTTTTGATAGCCTCTGATTATTTCCTAACAGAACAGCTTGAAAAAGCAGAGGCGCCATTGAAGTTTGCATCAACTCAGAGTAGCTTCCTAGTAAAAGGATGGGTTCCAAATAATGACTTGAGCAAATTAATAGTACGATTAAACAAAGCAAGCAAAGATAAGGTGTTTGTGCACTTCGAGCCTGCAAAGAAAAAGGATAACGTCCCTGTAAAATTAAAAAATGCAAAACTTATCAAGCCATTTGAGTTTTTTCTTGACATTTACAGCGTTCCAGCCTACAAAGAGATTGACCCTACATTCTTCGTTTTCCTCACATTCCCTATCTTCTTCGGCATAATGCTTGGTGACATTGGCTATGGACTTATAAGCTTTGCTTTCTTCTGGTTGCTAAAGAAAAAAATGCCTAAAGCAAAAAACCTCTTTAACATTCTAATGCTTGCTTCTTTTATCTCTATGTTGTTTGGATTTGTGTTTGCAGAATTTTTAGGGTTTGAGATTTATCATCCTTATGTAAGCAGAGAGCATGGTGCAGAAAAACTAATGGTTATAACAATTGCTATAGGACTAATACATGTAAATCTTGGGCTTATACTTGGATTTGTAAACGAGTTAAGGAGTCATGGGTTAATGCATGCGATTTATGCAAAAGCAAGCTGGATTTTATTAGAACTAGGAATTGCAATGCTTGCTTTGGCTTATCTTAAGAAAATTACAATCTCCCCTATTATAGGGGTAGTATTTTTTGTAGCATCTATTTTGATGCTGCTCAAAGGCGAGGGCTTTAGAGGACTTATTGAGATTCCAACTATATTTACAAACATTTTATCCTATGTAAGATTAGCGGCTATTGGCTTGTCCTCTGTTATTCTGGCTTTGATAGTCAACGAATTTGTAAAAGAGTTCTTCCACAAAGGAGGGGTCTTTGTATTAATTGGGGTGCTTATTTTGGTTACTGGACACATAGTTAATATCCTAATTGGATGGCTTGGAAGCTTCTTGCACTCTTTACGACTACACTATGTCGAGTTTTTTTCAAAATTTTTCCATGGCGGTGCTAAAAAGTACAAGCCGTTTGGATTAAAAGAGGATTAAGAAATAGAACCGATAAAAAATAATAAAAACAAAATCAAAATAATAAAATAATAGGAGGTTGAAAAATGGTAGTTGACTTAGGAACGGGATTAGTGGCGCTTGCTGCTGGAGCAGCTATTGGTGCAAGTGCAATTGCAGCAGCTTGGGCTGAAAAGGAAATTGGTGTTGCTGCAGTTGGTGCAATGGCTGAAAAGGAAGAGCTGTTTGGTAGAGGCTTAATACTAACAGTTATTCCCGAAACAATTGTAATATTTGGGCTGTTGGTTGCATTTCTCATCATCAGATTAGCTGGCTAAGAACAAATGGAACTGGAAGCAGTAAAGGAAGAAGTAATTAGAACTGCTAGGGAGCAGGAATCTGCTTTACTGGCAGAAGCCAGAAAAGAAGCAAATAAAATACTAAGAGAAACAGAAAAAAAGATTGAGGATATGAAAGAAATAAGTGAAGCAGAGACAAAAAGAATGATAGAAACTATCAAAAGGCAAGAATTAGCAAGTGCAGAGCTTGAAAACAAAAAAATGGTTTTGGAAGCGAAAAAACAGCTCATAGAAGCAGTGTTTGCAACTGCAAGAAAAAAACTTGAAGCTTTGGAAGACAAGAAAAGGGAAGTTTACATAAAAAAACTATTAGAAAAAGCAAAAGAGGATATCAACTTAACTTATGTTAACTGCAACGAGAGAGATGCAAAATTCATTAAAGACTTTAAAATAGAAACAGTTAACATAAGCGGCGGCTTAATTGCTGAAAATAATGAAAGAACAATAAGGGTTGATTACAGCTTTGATACATTGCTAGAAAGCATAAAAGAAAGCGAGCTGCAAAATATAAACAAGTTACTGTTTGGTTAATATGCTAAAGTTAAAAGAGCCATCAACAGAACAGAAAATCAAGCTTGGATTTTACCCTTACACGTATGTAAGGACTGTGGTGATGAGGGCTTTGCTCTTTAAGAAAGAAGATTATGCCAAAATGCTAAAGATGGGTTTTAGCGAGATTGCAAGATTCTTGCAGGAGTCACATTACAAAAAAGAAATTAATGAGCTTGCCACTCGCTACTCTGGAGCAGATCTGCTAGAGCTCGCATTAAACAAAAATCTTGCAGAGTCTTTCAAGAAGCTGATTAGGATATCCTCTTATGAACTTGGATTATTGGTAAGTGAATATGCCAAAAGAAAAGACATAGAAGACATAAAGACAATCTTAAGAGGGAAATTCACAAACAGTGATGAAAGGCAGATAATTAACTCACTAACAGCGGCAGGTACTTTAAGCTACGAGTTTTTAATTTCTCTTTTAAAAAAAGAATCCATAGAAGAGGTTTTAAAAAATAATTACATGATTGATTTTTCTTACTTCAGAGATGGGCTGAAGGAATTAGCAGAGAAAAACAGTTTGGTTGGGATTGAAAATACATTAGATAAATATTATTACACTAACCTAATCAAATTCTCAAGCATTTTGCCAAAAGAAGGGAAGCTTTTCAAGGACTTCTTGCTGAAAGAAGTTGAGATACTGAACATATTGACGTTGTTGAGGCTGAAAAAAGCAAAGTTCGGTAAAGACATTATAAAGAATTTTGTTATAACCACTGGCAACAATATAAAAGACAACATGATTATGAATCTTGCAACCCATGATGATTTAGAGCAACTTTCTAAGGCATTTGAGAAAACCGAGTACAAAAATCTTATTTTAGAGGGCATAACAGAATTCAAAAGAACAGGCTCTTTAATAGCATTAGAGACAGAGATGTACAAGCACCTTCTCAAGCAATCGATTTTGTTTATGCATCAGCATCCTTTATCAATTGATACTATACTAGGTTATATGTTCGCAAAAGATATAGAAGTAAGGAACTTAAAGGTTATCGTGAAAGGGAAACAGCTCGGATTAAGTGAAGATTTCACAGAAAATCAACTTGTATATTAATATAAAAAATGTCAATTGCAGAGCAATTGACATTTTTTATTTTCAACATGGTTAAAATAGCTGTACTTGGAGGAAGTGAATTTGTTGTAGGATTTCAGTTAGCTGGTGTCAGAGATGTCATTGAAGTTACAGGCGATTACTTTAACGAACTCGACCGATTAAAAAACCAAAAAGATATTGGCATTGTGGTTGTTGATGAAAAAATAATGGACAGTCTTGATATATATCAAAAAACTGCTATTGAGGCTTCGGTTGAGCCTGTATTTATTCCACTCTCAACTAAAGATGAGCAAGATAGCTTGAAAAGGCTAATTAAAAAATCAATTGGAGTTGACTTATGGAAATAGGAGTTTTATATAGAATTGCAGGTCCTGTTGTAGTGGCTAAAGGTATAAAGCCAAGGATGTACGATGTTTGTAGAGTCGGGAATGAAAATTTAATGGGAGAAGTAATACAGATTGAGGGTAAGAAATCAATTATTCAAGTTTATGAGGATACTTCTGGAATAAAGCCAGGGGAGCCTGTTATTAATACAGGTGAGCCATTAAAAGTTGAGCTTGGACCTGGGATGCTTGGCAGCATTTATGATGGCATACAAAGACCATTGCCTGTTTTAGTTAAGCAGATGGGTGACTTCATCAAAAGAGGTGTTGATGCTCCTGGCCTAGATTACACTAAGAAATGGGACTTTAAAGCGACGGTGAAAGTCGGTGAAAATGTAGTTTCTGGACAAATTATTGGTGAAATTGAAGAAAACCCAGGAATTATCCACAAAGTTCTTGTTCCACCAAATCAAAAAGGGAAAATTACAGAAATAAAGTCAGGAAAATTTACTGTTAACGATATTATTGGGAAACTTGATAATGGGTTCGAGCTTAAGCTAAAGCACAATTGGCCTGTAAGGGTAGCAAGACCAGTAAGTTCAAAGCTAAAACCAGAAGCACCTTTGATAACAGGACAGAGAATTTTTGATGCTCTGTTCCCCTTAGCAAAAGGAGGGGTTGCTGCAATTCCTGGTCCGTTTGGAGCGGGAAAATGTGTTTCAGGAGACACGCTAATTTTTGTAAATGACGAGTTAATAGAAATTAAGAAACTGTATGAGACGTGTGCTGTGAACAAAACAAATAAGATAATAAAACCAAATGAATACGAAACCTTAATTGAGCTAACATATCCCTTGAACATATATACTTTTAATAAAAATAAGATTGAAGAAAGTGTTGCAACACATGTATATAAAGGAAAAACAAGTCAATTAGTTGAGATAAAAACAAGCTCAGGAAGAAAAGTAAAAGTAACACCAATCCATAAGCTGTTTAAAATTGATGAAAATTTAAATATTGTGGAGACAGAAGCTAAAAACTTAAATGAAGGCGATTTTATAATAGCCCCAAGAGAAATCGGAGTTGAGGCAGAATACCAAAATTTTCCAATTAATTTTGCTTGCAGGGTTTGTGATGAAGATATTTTAAGGAATATCCCTAATATAATAGATGCTCATTGTGAAAAAACTCGTATCACAAAAAAGAGGTTGGCAGAGCATATTGGAGTGCCTGAACATACGCTGCAGAACTTTTATTACAATAGAAACCACCCTACTCTTAGCTTTGTGCAATCCTTATATAAATTAAGTAATCAGGATTTAAAAATTACAAAAATAAAAGTTGAGAGAGACTCTACAATAGTAAATATCCCTCAATCTTTCTCAGAAAACTTTTCAGAGCTGCTTGGCTATTTAATGTCTGATGGTATGATAAAAGGTGGTTCGTCAGTGCATTTCTTTAATCAAAAAAAGCAATTACGAGACAGAGTATCCTATTTAACACAAAAGTTATTTGGACTAAGAACCAAGGAATATTATGCAAGAACTGTAGAAGCAGTTGCAGTAAGCAGCAAAGCATTAGTCAAGATTTTAGAAAGTGTTGACTACCCATTAAATAAAAAATCAAGAACTATTAAAGTTCCTTCAATATTGATGAAGTCACCTGATTCTGTAATTAATAGCTTTTTGATTGCGTATATAAGTTGTGATGGATACATAGGTAAAAAAGAGGTAGAAGTAACCACAGCAAGCAAAGTGATGCAATATGGATTATCTTATCTGCTATTAAGACTCGGCATATTGCATAGATTAAGCCAGAGAATAATAGACAACAGAACATATTACAGATTATTTATATCGCCAAGAGAGGCTATAAAGCTTGCGCCTTATTATGATAAGGAGTTTTATTATAACAGCAATGATATTGTCCCAATAACTTCTGGACTGCTTAAAAAAATATTAGAGCAAAGAAAACCTTATTTACTTGAAAAAGAAGGAGTTTCTACAACAACATATTATCATAACAGTAAACAAACAGTTCAGACTTTTTCCAAAGTTGTTGATTTACTCAATGTCGAATATCTACAAGATTTTAGAAATGCCCTTGAGTATGTTTTCTGCGATGAAATTATAAGTATTGATATTGTGGATTGTGAAACAGATGTATATGATATCACCGTTCCAAATACGCACAATTTTGTTGGTGGTAATTCCCCAATGATTCTTCATAATACTGTAAGCCAGCAGCAACTTGCAAAATGGAGTGATGCTGATATCATAGTTTATGTCGGCTGTGGCGAAAGAGGAAATGAAATGACAGAAGTGCTTACAGAATTCCCAGAATTAACTGACCCAAGAACTGGTGAACCGTTGATGAATAGAACTGTGTTGATCGCAAATACAAGCAATATGCCTGTTGCGGCAAGAGAAGCTAGTATTTACACAGGAGTTACAATCGCTGAATATTTTAGAGACATGGGTTATTCTGTTGCATTAATGGCAGATTCCACCTCAAGATGGGCAGAAGCAATGAGAGAGATTTCATCAAGGTTGGAGGAAATGCCAGGTGAAGAAGGCTATCCTGCTTACCTTTCAACAAGATTGGCACAGTTTTATGAAAGAGCTGGCAGGGTTATTCCGCTTGATATAAAAAAAGTAGGTAGTGTGAGCATTATCGGAGCTGTTAGCCCTCCAGGCGGAGATTTTTCTGAGCCTGTTACTCAAGGCACCTTAAGGGTTACAAAAGTTTTCTGGGCTCTAGACGCAAAGTTAGCTCAAAGAAGGCACTTTCCAGCTATAAACTGGCTTACTTCCTATTCTTTATACCTAAATACCCTCGAGCCATGGTATGCAAAAAATGTTGCACTAGACTGGCGCAAATTAGTTACAGAGACAATGAGTATACTACAAGAAGAGGATAAATTGCTTGAGATAGTACAGTTGGTTGGTTCTGATGCACTACCAGAAAGGCAACAGTTAGTGCTACTAGTTGCAAGGTTGGTCAGAGAGGTTTTGTTACAACAGAATGCGTATCACGATGTTGATACATATTGTGATTTAAAGAAAACGTATTCAATTATGAAAGCAATACTTCACTTTTCAAAGTTGGCAAATGCTGCACTAGACAGTGGAATGAGAGTGCATCAAATACTCGCAACAAAGGCAAAAGACAAGTTAAGTGAGGTGAAGTTCATAGAGGATTATGAAAAGTTGCTTGATGAAATCACAAAGCAGATGGAAAAAGAGTTGAGGGTTTGATATGGCTTTAGGAGAAGTTTTAGTTATAAAAAATATACATCGAGAAGGTCCAGGTTTGATAAAGACTATTTTAGATGGGTATAAGATTCCTATTAGACCATATAATCCACATTCTCGTAGTATGAGATTTCCAAATCCTAATGAGTATTCTGCTGTTATAGTTTTAGGTGGTCCTCAAAGTGCAAATGATAAAGAAATGAAAAATGAAGTGGAATTTGTTGAGCAAACCCTAGAAGAAAATGTTGCATATCTTGGTATTTGTCTTGGAAAGCAGGTATTAGTCAAAGTAGCTGGTGGTTTAGTACAAAAAGCAGACTTTAAAGAGGTTGGTTGTAGAGATAAAAATGGAAATTATTTCCAGGTTGAAGTCACAGAGCAAGGAATAAACGAGAATTTGTTAAAAGGAGTTAACAGCCCATTTCCAATTTTTCAACTGCACGGAGAAACTGTAGTCCTCAAAGAAGGGGTAACCTTACTTGGTAAAGGTCATGGAGAATATCAAATAGAATCACAAGTGGTTAAAGTTGGGCAAAGAGCATATGGTATACAAGGGCATCTTGAGATTACGTCTGCAATGCTCAGGAATTGGTTAAGATCTGATACAATGTTTTTAGGATATGATAAAGCAACAATATTACAAGATTATCAAATTTTGAAACCCGGGTATCAAAGAAATGGACGTATAATAATTAACAATTTTTTAGAACTAGCAGGTTTAATTGCGTGAAATGAATCAAAATTAAATTAAAGATAACAAAAATTTATGTAAACCATTAGAAAAAAATTTCAATCTTTGACTGAAATTTTTTTAATTAAAAATGAAAGAAGAAGTTACATACAGACAAAAAAAATTGAAAAAAATGAAAGATACTAATTTAATAAACAATATAAAAAATGATTTTAGCTTCTTAAAAGATAAAATAGAGAAAGGACTAATACATTCCGTATTACTTTATGGTTCTTATTCAAGAAATGAGCAAACTGCAAGAAGCGACATAGATATTTGCATTGTAGCCCCAAAATTAAAAACTCCAGAACAATTTTCAAAACTTCTTGGGGAAATATGGCAGAACATAAATGCAAATAAATATGACGTCAGAATTTTTGAAGAATTGCCGCTTTATATAAAAATGGATATTATAAATGCACATAAAATAATTTATTCAAAAAATCTTCAAGAGTTGTACTATCTCTTTTATCATTTCAGAAAAATATGGAATGACCAAAGTGTGAATTGGATTGAGGCGAAATGAATAGGAAGAAGAATTTTAAATAATTTTATACAAAAATTTTTATCCAAATGATAAAAATTTTCATAAAGTAAAATTAAATAGCAAAAAATTCAACGGAAAAGCCGTTGAATTTTTTGCTTTAAAAATGAAAGAATACAAAACAATAACAAAAGTAGCAGGCCCTTTAATTTTTGTTGAGAAAACAGAGCCAGTTGGATACGCTGACATAGTAAGAATAGCATTGCCAAATGGAGAAATAAAAAATGGGCAGGTGCTTGACACAAGTGACGATATTGTTGTTGTGCAGGTTTTTGAGGGTACTGCCGGGATTGATGTTGATACAAGAGTTAAATTTTTAGGTGGCACTTTGAAGCTTAATGTCTCTAGAGACATGCTTGGCAGGATTCTAAGTGGCAGCGGCAAGTCAATTGACAATGGTCCAGAAATAATTCCGGAAAAAAGGCTTGATATTATTGGCGTTGCTATAAACCCGTATGCACGGGCTTCTCCACATGATTTCATCCAAACTGGGTTATCAACAATTGATGTGATGAATACTCTTGTGAGAGGGCAAAAACTGCCTTTATTCTCTGGAAGTGGATTACCCCATAATGAGATTGCTTTACAGATTGCAAGGCAAGCAAAAGTTGTGGGCAAGCAGGAAAATTTTGTTGTCATTTTCGCAGCTATGGGCATTACAAATGAAGAAGCGCAATACTTCATCAATGATTTTGAGCAGACTGGTGCATTGGAAAGGAGTGTTGTTTTTTTGAACCTTGCAAATGACCCTGCTGTTGAGAGGCTTGTTACACCAAGAATGGCATTAACTGCAGCTGAATATTTTGCTTATGAGCAGGAAGCTCATGTTTTGGTTATATTAACTGATATGACTAATTATGCAGAATCGCTCAGGGAGGTAGGTTCTGCAAGAGAAGAAATCCCAGGAAGAAGAGGCTATCCAGGGTATATGTATACTGATCTTGCTACCATTTACGAGCGAGCAGGTGTTATTAAAGGAAAGAAAGGCAGCATAACTCAAATACCTATACTAACAATGGTAGGTGATGACATAACCCATCCTATTCCTGATTTGACTGGTTACATAACAGAAGGTCAGATTGTTCTATCAAGGGAATTGCATAGGAAGGGTGTATATCCTAGCATTGATGTTCTACCTTCTCTTTCGCGATTGATGAATTTAGGTATTGGACCGACTAGAACAAGAGAGGACCATAAGCAAGTCAGTGATCAGCTTTATGCTACTTATGCTGAAGGCAGGGATCTAAGAGGATTAGTTGCAATTGTAGGAGAGGAGGCATTAAGTGAGCGTGACAAGAAATTTTTGAAGTTTGCAGCTGAGTTTGAGGACAAGTTTGTAAGACAAAAAAGAGATGAAGATAGAAGCATTTCAGATACACTTGACTTAGGATGGAAATTACTCGGCTTACTTCCAGAAAATGAGCTAACAAGGATAAGTCCTGAGTTAAAGAAGAAGTATTACAAAGCTTAAAATTTTTAATTTCAAAGGTAAATTAAATGGAAGCAATACCCTATATAACACAATTGATTAGTAAGGGTAAAAATGTTGGTATAATCTCATGCGAAGATCCTTACAATTCTCTCTTTCATCATGATGTATTAACAATTAACCCACAGTATGTACACTTAATGACAGAAATAGGTTCGCGTATTAAGCCTGCTTCAATTGAATTAGCCCTTCAGTTTAAACATATAAACTCATTTGGTATTTTTGGACATTATGGGCTTATTCACGGAAATGAGGTTTGTGCAGCTATTAAAGCGTTGGAAGGAAATTATAGCCACTATGGGCCAGAGCTTGAAAAAGTAATTCAAAGAATCGCAGAGAAATTTACGTATAGAATTAATAAGGATTTAAGAGGTAATGTTCTAGCTTGGACAGAACAACAGTTTCGAGAATTGATAGAATTAGTGGGAGAGAAGCAAAGAACATTAAAAGGTGCAGTACATGGTCAAATTGAAGTTTTTGCTGGAATTGTAGAAAATTTAGAACATGCTACAAAGTATAAGGCAGAAGTTATTTGGCGCGAAATAATAGATCAAAAAATTGTAATTAAAAATTTTGCAGATGTAAAACATCAGAAAAAAATTCATTTGCAAAGCAAATGAATTTTTTATTATCAAATGTCACAAGACATTAAACCCACAAGAAGTGAATTATTAAAATTAAAAAAACAAATCAAGCTAGCTAAATCTGGTTATAATTTACTAAAGAGAAAAAGAGATGGCTTAATTCTTGAGTTTTTTGATGTTCTAAAAAAAGCAAAAACATTAAGAGAGGAATTAGTTAATGAATACAAAATTGCTTTAGAAAAGATAAACATAGCAAGAACATTGGAGGGTGACTTAAAAGTAAAGTCAATTGCAATGTCAATAAAAAATATTCCAGATGTAAAGCTAACTACAAAAAATATAATGGGCATTAAAGTTCCGAAAATAGAATCATCTGAAATTAAAAAAGCTTTTATGGAACGAGGTTACGGTATTTACAATTCATCTGCTGTTGATGAAGCGGCTGCAGCTTATGAAAAGGTTGTTGAGAAGATAATTCTGGCTGCTGAAGTTGAAACATCAATGAGGAAATTGCTTAACGAGATTGAAAAAACAAAAAGAAGGGTTAATGCGCTTGAGTTTGTTGTTATTCCAAATTTAGACAAGATAAGGGCGTTTATTCAGTTAAGATTGGAAGAGATTGAAAGAGAGAATACTTTTAGGATGAAGAGAATAAAGGCAAAAACATAATAAATTTACAAAATCAGAAAATATAACTTATTTCCTAAAAACTTATAAAGAGAATAAATTTTAATGGTATAACTAGTATTAAATGATTCCAATCAAAGACTTGCTCAATAAAATAAAGTGGGACAAAAGGGAAAATCCTAAGCAATATTCAATTTTTTACTATGACAGAATTTTAAATAGACTAATAAAAATTCCTTATACAAAAATTAAAAAACTAGAAGGTTCTTTTATGGTTCTGAATAATGAAGAAGAATCTAATATACCATTGCACAGAATTAAAAAAGTTATGAAAAATAATATTGTTGTTTGGGAAAGGAAATGAGAAACAATTAAATCTCGTCTTGCTGTTTTTCAACTGTTTGCCAGTACGCAAGACCTTCCTCTCCAGTTGTGCAAGGACCAAAGCCTAAGCCATAATACTCTTTATTCGCTCCTAAAAATACACATGCTCCTCTATAGCACGCAACGACTCCGAGTATATGGCTTGGGTAAAGAAGGTTATATCTATGCCCTCTACTTTCCATCCATCCATCAATCTGAGCCATAGGATCGGCATAAGAAGCATAATCTATTTTTCCATCATAGCTACCATAAGTTACAGCCCCTCCATTTTCTGCAATATTATACTCTGCCAGACCATAATCGGCTTTAAAATCTTTGACACATTTTCCTTCTGGTGTTACATGGTCAAAATATTGCCTTTCATACATATCTTTAGCTCTGAATATCCCAAGGTTATGTAAACCATCGTCCCATTTTAATTCACTTCTTCCATATTGTTTTCTGATTTTGTTTAAATAATCAAGTGCTTCCATCGCCTCAGCCTTGTTACTCTCTATACATTCTCCTTTATATGATTTGTACCCCCAATCACATCCACACAAGTTTGAATCTTTTATTAAAGCACCAGCAGAACAAAAATAAGGTTTATTTTTAGAACATTCGCCGTATATTGTACCGTCTTCGCATCTGAATATTTTTTGACAATTTCTTCCAATTTTTTTATGATCTTCTGGACAACCACACAACTCTGCATTATCTATAAGTTCACCATCCACGCATTGTTTTGGTTTGTAAGTAGAACAATCAGGTTCTAACGTACCATCAGAACATTTAACTTCTGGTATACAGTCACTATAATAAAATCTTTGACCTGCTGGACATCCACATAGGTCGGGCTTTCTTACAAGACCACTAAAGGAGCAGAAATAGGTTTTGTTTGTTGAACAATTATTTAATTTAGTATTGTCCTCGCATATTACTTCTTTTCCTACAGTTCCAAATACAACTCTTCTTATCAAAGGAAATTTTGGTTTTTTTATTTCTTTTGTAACATTTTCTGTATATTCCACTATTCTTTCTTTTTTGACAACTCTTATAGGATCTCTTTGACTTAAGGTTATATCAGAAATGTCCAAGAGTAAGGTTTTATAATTTCTTCTAAATTTCACTTTAATCTGATAAATTTCTGTTGAGGTACCCTTTTTTGGAAAGAACTTTCTAAGTTCTTGATTCATACTAATAATTTGTAGAGTATTATTGTTGTCGTCAGCAATGGCTTCAAGATAAACACCAACATTATTTTTATCATCTGTATATTTTACATACCTTCTAAGGAACCCTTTTATATTGGCTTCAGTCCCTTCAATACTGTAAATATTTTCTAAATATTCTTTAAAGGTTATTTCATTAGAAACTGTCTCATTATATTCTATTGTTTTGAAAGATTTTCTCTCTTCTATTATTTTTTCAGTTGCGTTTATATTAGCTAGAATTACCAGAGTAAGAATAGCTATAATAAAAATAATTAAAACCAAAAGAAACATTGGAACCTTAAAAATTTGCTTTTGTTCAAATGTAATTTTATGGTTCTTTTTATTGTAAAGATGGGTTGATGGTCTTCCTACATATTCTCTTCTATACTTTTCATCTACTTCATAATAATGTCTTTTAGTATGGCTTAGTTTCTTATGCTTGCTTGAGAAAAATGGTTTTCTTTCCACATCTACAATATCCTCATATCCTTTGTAATGAACTTTTGCATGCTGAGAAGCTAAATCAACCATTTTAGATTGAAATTTCTTCTTTTCTTCGCTAAAATAAGGTTCAAGTCCAACACATTCGTGTTTTTCAGGTAAAAAACATTTAGAACAAAAGTAATACCTACAAAATTTACATGGTCTTGGAAGCCAATCTAATTTACGGTTGCAATAGTGACATAATACCATTGAATATAACTATCTTTAATATATTTATAAAAAACTTTTCCTCCGATTTAAAACATTAAATATATATGGCAAACAACCACTGGACATGCTCACGTATAATTTATAAACTAATTCTACCCATTTTTTGATTATGCTTCATTTAAATCACATCAAACAATATTTCGACTGCCAAATTAAGTCTTTTACTTAACAGCAAAATCCTTTTACGCAGTCTCAACCGAGTAAAAAATTCAGTGATTTAAAATGAATTTAAATAATAATCAAAAAATGGAAAGTTTACAATTAGTAAATAGTCCCAAGTTTGCTTATTTATATGGCTATTTTGTAGCTGATGGTTGTTATTATAAAGATGGGAGAAATGTGAGATTTGAATTCTCCGATGGGACATCTGTAAAAGAGGAATTGGAATACTCTTCCAAGTTTATGAATAAAATAAAATCTATTATAGAAAATGCTTTACAAAAGAAATTGCCTGAATTAAGAAAAAGAGGAAATAGATATGTCTTAAATTTTAGGTCAGAAAAATTACATAACATATTCAAAAACTGCTTTAATCTAGCTTTTGGAGAAAAGTCATTTTCTATAACTATTCCAAGTTTTTATATGAATACAAATTTAGAAAAATATTTCTGGTTAGGAGTTTTAAATGGTGATGGCATGGTCGCTAGGAAAAATAGGAAAATCTCTTTAGAAAGCGGAAGTAAAAAATTAATTGAAGCTTTTAAAGATTTTTTAGAGAGAAAAGATATAATGTTCAAATATAGAGAAAGAATATTAAGAGAAAACAAATTTTATAGAGTAAATATCAAAAGTAATTTTTTTAAGAAATTTTGTTCTGAAATAGGATTTTCTCACCCAAGAAAGAAATTATGGTTGTTAAAACACTTAGAAATGAATGACTTTTACAAAAATAATATAGTTAATATTAATGGTTATGTTTTAAAAAACAAAATTATTAACTATGAAAAAATATTCAGTTCAAGTACTGCAATGATTGTAAGTGGAAAAGATTTAATAAAGGAATATGGATTAAAACATAAGGGAATTACTAATAGAAAATTTGATGAGATTTTACAAAAATCTAATTCAAAGAAAATTCTGAAAGTTGATTTATTTAATCTATTATCAAAATATAGATGGAAAATGGGAAAAGGTTCAACAAATTCTGTTAAAATGCCTTTATATTTTAATAAAGATATATTAGATATAGCGAGATTTGTTCGATTAAGAGACGGAGGTATTACAGTATCAAGAAATTACATTGAATCTTTTAATTTATATCCTTACGAAATAATAAGGAAGTTTGAACAAATATTTGATATTAAACCTAAGTACACGTGCAGAGGAGAACCTATATTCTGTAGCGGTGTATTGGAAATATTTTTTTCGAAAATAATAAAAAGCGAGGGAAAAAAACTAGTATTATTACCAAAATGGCATCAGAATTTGGAATAAACTATGAAAAAATTGGATTTCGTTGTGGGCTTGAAATACATCAACAAATAGGATATCATAAGTTATTCTGTAGATGCCCTACCATAAATATTGAAGATCCTTCTGATTATCAAATTAAAAGACGTTTAAGGGGAGTTGTAGGAGAGACAGGAGAGTTAGATATTGCTGCTAAATTTGAAACTGAAAAGGGTAAGTATTTTTTATACGAAGGACATAGTGCAAATACGTGTCTTGTTGAGCTTGACGAAACCCCACCTTATTCAATGGATAAAGAAGCCTTAGAAATTGTGCTTAAAGTTGCTTTACTCTTGAATGCAAAAATTATAGATGAAATCCAAGTAATGCGTAAGACAGTTGTTGATGGTAGCAATGTAAGCGGGTTTCAGAGAACTGCATTAGTGGCAATGGACGGTTTCATTAACACATCACTTGGTAAAGTAAGCATTCCAACTATATGCTTAGAAGAAGAGGCAGCTCAAAAAATAGAAGAAGGAAAGGATTTTGTTAGATACAGACTTGACAGACTAGGTATCCCATTGATTGAGATAGCAACTAGTGCTGACATTAAAAGTCAAGAGCACGCAAAAGAAGTTGCTAGCCATATTGGCATGGTTTTAAGAAGTGTTGAAGGTGTCAAGCGCGGCTTAGGAACTATAAGGCAGGATGTTAATATTTCAATTGCAAAAGGAGCAAGAACTGAAATAAAGGGCTTTCAAGATTTAAGAAGCATTCCAAAAGTGATAGATTATGAAGTAAAAAGGCAGCTTGATGCAATAAATCAAGGAAAAAAGCTTGAGAGAGAAGTAAGAAAAGCAGAGCCTGATTTTACAACATCTTTTTTAAGACCATTGCCAGGAGCTGCTAGGCTCTACCCTGAAACTGATGTTTTGCCAGTTAAGGTAGATAAAAAATACCTTAAAGAATTAAAAAAATCTTTGCCAAAATTATTGATGGAAAAAGTTGAAGAATTTAAAAAAAAATACAATTTACCAAAACAAATAGCTAAAGAGGTCATTGAGTATTATAATTTTGAACAATTAGTGAAAAAATTCAATAAGATTGAGCCACTAACAATAGCTCACACTCTAGTTAACATCCCAAAGGAAATCAAGACAAGATTTAGTTTAGATTCTTCAAAATTAAAAAATGAAGATTTTGAAGAGGTTCTTTCTTATTTAAATGAAGGAAAAGTAGCAAAAGAGGCAATAATCGATTTATTGGTTAAGAAAGTAAGAGGGGTGAATATTGATTTAAAACATTTTGAAGCTATTTCTGAAAAAGATTTGGAAAAAGAGATAAAGAAAATCATTGAAGAAAAACCTGGGTTAAGCGTTAGTGCTTACATGGGCTTAGTGATGGTAAAGTACAGGGGCAAGGTTGATGGGAAGAAAGTGATGGAAATAGTGAAAAAATTCCTTTCTTAATTTGAAAGTGTACTTAATCTTGTCCAGTAGAATACATCAACCATACAGTATAACCTGGTTTAATAATGCCTCCTTTTTCTACCCAACCAGTAATCCCTCTATGCCAAAAGATGCTTTTGGAAATTGCTGTGCCAAATTTTCGTTACTATTATCAATTGATATTAACTCCTTCTACAAATCCTTTCCTTCTTAATTTGCCCAATCATTTGAAACATTAAAAAAGGTTATAAAATCTA